>NZ_JAKRKC020000003.1:300000-600000 GCF_022664455.2 Actinomadura luzonensis
AGCACGTCGGGGGCGTCGCCGGTCAGCGGGCCGCGTACGCCGGTGTAGACCCACCAGCCGGCGGCCAGCAGCGGCGTGCTGAAGGCCAGCGCCACCGCCGCCGTCGCGCCGAGCCGCCGCAGCCCGCCCCCGGCGCGCAGCCCGGCCAGGCGGTGCGCGGTCAGGGCGACGAGCACCACGAGCCCGGTGCCGGCGAACGCCAGCGGCACTCCCGGCCAGCCCCGCGTCCCGCCGACCGGGATCCGGCTGACCAGGATCGCGGTCAGCACCCCGTACAGGGCGACTCCCCACCCGAGGGCGACGATCATCCGCTGGCGGCGCATGAGCAGCGCGGCCAGCGCCGTCGCGAGCAGGCCCGCGGTCACCCAGAACGGCGGCAGGCCGGGCCCGCCCGGGCTGAGCGTGAGCAGCGCCTCGGGCGCGAGCGAGGCGTCCGCCAGGGCGGGGTCGTGCAGCCCGGCCTCCAGCAGCAGCCGGCCCGGGGCGGCGACGAGCGTGGCCAGCCAGGGGAACAGCAGCGCCACCGGCACCAGCAGCGCGACGGCCACGGACGTCACCACCCCCGGCCGCCGCCACACCGCGAGCGCGGCCCCGGCGAGCAGCGCGACCATCGGGTACGTCAGCGGCACGAACGCCGTCCCCACGGCCAGCAGCAGCCCGAGCGCCCAGGCGGCGCGGCGGGCGCGGCGCGGCTCGGCGGACAGCACGCTCGTCGCGAGCGAGGCGTAGACCGGCACCAGCACGAACACCACCGCCGTGCCGAGCCGCCCGGCCGCGATCGCGCCGGTCGCGACGGGCAGCAGCGCGTACGTGCCGGCCGCCCAGGCCCGCGCGGGCACCGCCGGGATGACGTGCCGGGTGGCCAGGTACGCGGTGGCCCCGGCGAGCGGCACCGAGCCGAGCAGCAGCACCGTCACGGCGAGCCAGGTCTTGCCGAGCGCCAGCGTGGACAGGGCGGCGACGACCGCGACGTAGGGCGGCGCCCAGGCGTCCGAGCCGAGGCCGACGCCGTCGTGGAAGCCTTCGGTGTAGAACGCCCACAGCTCGCCCGCGCTCCCGGACACCGGCACCAGCGCGCCTCCGCCGAGCCGGTCGCCGAACAGCAGGGAGCGCTCGGCCACCAGCGAGACGGCGGCCAGGGCGAGCATGAGCACGACTCCGGGCCGCGACAGGAAGCGCTTGACGGCCCCGCTGTCGGCCGGGACGAGCGCGTGCTCGTCGTCGTCCTCGGTGGCGGCCGGGGCGTGGTGGTGGCGGCCGGCGGCCTCGACGGGGGTCTCGCCGGCGAGGAAGCTCTGCACCATGTCGGCCAGCCGCCGGTAGGCCGCGCCCGGAGGGGTCATCAACCGCTTTATGCGGATATATCCCCTCTTGCGGCCGTGGCGGCGGGCGCGCCGCGCCCGGGCCAGCCGCAGCGGGTGCACCAGCACCGACCCCATGGCGACCAGCTCGTCCAGCGCGTTCGCCGGCTGCTTGCCCAGGACGAACAGCAGCGCCCGGAAGAACGAGCCCAGCACGTTGCGCAGCAGCGCCCAGAGCATCGCGCGGAAGGGCAGGTTCGCCATGACCACGAAGATCGCGTTGCGCCGGTCGAGCCGGCGCGGATGGTCGCCGCTCACCGTGATCCGCCGCCGGCGGCGGGCCGCCGCCTCGGCGTGCCAGGCCACGGCGGCGGTCGCGACCAGCACCTTGTGGCCGGCGTTGCGGACCCGCCAGCACAGGTCGAGGTCGTCGCGGAACAGCGGGAGGAACGGGTCGAGCCCGCCCACGGCCTCCCACACGTCGCGCCGGACCAGCATGCCGGCCGTGGAGACCGACATCACCTCGCGGACGCCGTCGTGCTGGCCCTGGTCGAACTCGTGCGGCTCGAGCCCGGTGTCCCTGCGCCCGGTGCGGCCCACCGTGACGCCCGCCTCCAGCAGGCGGCGGCGGTCCAGCCAGTCGCGCAGCTTGGGGCCGACGACGGCGGCCTTCGGGTCGTGCGCGACCGCGCCGAGCAGGGCCTCCAGCGCCCACCGGTCGGGGGCGCAGTCGTCGTGGAGCAGCCAGACCCACTCGTCGGGGCCGGCGGACGGCAGGCGGCCGAGCGCGTCGGCGACGGACTCGGCGAAGGCCGTCGAGCGGGGCAGGGAGATCACGTTGCCGCGGCCGAGCGCCTGGGCGAGCAGGTCGGCCGAGCCGTCCCTGCTGCCGTTGTCGACGCCGATCACGCGGTCGGGCCTGCGGCTCTGGCTCACCAGCGCCCGCAGCGTCTCCCCCAGCCAGCGTCCGCCGTCGTGCGCGACGACGACCACGGTGACGTAGGGACGGGACATGTGCAGGTGACTCCTGGGGGGATGGTCAGGCGGGCCCACCATACATGTCAGAGCTGTCAGAAGATGCGCAAAAGGGTCACGTGGTCGTCCCACGTGACCCTTCCGCCTCTATGTCAAACGGCCTGGCGCTTGATCCTCCTGCGCTCCCGCTCCGACAGCCCACCCCAGATGCCGAACCGCTCATCGTGCTCGAGTGCGTACTCCAGGCACTCCGCACGGACCTCGCACGATCGGCAGACCTTCTTGGCCTCTCGGGTCGAGCCGCCCTTCTCCGGGAAGAACGCCTCCGGATCCGTCTGCGCGCACAACGCGCGTTCCTGCCAGCCAAGTTCTTCAGCGTCAAGCTGATCCTGTGCGATGACCGGATCGGTCACTGCACACCTCCCTGCCGCCCGCCCGCAATGGAGCCCCCCATGGACGCCTTCCTTATTACCCACCCACGGGAAGGCGTAACAACATGGTTGTAATTACACGCGCGTGCGCTGTCCGGCGTCAAGCGGCATGCAGGTATCCGGGGAAAGACCAGATCTCGCCCCGGTGTGCTTGGCATGTGATGTTCTCGCCCGGACGAACCCGCCCTTTCGGGGGCTCGACCTGGGGTCGCGCAACCTGTCAGCGGTCCGAACCGTACCAGGGCGGTATAGAGGCCCGCCCGTGGCCCACCTTCTCTCTAGCCGTTCCTTGCCGGTCCGTTACCTGCGGGGCTCGTTGGGGGTGTATATGGCAGTGGGGTTGATCGGGTCGTCGCCCGGACGGCGCTGGTCGCCGTCGAGGGCGTCGCCCCGCATCGCCGAGGGGTCCAGGCGCACCGTCGACTCGCCCTGCGCCTCGCCGCCCGGCCAGCCGGGGGTCGCGGGCGCGGCCGGGGCCTGGTGGGCCGGCTGGTACGGGCGCGGCTCGTAGCCGCCCTGCTGGGGCTCGTACGGGGCCTGGGACTGCGGGTGACCGAACGTGTAGTCGGGGACGCGCAGGTCAGGGGTGGTGCCGGCGGACGACTGGTACGTCTCCGCCTGCTGGTAGGCGTCGAGGAGCTGCTGGGAGCGCGGGTCCACGGGCGGGTCCGGCTCCTGGTACGACGGGGCCTGGCCGGCGCCTCCCGCGTACTCGGCGCCCGAGTACCCGGTGAACGGGGTGCCGCCCTGCTGGGGCTGGTCGAACGCGCTCTGCCCGTAGTACGGCTGCTGCGGCTGCTGCGCCGGCGGCTGGAACGGGACGCTCGGGGCGGTGTCGCCCGTCGGGTAGGACTGATCGCTGGGGGTGGCGAAGGAGTCCGGGGGTGCGTACGGGTTCGGGCTCGGGTGGCCGTAGAGGCTCGGCTGGCTGTCCGCAGGGACGTACGGGGCGGGCTGGTACTCCTGGGCGGGCGGGGTGTTGTACTCCTGCGGCGCGGGCGTCGCGTAGTCCGTGGCCGGCGGCGGGGTGGCGTAGTCGAGGGACGGCGCGGGGGTGGCGTAGTCGAGGGACGGGGCCGGGGTGGCGTAGTCCGGGGCCGGGGTCGCGTAGTCGGTGGATGGGGCCGGGGTCGCGTAGTCAGGGGCCGGGGTCGCGTAGTCGGGGAGGGCGTGGGCGTGGGCGGGGGCCGGGCGGTCCACGGTGGGCGCCGTGTCGGCGGGCGCGTAGGCGTGCTGCCCGAACGGCTGCTGGTCCTGGCCGGCGGCGAAGCCGGGGTTCGTGCCGTAGCCGGCGTCCTGGCCGGGGTTGGCGCCGTAGCCGGCGTCCTGGCCGCCGCCGGGGCCCTGCGGGGGCGCGTACGGCGAGTCGGGCCGGCCGAAGCCCTGCTGCTGGTCCTGCGGCGCGGCCGGGAGCGCGCCCCTGACCTGGGGGTGCGGCTGCTCGGCGGCCTGCTGCGGCTGGGGGGCGTAGGCGGGCTGCTGCGGGTCGGCGGGCGGGGCGTACGGGCCGGGGGCGGCGTGCTGGCCCGACAGGGGCTGGGCCGCCATGGGCTGGGGCTGGGCGGGCGCGGCGTGCTGCCCGGACGGCGGCTGCTGCCCGTACCCGCCGGGCCCGTGCTGGACCGGGCCGCCGGGCATCGGCGGCTGCTGGGGCATCGGGTGCTGCCCCGAGGGCGGCTGCTGGCCGTAGCCGGCGGCGGGCGCGGGCTGGTCCTGGGGGCCGAAGCCGGGGACGGGCGCGTCCTGGGGGCCGTAACCGGGCTGCTGCTGGCCGGACGGCGCCTGCTGGCCCATCGGCGGCTGCTGCCCGTGGCCGGGGCCCGGCTGCGGCTGGCCGAACGCCTGCTCGGGCTGTCCGCCGAAACCGGGCTGCGGCTGCCCGAACTGCGGCTGCCCGAACTGCGGGTGGTGGTAGACCTGCGCGACCGGCCGGGCGGGCAGCACCTGCGGCAGGAGGTACACGAGCGCGACCGCCGTCAGCGCCAGCCGGGGCGCGCCCAGCAGCACGAACTCCACGGTCGAGCGCGCCCCGTCCCCGGCGAACAGCCCGAGCAGCAGCGACAGCATCCCGAACACGGCGGCGAGCAGCAGCCCGACGGCCGCCCCGTACGTGATCGGCTTGGCCTTGTCCGACGGCGTGCCGACCTTCGTGACCAGCAGCACCGCGCCGAGCAGCAGCGCCGTGACGACCGGGTCGGTGAGGCCGAAGAAGTTCGAGGCGGCCCGGCCGGTGAAGGACGAGCCGGAGGACGAGCCGATCAGGAGATGGCCGATCGTCAGCACCACGCTCACGAGCCCGGCCACGAGCATGATCCAGGCGGCCGGCTCCCGCAGCCGCGCAACGTCAAGTTTGCTCACAAGTACCCCCATCGGACCCTTTGGCCCGAAGGGAGTTTGCCACATCGTCAAGTCAGGCGTCGGGCGTCCCACCAACCCCTTACATCTCAATTCGGCCTATACCTGCAAGTACGCGGTTGCAGCCGGTGAAAACCAACTCCCCCGCCCGGGCTTGTCGGAGCCCGGTGAAAGACTGAGGCCCATGCACATCGTGTCACTCGCCGGCGGCATCGGCGGCGCCCGTTTCCTGCGCGGCCTGCGCGCCACCGAGCCGGACGCCACCATCACCGTGATCGGCAACACGGGCGACGACATCACGCTGTTCGGGCTGCGGGTCTGCCCCGACCTCGACACCGTCATGTACACCCTGGGCGGCGGCATCGACGAGGAGCAGGGCTGGGGCCGGGCCAAGGAGTCCCACGTGGTCAAGGAGGAGCTGGCCGCGTACGGCGTGGAGCCGCAGTGGTTCGGGCTCGGCGACCGCGACTTCGCCACCCACATCGTGCGCTCGCAGATGCTGGAGGCCGGCTATCCCCTGTCGCAGATCACCCAGGCGCTGTGCGCGCGCTGGCAGCCCGGCGTGCGCCTGCTGCCGATGACCGACGACCGCTGCGAGACGCACGTGGTGATCGAGGACGAGCGCGGCAGGCGCGCGGTGCACTTCCAGGAGTGGTGGGTGCGGCTGCGCGCCTCGGTGCCGGCGCGGTCGTTCGCGCTGGTGGGGGTCGACACCGCCAAGCCCGCGCCGGGCGTGCTCGACGCGATCAGGCAGGCCGACGTCGTCATCCTGCCGCCGTCCAACCCGGTGGTCAGCATCGGGACGATCCTCCAGGTCCCGGGCATCCGCGAGGCGCTGCTGCCCAAGACCGTCGTCGGCGTGTCGCCGATCATCGGCGGGGCGCCGGTGCGCGGCATGGCCGACGCCTGCCTGACGGCCATCGGCGTGGAGACCACCGCGCAGGCGGTGCTGGAGCTGTACGGCGCCGACCTCGTCGACGGCTGGCTCGTGGCCGAGGAGGACTCCGGCGTCGCGCTCGACGGCGTGCGGGTCGTGTCCCGCCCGATCCTCATGCATGACGCCGAGGCCGCCGCCGGCATCGCCCGTACCGCCCTCGACCTGGCCCTGGAGCTGTCCCGATGAGCGATTCCCCGCAGCCCGCCACCCTTGAGGTGATCCCCGTCGAGGGCATCGGCGAGGTGCGGGCCGGCGACGACGTCGCGGCCCTGCTGTCCGGCGCCGGCCTGCGCGACGGCGACATCGTCGTCGTCACCTCCAAGATCGTGAGCAAGGCCGAGGGCCGCGTCCGCCGCGCGCCCGACCGCCGCCAGGCCATCGAGGACGAGACCGAGCGGGTGGTCGCCCGGCGCGGCGACACCGTGATCGCCCAGACCCGGCACGGCTTCGTCATGGCCGCCGCCGGGGTCGACGCCTCCAACACCGATCCCGGCACCGTCCTGCTCCTGCCGGAGGACCCGGACGCCTCGGCCCGGCGCATCCGGGCGGGGCTCGGCGTGCGGGCGGGCGTGATCGTCTCCGACACCTTCGGGCGGCCGTGGCGCAACGGGCTGACCGACGTGGCGATCGGCGCGGCCGGGGTGCGGCCGCTCGACGACTTCCGTGGCCGCTCCGACGCCTACGGCAACGAGCTGAACGTCACCGTGACGGCGCTCGCCGACGAGATCGCGGCGGCGGCCGAGCTGGTCAAGGGCAAGCTCGCGGGCGTGCCGGTGGCGATCGTGCGCGGCCTGGCCCACCTGGTCACCGACGAGGACGGCCCGGGTGCCGCGCCGCTGGTCCGCCCGGCCGACGAGGACCTGTTCCGGCACGGGTCGCGCGACGTCGTCTTCGCCCGGCGGACGATCAGGGAGTTCGCCGACCGGCCGGTCGACCCGCAGGCCGTGCGCCGGGCGGTGGCGGCGGGCATCGCCGCGCCCGCGCCGCACCACACCACGCCCTGGCGGTTCGTGCTGGTCGAGTCGCCCGAGACGCGCGTCAAGCTGCTCGACGCCATGCGCGAGGCCTGGATCGAGGACCTGCGGGGCGACGGGTTCGGCGAGCAGTCGATCGCCAAGCGGGTGCGGCGCGGCGACGTGCTGCGCAACGCGCCCTACCTGGTCGTGCCGTGCCTGGTGATGGAGGGCTCCCACACCTACCGCGACGACCGGCGCAACGCCGCCGAGCGCGAGATGTTCGTGGTGGCGACCGGGGCCGGGGTGGAGAACTTCCTCATCCAGCTCGCCGTCGAGGGCCTGGGGTCGGCGTGGGTGTCGTCCACGATGTTCTGCCGCCCGGTGGTGCGCGCGGTGCTCGACCTGCCGCCGGCGTGGGACCCGATGGGCTGCGTGGCGGTCGGGCACCCGGCCGCGCCGCCGCGCGACCGGGCCCCGCGCGACCCTGCCGACTTCGTCCTGACGCGCTGACCCGGGGAGTGCGGCCGGGTCAGGGACCATTTACCGTTAGGAAACTTTCCTTTACATTTGGAGCATCCCCCCATGTAAAGGAGCCGCTTCCATGCGAAGGATGCTCACGTTAGTCGCCGTGGCGGTGATCGCCGTCGCCGCCACGGTCTTCAACACCGGCCCCGCCCTGGCCCACGGGTACGTCAACGCGCCGCCCAGCCGCCAGGCCAACTGCGCGGCCGGCAAGGTGCCCGACTGCGGCAACATCATCTACGAGCCGCAGAGCGTCGAGGGCCCGAAGGGGCTGCGCACCTGCAACGCCAACCTGTCGCAGTTCGCCCAGCTCAACGACGACAGCAAGCCGTGGCCGGTCGCCTCGGTGGGCACCACGGTCACCTTCACCTGGACGTTCACCGCCCGGCACGCCACGGCCAACTACGAGTACTACATCGGCAACACCCGGGTCGCCGTGTTCGACGGAGGCGGGCAGCAACCGCCCGCGACGGTCTCGCACACGGTCAACCTGTCCGGCTTCACCGGCCGCCAGAAGGTCCTCGCGATCTGGAACATCTCCGACACCACCAACGCCTTCTACTCCTGCATCGACCTCCAGGTCGGCGGCGGCGGCAACCCCAGCCCGACGCCCACCCCGACCGTGACCCCGACCCGCACGCCCACCCCCACCCCGACCGCCACGCCCACCACCAGCCCGTCCGGCACGTGGCGCGCCGGCGTCGCCTACGCGGTCGGGAACACCGTCACCTACAACGGGGTGACCTACCGCTGCATCCAGGCCCACACCTCCCTGGCCGGCTGGGAGCCGCCCAACGTCCCGGCCCTCTGGCAGCGCGTCTGACCCTCCCGGGAAGGGGACGCCCCACCCAGGCGCCCCCTGCCCCCGAGCGGGTCCGCGCCGGCCCGCCGCTGGACGGACGGCCGTCCCAGGCGAGGGGCCCTCCGGACGAGACACACCGTCCACGGAGCGGCACCCCGCCCGGCGGAGGGAGACGAGAGGCGCTTCGAGCGAGAGCCCGCCGTCGGATGCAGGACCGTCCCAACGGCGCGGGCCCCTTCGCGGCGGAGGCCGTCTCGGAGCGGGCCTTCGGACGGAAGTCCGCGCGAAGAGGATCCCAGAGGGACGCCTCTGGCGAAGGGCCCTGCGGGGCAGGAGTCCGGCGACGGCAGAGCGCCGGCCCGCTGCGGGAGAGCCAGGGCGGGGGTGGCTTACGGGGTGGGTTTGCAGGTGGGGTGGCAGAGGCGGCGGGCGAGGGCGGCGAGGAAGACGTCGATGATCTCGTCCGGCCGCTGCGCCTCGTGCAGCGACCCGTTGGTGACGGCCGCGATCTGCCCGAGCGCCCCCCGGTCCACCCCGTTGCCGAAGGCGATGACGACGATCTGCACCGGCCGGTCCGGCCGCCATTCGCGGCGCAGGGTGTCGACGAGCCGCGTCAGGTCGACGCCCTTGCCGTCGTCCTTGCCCGCCGTGATCACCAGCAGCGAGTTGTTCATCTCCTCCCGGTACTCGCCGGTCATCCGCCGGAAGCCGCTGAGGACGGCGTCGTAGAGCGAGCTGTCGCGTTTCGGATGGGCGGTGAGGGTGGAGGTGGCCTCGTCGAGGCGGCTGCGCCGGATGACCTGGCCGGTCTCGGGCTCGTTGATGGGGCCGAGCCCGACCAGCTCCCGGTAGCCCTTGACCTGGCCGAGCCCGTCCGCGAACTCCCACAGCCCCATGTGGGTGGACTCGGGGAAGAGCCGCAGCCCGATCTTGGCGGCCTCCAGCGCCACCTGCACCCGGGTGCTGCCCTTGAGCGGCTCGGCCATGTGCTTGCTGGTGTCGGCGAGCACGAGGATATTGGTGGGCGGGGCGAGCCGGCTCCAGGCGAGCAGCGCCTCGTCGATGTCCTGCGGCGTGACGGACGTGCGCACCCTGGGCTCGGCGGCCGGGATCTGCGGCCCCGGCGAGATCGGCCCCTGCTTGCCGTCGCCCGACCTGAAGCCGGCCCGCCGCACGATCTCCTGCGCCTGCGGCCCCTTCAGCCAGTCGGCGAACAGGGTGGACGCCTCCGCCACGACCGGGTCGGTGGCGGTGACGACGTACGGGTAGTCGAGCTCGATCGTGCCCTCGCGCGGGTGCAGCGCCACGACCGGGTCGGCGGAGGGCCGCAGGTTGTGGTTCCGCACCGACTGCTCGGGCACGATGACGACGGGCCGCCGCCAGAACGTGCGGTCGTCCACGGCGGCCAGCATGCTGCGGTAGTCGGGCGCCGAGCCGGCCTGCGCCCAGCGCACGAACGCGGTCAGGGCCTTGTCGGCCTCGGGCCCGGTGCCGACGACGTCCCGGGCGGCGGCCACGGTCGCGATGCCCGCCCCGGCCAGCGAGGGGTCGGGGACGCGGACGACGTCGGGCTCGTCGGCCGTGGGCGTGAGCCGCCCACGCACCGTGGACGGGAACACCATCCGCCAGTTCATCTCCGTCCGGCCGACGGAGAAGCGCTGCGCCAGCGACGCCCGCGTGGCGAACACCAGCGGCGACGTGGCGACCACGCTCTCCCCGGCCGGCAGCGAGCTGGCCCCCTGCTGGCGGGCGAGCCGGATCCAGGCCGAGGAGTCGGCGATCCAGCCGTCAGGACGTTCGCGCAGCACGCCCGCCCGGTCGCCGATGAGGGTGCGGAGGACGGTGGCCGGCGGCTGCTCGGTCACCTGGACCAGCACGCACCGGCCGCCCGTGGACGTCTTGGTGTCGTTGAAGCGCCCGGCCGCCTCCATGACCGCCGGGGCGACGTCGACCGCCGCCGCGACGCTCACCAGGACTGGCTCCCGCGTGGAGCACAACGCTCCGGCGCCGCCGAGCACCACGGTCAGCGCGGCGGCCACGATGGCCACCGCCGCCAGCCCGGCCAGCATGCCCCTGCGCAGCGCCCTACTGCGCCGCTGCTCGGGGGACAGCGCGGCGCGATGCCGACCCAACCGCACGAGGACGATTCTCCCAGGCTGGGGCGGGCCGCACGCAACCCGTCGTTAGAACCTGTTACAACTACTGGACGATCGGCAGCACCCGCCGCACGCTCCCGCACACGCCGTCGCTGGCCGCCGAGGCCGCCAGCCGCTCGGCCGAGGGCACGCCGTACCCGGTGGTGCGCTGCCGCACCGGCCGCCCGGTGACCTCGGCCATCGCCCGCAGCTCGCTGATCGTCTTGTACGAGCCGTTCTCCGAGCCCGCCATGCGGCTGATGGTCTCCTCCATGAGCGTGCCGCCGAGGTCGTTCACGCCGCCCTGGAGCACCTGCCGGCACAGGTCGTCCTGGAGCTTGACCCACGAGCACTGGATGTTGCCGATCGCGCCGTGCAGCAGGATCCTGGCCAGGGCGTGCACGGCGCGGTTCTCGCGCGCGGTGGGCCCGGGGCGGGCGATGCCGGCCAGGTAGATCGGGGCGCTGGTGTGCACGAACGGCAGCAGCACGAACTCCGAGAACCCGCCGGTCTCCTCCTGCAGCCGCCTGATCAGCTTGATGTGCCGCACCCAGTGGAGGTGGTCGTCCACGTGCCCGTACATCATCGTGGACGTCGTCGGGATGCCGACCCGGTGGGCGGTGGTGATCACCTCGATCCACTCCTTGGTCGGCAGCTTGCCCTTGGTGAGCACCCAGCGCACGTCGTCGTCGAGGATCTCGGCCGCCGTGCCGGGCAGCGAGTCGACCCCGGCCTCCTTGGCGGCCTCCAGCCACGCGCGGATCGACAGGTTCGTCCGGCTCGCGCCGTTGATGACCTCCATCGGGGAGAAGGCGTGCACGTGCATGTCCGGCGTGCGCTCCTTGACCGCCTTCGCGATGTCGAAGTACGCGGCGCCCGGCAGGTCGGGGTGGATGCCGCCCTGCATGCACACCTCGGTCGCGCCGGCCTCCCACGCCTCCTGCGCCCGGTCGGCCACCTGCTCCAGGCTCAGCGTGTACGCGTCGGCGTCCGTGCGGCGCTGCGCGAACGCGCAGAACCGGCAGCCGGTGTAGCAGACGTTGGTGAAGTTGATGTTCCGGTTGACCACGTACGTCACGTCGTCGCCGGCCGCCTGCCGCCGCAGGTCGTCGGCGATGGCGGCCAGCTCCTCCAGGGCCTCGCCGTCCGCGCCGAGCAGCGTCACGGCCTCGTCGTCGGTGAGCCCGGCCGGGTCGCTCGCGGCCCGGCGCAGCGCCTGCCGGAGGTCGCCCGGCGTCGTCGGGACGGCCGCGCCGAGGCGGTCCTTCAGCGCCTCCCAGTCGCCGTAGACGTGGTCGAAGTCCTCCCGCCGGTCGTGCGTGCGCCCGTCGGTGTCCACCTCGACGTGCAGGTCCACGCGGCCGGCCGGGACGAAGCCGCCGTCGGGCTCCTGCCACGGGCGGCCCTCCGGCACGGCGTCCTCGCGGGCCAGCCCGGTCGCCGGGTCGGCGAGCGCGGCCACGTGCGCGGACAGGCGCGGGTCCAGCCAGGGCTCGCCGGCCAGCACGTACTCGGGGTAGATGGTCAGCCGCTCGCGCAGCGCGAACCCGGCGGCGGCGGTGCGGGCGGCCAGGTCGTCGATCTGCGGCCAGGGCCGCTCGGGGTTGACGTGGTCGGGGGTGAGCGGGGAGACGCCGCCCCAGTCGTCGATGCCGGCCCGGATCATCAGCTCGTACTCGGCGTCCACCAGGTTCGGCGGGGCCTGCACCCGGACCTTCGGGCCGAGCAGCAGGCGGGTCACGGCGATGGTGGCGGCCAGCTCCTGGAGGTCGGCGTCCGGCATGCCGCGCATCGCCGTGTCCGGCTTGGCGCGGAAGTTCTGCACGATCACCTCCTGGATGCCGCCGTACTCGCGGGCCACCCGGCGGATCGCGAAGATCGACTCGGCGCGGTCCCGCACGGTCTCGCCGATGCCGATGAGGATGCCCGTGGTGAACGGCACGTTGCTGCGCCCGGCGTCCTCCAGCACCCGCAGCCGCACCGCCGGGTCCTTGTCCGGCGAGCCGTAGTGGGGCTGCCCCTTCTCCTCGAACAGCCGCCGCGACGTCGTCTCCAGCATCATTCCCATGGACGGCGCGACGGGCTTGAGCCGCTGGAGGTCCCGCCAGCCCATCACCCCCGGGTTGAGGTGCGGCAGCAGGCCGGTCTCCTCCAGCACGCGGATCGCCATGGCCCGCACGTACGACAGCGTGTCGTCGTAGCCGTGGGCGTCCAGCCACTCGCGGGCCTGGTGCCAGCGGTCCTCCGGCCGGTCCCCCAGCGTGAACAACGCCTCCTTGCAGCCCATCGCCGCCCCCTGCCGGGCGATGTCCAGCACCTCGTCCGGGCTGAGGAACGGCGCCTCCAGCTTGTGCGGCGCGGTGGCGAACGTGCAGTAGCCGCACCGGTCCCGGCACAACCTGGTCAGCGGGATGAAGACCTTTCTGCTGTAGGTGATGACCCCGGGGCGGCCGGCGGCGGCGAGGCCGGCGTCACGCACCCGGGTGGCGTGGTCGAGGAGGGCGTCGAGGTGCTCGTCCCGCGCGTGCAGCAGCACACTCGCCTCGGTGACGTCGAGGGTCTTGCCGTCGCGGGCGCGGGCGAGAGCACGGCGGAGCGCGGAATCGTTGACCAGATCCATACAGGCACAGTACGGCGCGCTGAGTTCGACACACGCACCCAGGGCCGGTCAAAACGCCCGATAGTCGCGAACCGGCATCCGGGGCCCGCGCGCCGGCGGCCGCAGCCCCGACAACCACACCAGCACCGTCGCCCGGTGCCGATGCCCCTGGTACGGCTCCAGCAGCCGCAACATGCCCGGATCGTCGGTCTTCTCCCCCGTCAGCGCGTAGCCGACCAGCTTGGCCAGGTGGAAGTCCCCCACGCTGACCGCGTCGGGGTCGCCGAGCGCCCGCTGCCGCACCTCGGCGGAGGTCCACACCCCGACGCCGGGCAGCGCGCGCAGCAGCCGGTCGAGCTCCTCCGTGGTGCGGGCGGCCTCCAGCTTGTCGGCGTGCCAGGCGGCGGTGGCGATCGTCCGGGCGCGCACCGCCTCGGCTCCGGAGCGGTGCCAGTGCCAGATCGGGATCTGCCGCCACACCGCCGGCTCGGGGATCACCCGCATGCCCTCGGGAGCCGGGCCGGGGGCGGGCTCGCCGTAGCGCGCGAGCAGCCACCGCCAGGCCCGCCACGCCTCCCGGCCCACCACCTTCTGCTCCAGCACGGCCGGCACCAGGGCCTCCATGACCCGGCCGGTGCGGCCGATGCGCAGCCCGGGATGCCGCCGGACGACGTCGGCCAGCACCTCGTGCCGCACGGTGAACCCGGACGGGTCGTCCTCGGCCCCGAGCAGCGCGGGCAGGGTGTCGAGCGCCCAGTCCGCGCCGGGACCCCACGCCTGGCCGTGCACCTCGCCGCCGGCGACGCGGACGCGCAGCGTGCAGGGGCCGGCGGGCGTTCTGGAGGTGCGCCACACCGCCCCGTCGGGGGTGCGGCGCCAGGCGGGGTCGCCGCTGCCGCGCCGATGCGGCTGCAACGCCAGACCGACGTCGAGCGGCCCCTGCGGCGCCCACCTGCGCTCCATCACCCGTCCAGTGTGCCGCGCCCCGGCCGGTGGGCGGGTCGTCAGACGTCGCTGGAGTAGCGCACCGCCCGTTCGGGCAGCTCGACCCCGGGCCAGACGCGCACGCCGTTCTGCAGCTCGTTGTGCGGCCCGACCACGGCGCCGTCGCCGATCACCGCGTCGCGCACCACCGTGCCCGCGCAGACGCGGGCGCCCTTGCCCACCACCGAGTCGGCGACCAGCGCGCCCGCCTCGACCACGCAGTCGTCGCTCAGCACCGAGCCGATGACCGCGGCCCCGGCCTCGACCACCGCCCGCGCGCCGACCGCGGTGCCGCCCTCGACCTTGGCCGACGGCGACACGCTGGCGCCGGGCAGCGCCAGGTGCTCGCCGGTCGGCCCGGGCACCGCCGGGGATCGCAGCCGGCCGAGCACGAGGTCGCGCGAGCCCTGCACGTACGCCGCCGGGGTGCCGACGTCGAGCCAGTAGGTGCGGGTGGCGTAGCCGAGCACCAGCTCGCCCGCCTCGATGAGCCCGGGGAACGTCTCCCGCTCCACCGACACGACCTCGTCCTTCGGGATCGTGTCGATGACCGAGCGGGTGAAGACGTAGCAGCCGGCGTTGATGCGGTTGGTGACCGGGTCGGGGGTCTTCTCCAGGAAGGCCGTGACCCGGCCGGCGTCGTCGGTCGGCACGCAGCCGAAGCGCGACGGATCGTCGACCTCGGTCAGATGGAGCGTTACAGCGGCGCCGCGCTCGCGGTGCAGGCGCACCTGCTCGCCGATGTCGTGCCCGGACAGGATGTCGCCGTTGAGGATGAGCACGGGGTCGGACGGGCCCGCGCCGAGCGCCTCGGCGGCGTTGCGGATGGCTCCGCCGGTGCCGAGGGGCGTCTCCTCCGTCATGTACTCCAGCGAGAGCCCGAAGGCCGCCCCGTCGCCGAAGGCGGGCTCGAACATGGCCGCCTTGTACGAGGTCGCGAAGACGATCCGGCGCACGCCGAACGATCGCGCCCGGGCGAGCTGGTGGGCGAGGAACGGCACGCCGGCCGTCGGCAGCAGCGGTTTGGGCGTGCCCAGTGTCAGCGGACGCAGGCGCGTGCCCTGCCCCCCGACCAGGAGGATCGCCTCGAGGTCTGGCAAAGAGCTCTCCATCACTCCGTGAGGTTACCGAACTATTCGATCGCGCGTTGATAGGAGCTGAGGTGCGCCTCCGCCGAGGCGTCCCACGTGAACTCGCGGGCTCTCGCCAGACCGGCCTCCTGGAGCTGCTTCCTCCGCTCGGCGGAGGCGAGGAGCTGGCCGAGCGCCGTGGCGATGCTGTCTGCGTCGGGCTCAGTGTAGGCCACCGCGTCGCCGCCGACCTCGGGCAGCGAGGAGCGGTGAGTGGTGAGCACGGGCGCGCCGCAGGCCATGGCCTCCAGCACCGGCAGCCCGAAGCCCTCGCCCCGCGAGGGGAAGGCCACCACGAGCGCGCCGCCGAGGAAGCCGGGCAGGTCGGGGCCGTGCAGGTAGCCGGGCCTGATGACCTTGACGGTGGCCTCCACCTCGCGGCAGGCCGCGTCGACGTCGTGCTCGTGCACGCCGCCGCCGATCACCAGCGCGGGCGGTTTGTCCAGCGTCTGCACCGCCGAGGCGAAGCCGCGGATCAGGTTGGGCACGTTCTTGCGGGGGTCGAGGTTGCCGAGGAAGGCGACGTACGGCTGGCCGTGCAGCCCGAGCCGCAGCGCGGCCCGCCGGATCTCGTCCTCGCTCGGCGGGTGGAACAGCGAGAGGTCGACGCCGTGGTAGGCGACGTCGATGCTGGTGGGGTCGGCGGACAGCACCCGGACCAGCTCGTCCCTGGTCGCCTTGGACGGCACGATCACGCGCTTGGCGTGCCGCACGGCGGTGCGGGTGGCCGAGCGGAAGAACGACGCCCGCGGGCTGTGCTGGTCGGGCTCGGTGAACCAGGTGGCGTCGTGCACCGTCACGACGGTCGGCACACCGGAGCCGAGCGGGATGGAGTAGTAGGGGGCGTGGATGACGTCCACCCCGGCCTGCCGGGCCAGCAGCGGCAGGCCGCTCTGCTCCCAGGCGAGCCGGGCCGCCCTGTTGGTGATCGAGACGGGCCCTGGGATGACGGTCGCGGTGGGCGCGAGGCGCCGGTAGCGCTCCGCGTCGGCGCGCTGGCAGGCGACGGCGACGTCGGCGCCCGCCCGGTGGAGGGCCGCGACCAGCCCGTCCACGTATCGGGTCAACGCGCCGCGGTCCGCGGGGACGGCCGCCGCATCGACGAGCACACGAGGCAACGTAGATCTTCTCCCCTCAAGATCAACGTGGGACCGGGCGTCCCCCTCTGAAGTTCAGCCTATGACCAACGTCCCCCCAATCGTGGGCCAAATCACACCGAGGAGCGCCTTGCCGCAAATCCGGCGAGCCCCGCGCAGATCAGATCCCCCAGAATGATGACAATGCGGGACGAAAGGGCCACCGCGATCGCGGCGCCTCCGGCGACGTGCGGCGCCAGCACGGCCACCATCGCCACCTCCCGCACCCCCGCGCCCGCCGGCACGACGAAGGTCAGGATGCCGAGGCACCACGACAGCGCGAACGCCCCGACCGCGAACAGCGGCCCGCCCTGCGGCGCGATGAGGTAGAGGTGCACCCCGTAGGCGATCCACCCGGCCAGCGCCCAGCCGAGCGCGGCCAGCATGCCGCGGCGGGTGAGCGGCCGCTCCAGCGGCTCCCGCTTCAGCCTGCGCAGCCCGAACGCGATCACCGCGTTGATGACCTTGGGCTCCAGCAGCACCAGCAGCACCGGCAGGGCCAGCAGCAGCCAGCCGTAACGGTCCCAGCCCAGCGTGCCGAGCGTGACCACCAGGCCGGTGGCGAGCTGGATCGGCATCATCAGGAAGAACGCCGCCGCGCTGCGCGAGCGCGGCACCCCGAGGTCGCGGCCCATCTCCATCTGGGCCAGCACCGGCCAGAGCGCGCCCGGGATGTACTTGCCGAGCTGCCCCACGAAGAACACCTTGGCCGCCGGCCGCAGCGGCAGCGGCGAGCCCAGGTCGGCCAGCAGCGTGCGCCAGGTGAGCATGGCCCCGAGCAGCGCGGCGACCACGGCCGCCAGCGACCCGGCCAGCGCGGGCGGCGACAGCCGGGCGAACCCGGCCACCACGTCGTCCCACTGCCGGGCCACCGCCCACACCCCGAACGCCAGCGCGACCAGCAGGAAGGCGACCCGCACCAGCCTGCGCCCGCCGCGCGGGCGCCGCGTCACCCCCTCAGCCGCGCCCTCGGCCGCTCCTTCGGCCGCACCCTCGGCCGCGGCGCTCTCCTTGGCGGTCACAGCGGGCGGACCCGCTCGGGCGGCTGCGGCAGCACCGCGCCCACGGGCCGCGTCGGCCGCTTGGTGGCCACCCACAGGTACGTCGGCACCACCGGCAGCAGCAGCCGCAGCACCGCCCGCGGCGTGGCCGACAGGACGGCCCTGACGAGCCGCCCGAGCACGCCGGGGAACAGCTCGCCGCCGGCGAACTTCGCGGGCGTGGCCAGCACCGGCAGCGTGTAGTCCCAGACGTGGAAGGCGCGCATCATCCGCCGCAGCCCGCGCCGGGTGCGGAACCGCTCGTAGTAGTGGTCGGCCCGGCCGGCGGCGCGCACGTAGCGGTCGGCCAGCGCGGGCGGCAGGTACGACAGGAACGGCAGCTTGTAGTGCGGCTCCATCACCCCGAGCCGGTTGCCCAGCCCCAGGTAGAGCACGCCGTCGTCGGACAGCACGCGGTGCATCTCGGCGACCACGGCGTCGGGGTCGACCACGTGCTCGTAGATGTGGTTGAACACCAGCACGTCGATCGAGCCGTCGGGGAAGGGCAGCGCGGTGCCGTCGCCGCACACGAACGCCACCCGCGCGCCGAACCGGTCGGCCGCCCTGCGCAGCCCCGGCACGTCGATGTCGACGCCCAGCGTGTGCTTGGCGCCGGCCTGGGCCAGCTCGTCGGCGATGAACCCGGCCGAGCAGCCGACGTCGGCCACGCTCAGCCCGCCGAGCGGCCCGCGGAAGTGCTCCAGCACCGCGATGATCTTCGCGGCCTTGCGCCGCCGCTTGCCCTCGTCGAGCATGGCGGACTGGAACTCCGAGTATTCGAGCTGCGCGACGCGTTGCTTCCCCACGGGGCCCCACAGTACCCACCTTCGGACGGGCATGACGTCGAACGCCGTCGTCTGGCCTTACCGGGCGGGAGCCGCGTAGCCTGAGCCAATGCTCCGCCGGCTGCTGCGCATCGTGCTCGCCCTGGTCGCCCTCGCCTTCCTCGGCTACGGCCTGGCCCAGAACTGGGACGACACCACGGCGGCGCTGGCCGCGCTGTCGCCGTGGGCGGTGCTCGGCTCGTTCCTCGCGGTGATGCTCGGCCAGTTCCTCATGCTGGTGGCCTGGCGGGAGATCATGGCGGGGCTGGGCACGCGGGTGCCGCTGCGGGTGTCGGGACGGATCATGTTCGTGGGCCAGCTCGGCAAGTACATCCCGGGCGCGGTGTGGGCGTACGCGGCGATGATGGACCTCGGCCGCGACCACGGCAGCCCGCCGCGGCGCACGTTCGCCACGATCTCGCTCGGCCTCGTGATCAACCTCGGGGTGGCGATCTCGGTCGCCGCGGCCACGCTGGGCTCGCTGGAGGCGGTCCGCCAGGCCTGGTACCTCGTGCTGCTGGTGCCGGTGATCATCGTGTGCCTGCACCCGAAGGTGCTGACCTGGGGGCTCAACCTGGCGCTGCGCCTGGCCCGCCGCGAGCCGCTGGAGAGCGTGCTGCCCGGCCGCACCGTGGTCGTCGCGGTGGCCTGGACGACGCTCGGCTGGTTCGTCTACGGCGTGCACATCTGGCTGCTGACCGGCCGCGCCGACCTCTACCTGGTCGGCACGGGCGCGTACGCGTTCGCCTGGGCGACCGGCATCCTCACCGTCGTGGTGCCGGCCGGGGTCGGCATCAGGGAGGGCGCGCTGGTGCTGGTGCTCGGGCCGGTGATCGGCACCGCGCCGGCGCTGGCGGTGGCGATCGTGTCGCGGCTGGCGTTCACGCTCGCCGACGCCGCGCTCGCCGGGCTGTTCCTGCTGCTCGGCCGTCAGGTCGCGGCGAGCAGCGCCCCCGCGTACGCCGACCAGAACGGCTCGGGATCGACGGCCTTGACCCCCGAGCGCAACCTCTCCGGCTCGCCGGAGGCGTAGAAGCGCTCGATGGCGGCGCGCAGCGCCCCCACGTCGCCCGGCTCCACGAGCAGGCCGTCCACGCCGTCGGTGACGTGGTCGGCGAGCGCGCCCACCCGCGTGGCGATCACCGGCACGCCGTGCTCGTGCGCGAGCCACACGTTCTGGCTGGCGGTGGCGCTGCGGTAGGGCAGCACGAGCGCGTCGGCCGCGCCGAACAGCTCCGGCACCTCGGCGGCGGGCACGTAGCCGGGCCGCAGCTCCACCCGGTCGCCGAGGCCCAGCTCGCGGATCAGCGCCTTCGTCTCCTCCAGCCCGCTCCAGAACTCGCCGGCGACGGTCAGCGCGACGCCCTCGGGCAACGCCCGCAGCAGCAGGTCAAGCCCCTTGTACGGGCGCACCATGCCGAAGAACAGCAGCCGCCGGCGCACCCCGGCGGACGGCCCGGCCCCGGTCACCGGCAGGTGCGGCGGCAGGCCGGCCACCCGGACCGGCGTGCGGGCCAGCTCGCGGGCCAGCCCCGCCTGCTCGCCGGAGTGGGCGAGCACCGCGTCCACCCGCTTCAGCAGCGCCTTCATCAGCGGCCGGTCGTAGGGCTTGCGCTCGTGCGGCAGCACGTTGTGGCAGAGGGCCACCGTGCGGGCCCGCCGCCCGAGGCCGGCCAGGATGCCCAGGTAGGCGGGGACCTGCACCGGGCTCAGCACGGCCAGCACCACCAGGTCGGCGCCGCGCAGCCGCCGCCCGGCCGTCACCCACCCGTCGGGCCGCCGCCAGTCGAGCCGCCGCGCGGTGCGCGGGTAGGGCGTGCCCTCGGGCTCGGAGATGGTCTGCTGCCCCGGGTAGAGGAACGACGGGTACTGCGCCCGCCACGACTCGATCACCACGTCGTGCCCCAGCGCGGCCAGCCGGTGCGCCAGCTCGGTGGTGTGCTGCGCCCCGCCCCCCTTGTACGGGTACGTCGGCCCGACGATCGCGATGCGCACGCCGCCTACTCCCCCCGCGAGCGCACGATCAGGTCGGCCAGCAGCGCCACGGACCCGATGAGCATCCCGGACAGGAAGATCATGACGGTGTTGGCCGGGAAGTAGAAGGGGTGCTGGACCATGTCCCAGACGCCCTTGACGAACCCGATCACGACCAGCCACAGCGCGGGCGGCATGAGCACCTTGAGCGGGTTGAAGTACATGATCATCCGCAGCACCTGCAAGATGTAGCGGTAGGCGTCGGAGACGAAGCTGAACTTCGACTTGCCGGCCCGCTTGGCGTACTCGGTGGGCAGGTAGTAGATGTCGTGCTGGTTCATCAGGAACGACAGCGTGATCGTCGTGACGCAGGAGAACCCCGGGGGCAGCAGCCGCAGGTACGGCTTGGCCACCGATTTGCGGAAGGCGCGCAGCCCCGAGTTGAGGTCGGGGATCTTCTGCCCGGCCAGCATCTCGGCGATCTTGCGGATGACGAACTTGGCCGGCACCCGCAGCAGCTTGTGCGAGCCCTCCTCGCTGGTGCGCGCGCCCACCACCTGGTCGATGGTCGGGTCCTTGTCGAGCAGCTGCACCAGCTCGGGGATGCGCTCGTTGGCGTAGGACATGTCGGCGTCGGTCCAGACGACGATCTCGCCCCTCGCCTCCTGCGTGCCGATGCGCCGCACGGTGCCGGAGCCGCCGTTGCGATGGAAGGCGCGGATGCGCAGGTGCGGGTAGTCGGCCGCGGCCTCCTGCAGCCGGGTCAGCGTGTGGTCGGTCGAGCAGTCGTCGATGGCGACCAGCTCGTAGGTGTAGCCGCTGGAGTCCATGGCCCGCGTGATGCGCTCGACCTCGTCGATGACGTGGTCCTGCTCGTTGTAGCAGGGCAGGACGATGGTGACGTACGGCGGCGCGTCTTCCACGGCAGGTCCACTCTTGGGGGTCTCTAGCGTGCTCACAGGCATCGAGGTTACTGTGCCCGCCTGGGAGCCGGGTGCACATTCACCCTAGGCCGCGACGGCCATCCACACGTTCATGGTGAGCGAGTAGGTGCCGTCGGGCGGGCCGGCGAGCGAGCGTTCGTCCTGGCGGGTCCTGAGCGACAGGACGTGCACGGGCGCGCCGTAGCGGGCCACCTGGTCGGCGTCGGCGGCCAGCACGACCGGCACCCGCCCGGCCGCCCTGATCCGCCCGGCGAGCCGCCACGTCTCGTCGTCGCGCGCCACGTCCACGCCGGCCGCCCGCCGCACCCGCGCCGCCGGCCGGTCGCACATCCCGCGCACGACCTGCGTGAACCGGTCGCCGGTGACCCGCTCGACGATCAGCACGGACGCGTTCGCGGGCAGCTTGGCGCACATCGCCGCCACGGCCGCCGCCTCCCCCCGCTCGACCGGGGTGAACGCGGTGCCGATCGAGGTCACCGCGGGCGGCACCAGCACGGCCAGCACCGCGAGGGCGCTCACCCAGCGCCGGCCGCCGGTGCGCGCGCGCAGCCGCTCCAGCCCGTACGCGGCCAGCACCACCAGCCCGGGGATCACGACCGGCACCAGGCGGCGGGCGGCCCACGGGTGGTCGGGGGTGATCTCGGGCCGCACCAGCGTGGTCACCGTGGTCCAGCCGATCACCGCGAGCGGCAGCAGCCAGGCGAACGGCGTGCCGTCGCGCAGCAGCCGCCGCACGAGCAGCGCCGCGGCGAGCGTGGCCAGCACGATCACGGGGAGGCCGACGTACCAGGCGACCCAGTGCAGGGAGTTCTCGAAGTACAGGCGGGTGCCGTCCACCGGGAGGCGGTTGGCCCGCTGGATGGTCTCGATCATCTCGTACGTGCGCCGGTCGTCCGCCGTGACCGGGACGCGGGTGACGGTCTGGAACCACGGGCGGGCGTACAGGGCGGCCATGACCAGCACCACCAGCCCCGCGCCCGTCGCCGGCAGCCACCTCGGCGGCCGGAGGCGGGCCAGGAGCGGCGCGGCGGCCGTGC
Organism: Actinomadura luzonensis; assembly: GCF_022664455.2. Classification (NCBI taxonomy): domain Bacteria; kingdom Bacillati; phylum Actinomycetota; class Actinomycetes; order Streptosporangiales; family Thermomonosporaceae; genus Actinomadura; species Actinomadura luzonensis. The sequence goes on from NZ_JAKRKC020000003.1 coordinate 322,083, forward strand.
CCGCCGCGGTGGCCACGAGCACCGCCCCGCAGATCAGCAGCAGCGGCCGCACCGACCCGGACAGGTAGTCGAGGTACGACCGGGCCAGCAGGTACGCCGCCAGCAGCCCGGTCCCCGCCCCCGCCGCCAGCCCGGCCAGCAACGGCGGCCCCAGCGAGCCCGCCGTCCCGCGCGCGCCCCGTGCCCGGTCGCGCCGCCGCGCCGCGATCAGCAGCCCCGCGTAGCCGAGCACCGGCAGCACGTCCCGCAGCCCGTCGATCCTGACCAGCACCGACAGCCCGAACACCAGCCCGGCCAGTAGCCCGCGCCCCCACCCCGGCCGCTCCAGCGCGTCGTGCGCCAGCGCCAGCCCGCCGAACAGCAGCACCAGCGACGGGATCTCGCTGAACGTCGTGCGCGAGGTGTAGAGGACCGGCAGGCTGACCGCGAACGCCACCGCCGCGACCACCGCCCACCGCGCCCCCGCCAGCCGCGCCGTCACCCCGGCCACGGTCAGCACCGCCAGCGCCCCCAGCACGGCCGGCACCGCGAACGGCGCCCCCAGCCAGTCGCCGACCGCGAACAGCATCGGGGCGCCCGGCATGAACTGCGGCGTGACCGCCCCCGCGCCCGCCGGGTAGAACCCGACGCTGTCGAACAGCAGCGCGGGATCGGCCCCGCCGAACGCCTCAGGGCGCACGCCGATCGGCAGCGCGCCGTGCCGGGCGATCCAGGCGGTGTACTGGGCGTAGGTCGCCGGATCGCGCCGCACGGCGAGCTGCTCGCTGTGCAGGACGGCGTTGAACACGCCCGACGCGACGGCCACCCCCGCCACCGCCGCGACCTGCCACCAGGCGGCCTCGACCGCCGGGCCGCGCCGGGTCCCGGCCCAGCACAGCAGGGCGGCGGCGGGCAGGCCGAGCAGCAGCGCGGGCAGCGGCGCGTACCGGCCGAGCAGCAGCAGCGGCAGCCCCGCCAGCAGCCAGCCCGCCACGGCGAGCGCGGGCGCGGCCGAGAGCGCCGCGAGCGTCCGGCCAGGGAGGAGACGTTCCATCGAGCAGCGAGCGTATCCGGTCGCGCGGCGCGGAACCGGTACCGTACGCACGTGCCGGAGAAGCGGGAGAGCGCGCCTGTGACGGAGGAGGTCCGCACCACCGGGCCCGCGACGAGGGAAGGGGCCCGGCGGCGGCTGCCGCGCGACTTGGGGTCACGGCTCCGGCGGCGGCTGCCGCGCGACCTCGGGCCACGGCTCCGGCGGCACCGCTGGTTCCTCGCGGTGCTCGCGCTCGGCACGCTGCTGCGCGTGCTCGCGATGCTCGGCTACCGGCCGGCCCTGTGGTTCCCCGACACCTACACCTACGTCGTCACCGTCTTCCGGCCGCGCCCCGACCTGGTGCGCCCGGCCGGGTACTCGATCTTCCTCAAGCTGCTGGAGCCGCTGCACTCCTTCGCCGCGGTGGCGGCCGTCCAGCACCTCATGGGCCTGGCCGCGGGCGTGCTGATCTACCGGGTGGCCAGGGGCGCGCCGCGCTGGGCGGCGACCCTCGCGACGGTGCCGGTGCTGCTCGACGCCTACCAGGTCGAGCTGGAGCACCTGCTGGTGTCGGACACGTTGTTCATGTTCCTGGTGGTGTCGGCGGTCGCGCTGTGCCGGACCCGGCGCACCGGCGTGGTCGCCGCCGTCGGCCTGCTGCTCGCCGCCGCCACCCTCACCAGGACCGTCGGGCAGCCGCTCATCGCGCTGCTCGCGGCCTGGTTCCTGCTGCGCAGGCGCTTCCGGCACACCGCCGTGCTGCTCGCGGCGGCCCTGGTGCCGGTGCTCGGCTACGGGGCCTGGTTCTACGCGACGTACCAGCGGGTCGGGCTGGTCGGCGCGAACGGGGTCTTCCTGTACGCGCGGACGATGTCGTTCGCCGACTGCGCGAAGATGGACCCGCCGCCCGACCTCAGGGTCCTGTGCGACCCGCGCCCGCCGGAGCGGCGGCCGCCCTCGCAGGAGTACATCTGGGCCAAGGACGCCCCGATCGTCCAGCTCCCCGGCATCACCTTCACCAAGGAGACCGACGACCTCGCGGCCCGCTTCGCGACGCGGGCCGTGCTGAGCCAGCCGCTCGACTACGCCGCCTCGATCCTGGCCGAGCTGGGCCGCACGTTCCGCTGGGACCGGCCGGTCTACCCCGACCACGAGATCTACGGCTACTACGAGTTCCCGGTCACCTCCCCCGGCCCGCCGGGGCGCTATCCGGCGCAGGTCGGCGCGGAGTACGCCAGGCGCTACGAGGGCGGCGCGATCGGCACGGAGGTCGTCGAGCCCTACGCCGGCTGGCTGCGGGCCTACCAGAACATGGCGCGGCTGCCCGGCCCGGTGCTGCTGGCGGCCCTTCTGGTGCCTCCCGTGGCGGCGCTGCGGCGGAGGCGCGCGGGCGGGCGGCGGGCGGGGGCCGCGTACTGGGCGGTGCCCTGGGCCGCGGCCGTTGTGCTGCTGATCACACCGGCCGCGGCGGCGGAGTTCGACTACCGTTACGTGTTGCCGGCCGTGCCGCTGGCGTGTCTCGCCGCGGCTCTGAGCGTCCGTCCTGACCTGCGAGAAAGCTCAAGATTTCCGCGATGATATTCCACCTAATGTCCGGGTCTGAGTATGCTTGCCCGCGGAAACATCACGCCCGGGTCACGGTCGTTTCCGGCGGTCGTAGCACCGGACACTCGGAACGTGACCTAGTCTCGTGGCGCGGAACGACCAAGCCGGCGCACGGGCGCGAGGAACGAGGCTAGGGGGCGTATGAGTGACTACAGGGTCGTGCCGGTAGTCGACACTGCGCAGCAGGGATATCGAACGGCCCCCACCCAGCCCGGCAGCAGGATGGCCCGCAGGGCCGCGGCCGCCGCGGGCGCCGGGGGCGCCGCCGCGCCGCCTCCCCCGCCCGGGGACCGGCCGCCCGGCGGCCGCCGCGCCGGCGGGGGCGGCCAGAACAAGATGCGGGTGCTCGCCTACATCAGCGTCGGCCTGACGACGGTGATGGTCGCGGGCTCGCTGACCGCGTACACCATGTACCGCGACGCCTTCGGCAACATCAACCAGAAGAGCGTCAAAGAGGACATCATCAACCCCCGTCCCCCGGACACCGGAGCGCTCAACGTGCTGCTCGTCGGCTCCGACACCCGGGCCGGCGCCGGCAACGCCAAATACGGCCAGCAGCTCGCCAGGGAGGCCGACGCGGGCGGCAAGCGCACGGACACGATCATCCTGATGCACATCTCGCCCAACCGCGACAAGGCCCGGCTGATCAGCTTCCCGCGCGACTCCATGGTGCAGATCCCCAAGTGCAAGAACGAGAGCACCAAGCAGGAGATGCCGCCCCGCCGCGACATGATCAACTCGGCGTACAACTCGGGCGGCATCGCCTGCACGATGTCCACGATCGAGACCCTCACCGGCATCCGCATCAACCACTTCGTCGAGGTCGACTTCAGCGGCTTCAAGAACATCGTGGACGCTCTCGGCGGCATCGAGATCTGCCTGAAGAGCGGCGTCAACGACAGGGCCAGCAAGCTGGTGCTGCCGGCCGGCAAGAGCCTGCTCAACGGCGAGAAGGCGCTCGGCTACGTGCGCCTCCGCCACTACGGCGACGGCAGCGACATCCAGCGCATCCGCCGCCAGCAGATCTTCCTCAGCAAGGTCGTCGCCAAGGCCACCAGCAGCGAGCTGCTCACCGACGTCGGCAAGCTCAAGGACTTCATCTCCGCCGCGGCCGGCTCGGTCACCATGGACCCCGAGCTGGCCAACGACCCCGAGCAGCTCATCGAGATCGCGATGAGCGCCAAGCAGCTCACTGCGGGCGGCGTGCAGTTCACCACGATCCCGTGGGGGCCCGACCCGCAGGACAAGAACCGCGTGGTCTGGAAGGAGCCGGACGCCACCAAGCTGTTCACCTCGATCAAGACCGACACCGAGGTCGCCACCCCGTCGCCGTCGGCCAGCGCCGGCACCGGGGCCAAGCCGTCCGCGACCGTCAAGCCGGAGCAGGTGAAGGTCCAGGTGCTCAACGGCACCAAGACCGTCGGCAAGGCCCGCGAGGTCGCCGACCAGCTCGCCGAGCAGGGCTTCTCCGTGGTCGGCGTGGGCAACTACGAGGCGCCGGGCGGCACCGGCCTGGCCAAGACCGAGGTCCACTACGCCAAGACCGCCGAGACCGCCCCTGACTACGCCGCCACGCTGGCCGGCTCGGTGCTGCCCAAGCCGGCCGCGACCGCCGGGCGGGTCAAGGCGACCAACCCCCAGGCGTACACGGCGGCCACCGCCGCGGCCGGGGCCGCCGCCGCGCCCAAGAACGCGCCGGTGATCCAGCTCGTGGTGGGCGAGGACTTCGACTCGGTCAAGGTGACCAAGCTGCCGGACAGCGTCAAGAACAGCACCATCACGGCGTCGGAGCAGAAGAACGTGTGCACCTGAGGCTCCAAGTTCCCTGTGTAACCGGGCATTCTGGACGGCTGCCGGAGACAGGAACGGCACGGGCGCGTTAGTCTGTTGCGGGTCGGCGACGCAGCGCGACACCGGACCGTTACCAGGTTTTCACGTCTCGTTGGCGTCGTGTTCCCCGGCCCCTAGCGAAGCTGAGCGACTTCCTCGTGTCTGACACCAGATTCTCCCCACCGGTCACGACCTCCGGGGGCCAGCCGGCTCCGGGAGAGGAAGGGGGCCCGGCGCAGACGGGTGCGCGGTGGCCCCTGCCGGAGGAGGCGTTCTGGAGCGAGCGCACCGACCCCCACGGCACCGGCGCCCACGCGGCGCCCCCGCCACCCCAGCCCGCACCCCCCGGCCCCCCACGCCCCCAGCCCGCCGGCCCCCACGCGGCCCCCTCGCCGCCCCAGGGGCCCGGCGCGCACGCTGCGCCCCCGGCTCCCCCAGGCCCGGTCCCGAGTGGCCCGGTTGCGGGCGGCCCGGTTGCGGGCGGTCCCGTCCCGAGTGGTCCCGTCCCGAGTGGTCCGGGTGCCGGTGGGCACGTCGTCCCGGCGTTCCCGGCGGTGGGCGCGCACGCGGCCCCGCCCGGTCCCGCCGCCTACTCGGGCCCCCCCGCCGCCTACCCCGCGGCACCCGGGACACCGGGCGGCCCCGGCGGGCCGGCCGGGCGACCCGGGGCGGGAACGGCCGGAGCGACCCCGCCCGCCGGGCCCGCGACGGCCGCCGGCGAGCGGCCGGAGGGCGAGGGGCAGCCGCAGGCGGAGCCCGAGCCGCCGCGACGCCGCCGCGACCCGTTCCTCGACAACGTCAAGTTCGTCCTGATCGCGCTCGTCGTGGTCGGCCACTCCCTGGTGCCCACCCTCGACGCCGACAGCTCGCGCGCCCTCTACATCTTCATCTACACCTTCCACATGCCGCTGTTCGTGCTGATCAGCGGCTACCTGTCCAGGAACTTCTGGAACTCCAACGCCAAGACCAACAAGCTGGTCGACACGTTCCTGGTCCCGTACGTGATCGTCGAGGTCGGCTACGCCGCCCTCCGCACGGCGCTCGGCCACAAGTGGAGCCTGACGATCATCGACCCGGCCTGGCTCAACTGGTACCTGCTGGCCCTGCTGTTCTGGCGGCTGTCCACACCGGTGTGGAAGCGGATGAAGTACCCGGTGCCGGTCGCGATCGCGATCTACCTGTTCGCCGGGTTCTCCCAGATCTCGGGCGACTTCAGCATGGACCGCTTCTTCGGCCTCATGCCGTTCTTCGTGATCGGCCTGGTGATGCAGCCCGAGCACTTCGAGATGCTCAACCGGCGCTGGATCAAGATCCTGTCGGTCCTGACGGTCCTCGGCGCGGCGGCGGTGTCGATCCTCGTCGCCTCCCGCGCCAAGCTCGGCCCGTTCTACTACAAGAACAGCTACCAGGACCTCGACCTGTCCTGGTACATGGGCCTCGGCCTGCGCACGGCGCTGCTGATCTGCGCGCTCGCGATGTGCTTCGCGGTGCTGGCGCTGGTGCCGAGGGGCGAGACGTGGTTCTCCGACCTCGGCACCCGCACGCTCTACTGCTACCTGCTGCACGGCATCCCGGTGCTGATCGCCAAGGAGCTGGGCTGGCTGGAGTTCCCGTGGCTGTACGGGCCGCTGGGCGTGGCGGCCATCGCGTGCAGCTGCTTCGCGCTGGCGATCGTCCTGTGCCTGCCGCAGACCAGGACCGTCTTCAAGTGGGTGCTGGAGCCCCGCCTGACCTGGCTCTATCGCCGGCCTTCTGGAAGTTAAGCGATCGTTCCACCCGCATTAACGCCTTTGACCTGGGAGGCGCGGAGCATCGACACATGCGCGCATGTGTCGCCACGACCGTCCACCATCCCGAGGACGCCCGGATCATGCACCGGCAGATCCGGGCGCTGCTCGACGCGGGCCACGAGGTGACCTACGTCGCGCCGTTCACCTACTACAACGTGACCCCCGCCATGGGCGTCACCGCCGTGGACGTGCCCCGCCGGGCCTCCTACGGCAAGGCCCGCGCGGCCCTCAGGCGCGGCCTGAAGGACGCGGACCTGCTGATCACCCACGACCACCGGCTGCTGCAGGCGCTGCCCTACCGGCGTCCTCCGGTCGTCTGGGACGTACGCGAGCAGGTCGGCCCCCGCCGCCTCGCCCGCGCCGGGCGCCGGCACCGGCTGATCACGCCCGAGATCGTCCCCGAGGCCACGTTCGTCGCGGCCCAGCCGCCCCCGCCCGGCGACGCCAGGGTCGTGCACATCGGCCGGCTGGCCGCCGACCGGGGCGTGACGGAGCTGATCGGCCTGGCCGAGCGCCTGGTGCCGCACGGCATCAGGCTCGACCTCATCGGCCCGGCCGAGCGCGACGTGCGCCCGCTGCTGCGCGACGCGCAGCGCGTGGGCCTGCTCGACTGGTTCGGCTACGTGCCGCTCCGGCACGCCCTGCGCATGGCCGAGGGCGCGCTGGCCGGGCTGTCGCTGGCGGACGCCACCGTGACCTGGCGGCCCACGAAGATCATGGACTACATGGGCCGCGGCCTGCCGGTCATCACCACGCCGCAGGGCGCGGCGCTGGTGGAGGGCGCCGGCTGCGGCGTCGTGGTGCCCCTGGACGTGGACGCCGTGACGAACGCCGTCCTCGACCTCAAGGAGGACCCCTCGCGCCGGGTCAGGCTCGGCGCGCTGGGCCACGCCGAGGCGCGCCTCCGCCACCACTGGCCGGACCACGCGGCCGAGTTCGCGCGCCGCGCCGAGTCCTGGGCGGGCCGCACGACGGCCCACGCGCTCGCGGTCTGAGGTAGGCAGGAGGGGCGCGGCGGGAATGGCGGCGCGGCGTGGGGGTTGATGTACTGGAGCCATGGCATCGCAACTGATCCAGGGCCGGACGGTCGGGTTCCCCGTCCGGGTGAGGGACGCTGAGGTCTGCAGCGCCTTCTACCCGGTTCGTGCCGACGCCGCGCGGGCGGTGATCGCCTACTCCGGCCTCGACGTGGCCGAGGCGCTGCCCGGCAAGGCCGTCTGCGTGCTGATGTTCGTCGACTACCGCGACGGCGACCTCGACACCTACCACGAGTTCGGCATGGCGTTCCTGGTGCGGCCGCCCGGCGCGACGGGCGCCCCTGGGCCGGCCGACCTGCGGCGGGCCGGGGTGTTCGTGCACTGGCTGCCGGTGGACCAGGGGTTCACGCTGGAGGCGGGGCGCACGCTGTGGGGGTTCCCGAAGGAGCTGGCGGACATCGAGCTGCGGCTCAGGTCGCCGTACAAGCGGTGCGTGCTGCGCAAGGACGACCGGCTGGTGCTCGACATGCTGGTCAAACCGGGTGTCCCGGTGCCGGGCGCGACCGCGATGGCGCCCATGGACGCCTACACGCACCGCGACGGCGTCACCCGCCGGGTGCCCTGGTCCGTACGGGCCCGCGGGGCGCGGCTGCGGCCCAGCGGCGCGCTGATCCGCCTGGGCAACCATCCCATCGCCAAGGAGCTGAGCGAGCTGGGCCTGCCCAAGCGGGCGATGTTCAGCACGACGATCGCGCGGGCCGAGATGACCTTCGGCGAGGCGTCCCCGGCCTGAGGACGATCAGACGCCGCGCGGCCGGCCGCGCGGGCAGGCGGTCAGACGATGGGCGGGCGGCCGAGCTTGACCATGCGCCACGCCGTGCGCCAGGCCATCGGCCGGCGCTCGCCCGCGGGCGTGCGCAGCCCCTCGGCGAAGCCGCGGAACCACGCCTTGATCGCGTGCGGCGAGCGGCGCTCCCTGATGAGGGTGAGCACGACCCAGTTGGTCAGGTAGAGCACCGCCAGCGGCCAGGGCAGGTTGCGGCGGGCCAGCCAGACCCGGTTGCGGGCGTTGAGCCGGTAGAACTCCGCGTGCCGGGTGGGCGGCACCTGCGGGTGGTACATCACCGTCTCGGCGTCGTACTCGATGCGGTAGCCCTCGCCGAGCAGCCGCCAGGCGAGGTCGGTCTCCTCGTGGGCGTAGAAGAACCGCTCGGGCAGGCCGCCCACCTGGAGGAAGGCCGAGCGCCTGATGGCCGAGGCCCCGCCGAGGAACGTGGTGACCGGCGAGGAGCGCTGCGGATCGCCCGCGCGCAGCCGGGGGACGTGCCGCCGCTGGCCGATGCCGCCGTCGGGGTCCATCACCCGGAAGGAGATGACCGCGAGGTCGGGCTCGGTGGCGAAGCGGTCGCGGACGTGCGCGACGACCTTCTGGTCGGCGTACCAGCCGTCGTCGTCGAGGAACAGCACGACGTCGCCGGAGCACTCCTCCACCCCGCGGTTGCGGCCGGCCGGGATGCCGGTGTTACGGTCGAGCCGGATCGATTTCACGACCGCGGACGACCCCTCGGGTGGCGTCGCCGACACCTCGGGCACGTCGGCGCCATTGCCCACGATCACCACTTCGACGTCGCCGTCGATCTGGTTGAGCGCGGACTCGACCGCCCGGTTCAGCTCCGCGACCCGGTTGCCCATGGTGAGGATGACGCACGAGATCTTCAACGAATCACTGTCCTGACGCGTTGAGAACACGGGCGGAGCATTCTTTCATGATCACCGAGTCTGGTCGCATTGTCCTGAATCTAGGGTGAGCTAAGCGTATCGGAACCGGGGGTGAACCCCCACCGAACGGCGGACGTCCGATCAATACGACGGACGAGGGGACCCTCCGGTTCCGACATCGGATCACGCCAGCCGCCTCGACGCCAGGATGCTGACCAAATGCAGGACGACCTGTAGGCAAGCCGCGACGAAACACGCCACCACCAGCACCCGCGTGGCGGCGAGGTCGCCGCGGACCGCGTCGATCACCGCCGTCGCGAGGGCCAGCAGCGACAGCTCGATCGGCTGCACGATGCGGTGGAACTTGGTGGCGGAAAGAATCCGGCGCCCCAGCCCGAGCAGCCCGGAACGGAACTGTACCGCGCCCGACTCGCCGGCCGGCGGCAGCCCGCCCTTGGCGCGGGCCACCTCCACCAGGTCGCTCTCGGCCTTGATGAGGATCGCGCCGAGCGCCCCGCCGACCCCGAGCACGGTGTACCAGTCGGGCAGCACGGCCGAGGCCCGCCAGCCGAGCCCGGCCAGCAGCGCCGCCTCGGCGAAGTACGCCCCCACCCGGTCGAGGTAGACCCCGGCCAGCGAGGTGCGGCCGGTCCAGCGGGCCAGCTCGCCGTCGGAGCAGTCGAGCAGCAGGTAGACCTGGATCAGCAGGGCGGCGGCCACGGCCGCCCAGAGGCCGGGCAGCGCGATCACGAACCCGGCCAGCACGCCCGCCACCGTCATCACCCAGGTGAGCTGGTTGGGCGTGACGGGGGTCTTCGCCATGAGCCAGGTGACGTATATGGACAGGCGGCGCATGTAGAGCACGCCCGCCCAGTGCTCGCCGTTCCTGCGCTCCAGGTGGCCGGGCGGCTGGGCGACCCGGCGCAGCTCAGCTACCGAAGGCCCGGACATAGTCCCCCACCCGATCGCGGATCTCGGTGTCCTGCATGCGAAGGTGCTCCAGGATCGTGTAGCGGCCGGGCCGGGTGGCCGGCGCCAGCGCCACCGCCTCGGCGAACTGCTCCTCGCTCAGCCCGATGTCGGCCGGCACGACGGGCAGCTCGTGCCGGCGCAGGCAGGAGACGACCTGCCGGACGCGGGCGTCGTCCTCGCGGAGGAAGAAGCAGAAGGCGGCGCCGATGCCGGCGAGCTCGCCGTGGTTGGAGGTGCCGGGGAAGAGCTGATCCACGGCATGAAGGATCTCATGGTCGCCGCCGCTCGCGGGCCGCGAGGAACCGGCGATGACCATCGACATGCCCGACAGGATCAGGGATTCGGCCAGCACGGTCAGGAACGCGTCGGACTCGATGCCGTCGCCGCGCCCGATCAGCGCCTCGGCCGCCGTGCGCGCCATCGAGCAGGCCAGGCCGTCGATGGGCTCGCCGCGCTCGACGTTGCCGAGCTGCCAGTCCTCGATCGCCGACAGGTTGCTGACCACGTCGCCGACGCCCGCGCGCACCAGCGTGCGCGGCGCGGCGTGCACGAAGTCGAGGTCGACCAGGATGGCCAGCGGCATCGGCACCCCGAAGGAGCCCTTGCCGCCCTCGTAGACGAGGGAGGCGGTGGGCGAGCAGATGCCGTCGTGGGAGAGGTTGGTCGCGACCGCGACCATGGGGATGCCGGCCAGCGAGGCGGCGTACTTGGTGGCGTCGATGGTCTTGCCGCCCCCGACGCCGACGACGACCTCGTAGGCGCTCTTGCGCAGGTCGGCGCCGAGCGAGACGGCCGCGTCGACCGTGCCGTCGGACACCCGGAACACCTCGGCCTCGTCGAGCTGCGGAGCGATCAGGCTCTCGATGTGGTCGCCCTGCCCGGGCCCGACGGCGACGGCGACCCGGCCGGAGGTCGCCACCCGGGTGTCGGCCAGCAGAGCGCCCAGCTCCGCGACGGCGCCGCGCCTGACCTGCATGGTCAGCGGCGCCGGCAACATCCTCGCCAGAAGCGGCATGCCCGCCTCCTCAGTAACGGACGGCTATGGTGCGGGCCTTGGCCAGGTCGTCGTGGTTGTCCACCTCGACCCAGTCGACCTCGCCGATGGGCGCGGCGTGGATGGTCTCGCCGCGCTCGACCATCTCCTGGTAGCCGTCCTCGTAGTAGAGCTGCGGGTCGCGCTCGAAGGTGGCCTGCAGCGCGTCGGCCAGCCGGGCGGCGGCGCCGGGCCGGATCAGCGTGGCGCCGATGTACTCGCCGTACGCCTCGGCCGGGTCCATCAGCTTCGTGATGCGCCGCAGCGAGCCGCCGGCGTCGAGCGTGACCTTCATCTCCTCGTCGGCGAGCTTCTTGACGTTGTCGACGGCGAGCAGGATGTCGCTGGTCTCCGGGGCGGACAGGAGCGTCTTCTCGACCGAGACCGGGTGCACGGTGTCACCGTTGACCAGCAGCGCGCCCTGCGCGAAGTAGTCGCGGGCGCACCACAGGGAGTAGGCGTTGTTCCACTCCTCGGCCTTGTCGTTGTGCACGAGGGTGAGCGTGACGCCGTACTTCTTCTCGAATCCGGCCTTGCGCTCGTGGACGGCCTGCGCCGCGTAACCGACGACGATCACGATCTCCCGCAGGTCCACCTCGGCCAGGTTGCGCAGCGAGATGTCCATGATCGTGGTCTCGCCGTCGACCGGCACGAGCGCCTTGGGCAGCGTGTCGGTGTACGGCCGCAGGCGTCGTCCGGCCCCAGCGGCCAGCACCATTCCCAGCAACGTGCACTCCTCAGTCGAGCATGACTACGTGTGGGCCAAAGGTTAGTTGCCTTTGGCCCCTCCGCGGGTAATCCGGCGTTAGTCTTGCGTTTCCATCTCGGCCGCATCCACTCCCGAGCGCGGCGCGGCGAGCCAGCAGGTGACGCTCTCCCAGCCGAACAGCCCCCACAGGTAGAGGGCGAGCAGCGCGTACCCGATCGTCAGCGGCCCCATGAGCGCGACCAGGGAGACCACCATCATCCGGCCGTCCCAGCCGAGCCCGGCGGTGGCCAGCCAGGACGGCGGGTAGACGCGCTGCCGCAGCCGGTAGACCAGGTCGTAGTGGTGGAAGGCCAGCGCGCCGAGCAGCACCAGGATCAGCAGCGGGTGCAGCCCGTGGGCGAACCCGACGGCCGCCACGAACGTGTACTCGATCACCCGCAGGATCGGCGGCACCAGCCAGTCGAGCCGCCCGTCGTGCGGGTGGGTGCTGCCGGGCCCGGCCAGCAGCAGCGTGACGGCGGGCGCGAACACCGCGAGCCCGTCGGTGCCCGCCACGCCGAGCAGCAGCAGCACGCCGGTGACGAACGTGCCGGCCAGCACGGGCGGCAGCGGCGGGAGCTGCCCCGCCACGAGCAGGCCCATGGCGCGCGAGAGCGGCCCGTCGTCGCGGTAGGCGACGACCGCGCTCGCGGGCACGGGCGCCATGTGCACGGGTCTGCCCGCCGGGATCGTCATCGCGCGGACCTCGCCATCCGTCCGAGAAGCTGGTACGTCGCCGCCACGCCGCCCCAGAGCAGCAGCGCCGTGAACGTGGTGCGCGCCCCCCACCCCGCGGCCGTGACGCACACGAGCGCGGTCCGCTCGCCGATCGGCAGCACGATCATGCGCTTCAGCCAGCGCGCCACCGGCAGCCGCTCGACCCGCCGGGCGAGCGCGAGCAGGCCGCGCGGCGCGGCGGCGTCGGCCGACTCGCGGAGCGAGCGGGCCGGGCGCGCCCAGGACACGCCGTCGCCGGCGGCGTCGGCCAGGGCGCCGGCGAAGGAGTGGTCGAGGGCGTGCCGGACGGCCTGGAGGATCATCGCGGCCACGGCGAGGCGCCAGATGCCGGGGTCGGGGCTGCCGAAGGCGAGCCCGGCGTAGACGACGTACTCCTTCAGCCGGTCGGCCATGCCGTCCACCCAGGCCCCGAGCGGGGAGAACGTGCGGGTGTAGCGGGCGAGCTGGCCGTCCAGGCAGTCGAGCGCGAACGACAGGTAGAACAGCGCCGCGCCGAGCAGCCGGCCGCCCGGGGTGCCGGCCGAGAACCACACGGCCGCCAGCGCGGCCAGCCCGATCGAGACGCCGGTGACCGTGTTGGGGGTGAGCTTGAGCCGGGCGGCGGGCTTGATCAGGTAGCGCGTCCAGGTGGAGACGAAGAAGGTGGCGAAGAAGCCGTCGTCGTCCTTGACCGAGGTGTCGAGCCTGACGCGGTCCTCGTCCACCTCGGCCAGCCGCTCGATCGCCACGTCGGCGGCGTGCTGGCCGGTGACCCGGTCGGCGTGCAGCGGGCCGAGCGGGGCCGCGCGGACCTTCACGCCGCTGCGCACCAGGCCGACCAGCAGCAGGTCGACGGCCTCGACAGGGGTGACCGGGCCGAGCTTGCCGCCGTCGGCGAGCTCGGCCAGCTCCTCGGCGACCTCGGCGAGCGTGCCGAGGTCGGGCCGGGCGGTCTGGAGCAGGCCGCGGAAGGTGGCGTTGGCCTCGGGCACGATGTGGAACGAGCTGCCGGCGGCGACGACCGTGCCGGCCTCGGCGCGGACGGGCGGCCGCAGCGGGCCGGGGGTGGCCTCCAGCGAGACCAGCGCGCCGGTGTCGTGCGCGGGGTGCTCCAGCAGCAGCGCCAGCGCCTCGGTGTGGGCCACGAGGTCGGCGGGCAGCAGCGCGACCGCGCTCACGGCGGTCCTGGCGATCTTGGCGACGCCCCTGAGGTCGGCGCCGAGGCCGCCGCCGGGCGTCAGCACCTGCACCTCGCCGACGGGCAGGGTGTCGAGCTGGCCGCCGAGACGGTCGAGCAGCGTGCCGTGCGGGCAGGAGAGCCGGCTCGCCGGGGTGGTGGCGAGCAGGACGACCGCCGTGGCCGCGGGGTCGCGGGTGGTCAACGAGTCGGGCAAAGCGCAGGTCTCCTACCGGTCGGGCGGGAGTGCGTGGACTGGGGGGTGCGTAGCCTCAGCGTAGCGACCGGTCAACGCGATATCACGGAACAGGACCGTTACCCTCGCCGTATGGATTCACGGTCGGTTGGCGTGCTCCTCGCGGGCGGGGTGGGGCAGCGGGTGGGCCTGGCCCTGCCCAAGCAGCTCGTCGAGGTGGCGGGGAGGACGATCCTGGAGCACTCGCTGGCGGTCTTCGAGGGCGCGCCGGAGATCGACGAGATCGTGGTGCTGATGACGCCGGGTCACACCGCCCGGGCGCGGGAGATCGTGGAGCGAGGCGGCTACCGCAAGGTGAGCAAGATCGTGGAGGGGGGCGCGAGCCGCACGGAGAGCACGTGGCGGGCGTTGCAGGCGCTCGGCACCGAGGAGTGCGACGTGCTGCTGCACGACGCCGTACGGCCCCTCCTGGAGCCCAGGATCATCACCGAGTGCGTCGCAGCCCTCCGCACCCACCGGGCCGTCAACGTGGCGATCCCGAGCTCCGACACGGTCTTCGTGGCCGCGCCCGGGCCGGGCGGCGAGGTCGTCGGCGAGGTGCTGGACCGGGCGCTGCTGCGGCGCAGCCAGACGCCGCAGTGCTTCAAGCTGTCGGTGATCCGCGAGGCGTACGAGCGGGCGCTGGCCGACCCCGAGTTCGCCGGCCGCCCGGCCACCGACGACTGCGGGGTCGTGCTGCGCTACCTGCCGGAGGTGCCGATCCACCTGGTGGCGGGCAGCGAGCGCAACATCAAGGTCACCCATCCGGCCGACCTGCGCATCGCCGAGCTGCTGTTCAAGCTGGCCGCCGAGGCATAAGGGGCCAATCCGCCGCCATCAGGGCACACGACAGACGGTGGCGTGGACGGCGCTTGACCCGGCGCTTGTTACCGTGCGATCACATGAGGAGACTCATCGTGCTCGCGGCGCTGCTGGGCTGCTATCCGGCGCTGCTGGTCGCGGCGCTGTGGCCGGCGCCGCTGGTGTTCGGGGCGGTGGCGCTGGCGTCGTACGCCGCCGAGTACGCCGCTCCCCGCCTGGCCAGGCGGGCCGCCGAGCTGCCCGGCCGGGTGCACCTCGGGGTCACGCTGCGCTTCGCGGCCCGCGAGACGGCGGCGCTGCTGCTGGTGGCACGCACCGCCGGGGCGGGCTCGGCGTGGTTCGTGGCGCTGGCGGTCGCGATGTTCGGCGTCCACGGGGTGCGGGCCGCGCACACCGGGCTGGCGCTGCGGCTGCGGCAGACGCTCGCCCACATGCCGATCACCACGCGCAACCTCGACGTGTCGGCCCTCCGCATCCCCAGGATGCCGCCGGGCTGGCTGCGCGACCCGCGCAGCATGCGCTTCCTCTACCTGGACGCGCTGCCCGTCCTCGCGGCCGTGCAGGGCGCGGTGGCGGCCTGCTGGGGCGCGGCGGTGGCGCTCGCCGCCGGCCTGGCCGGGGCGTTCGCGCTCGTCCCGTACGTGCGCCGCGCCCGCCCCCTCACCGACCGGGCGCGGGTGATCGAGGTCGTCGGCGAGCAGGTGGCCGCCCACCGCCCGGAGGTCATCCTGTACTTCTCCGGCGCGACGGCCGCCGCCTACCAGGCCCGGATGTGGCTGCCGGTGCTGGAGCGCCTGAACCGGCGGGCCATCGTGGTGCTGCGGGAGCGCGGCATGGCCCAGCACCTGGAGCCGTCGTCGCTGCCGATGGTGTGCATCCCGTCTGCCGCCGACCTGATGAGCTTCCGCGCCCTGTTCAGCGCCAAGCTCTGCCTGTACGTCTCCAACGTCGGCCGCAACGTCCACATGCTGCGCATCCCGACGCTGCGCAGCGCCTTCCTCAACCACGGCGACAGCGACAAGGAGGCGTCGTTCAACCCGTTCTCGCGGGTCTACGACGAGGTGTGGGTGGCCGGGCCGGCCGGGCGGGACCGCTACCGGCGCGCCAAGGTCGGCGTGCGCGACGAGTGCATCCACGAGGTCGGCCGCCCGCAGTTGCAGGGCATCTCCACCGAGGGGCCCGGCCTGCCGCACCGGACCGTGCTCTACGCCCCCACCTGGGAGGGCTGGAACGACGACCTGTTCCACACCTCGCTGATCACGATGGGCCCGCGGCTGGTGCGGGCGCTGCTCGACCACGACCCGCCGCTGCGGGTGATCTACAAGCCGCACCCGCTGACCGGGCACCGCGACAAGGCCGCCCTGCGGGCGCACCGCAGGATCGTCGCGATGATGGAGGCGGCCGAGCTGGCCGAGTCGAAGGCCCGGCACCCCTCGCGGGCCGAGGCGGGCGGGACACGCGTGCGGCACCTGGTGGTCACCGGCCCGCAGCCGCACCTGTACGAGTGCTTCAACCAGTGCGACCTGCTGATCAGCGACATCTCCAGCGTGGTCGCCGACTTCCTGGCCAGCGAGAAGCCGTACGCGGTGACGAACGTCGCGGGGCTGCCCGAGCGCGCCTTCCACGAGCGCTATCCGAGCACCGAGGCGGGCGTGCTGCTGGGCGAGGACCTGGCCGGCCTCGCGGAGTTCCTGGACGGGGAGGACACCCTGGCCCGGGCGCGGATCAAGCTGCGCAGCTACCTGCTCGGGCCGGAGTACCCGGACGCGATGACCCGCTTCAGCGCGGCCGTGGAGCGGGTCATCGCGGAGTCATGAGCGCGGGGTCATGAGCCGGGTGGCCGGGCCAGCTTGCGCGGGCTGGTGAGGAAGCCCCAGCCCCAGGAGCAGTGCATGGTGGCGTACACCAGCGGCAGCCGCAGCCGGGCGGGGAGGGGCAGGTGGCTGCCGGTCAGCGCCGAGCCGGCGACGATCGCGACGGCGTAGCCGCCGGGGACGATCAGCGCCAGGGGGAGGAACGGCGAGACGACCAGCCCCAGGATCATGGCCAGCACCGCGGCGGGCGGCGCGAGGTAGCGCAGGTTGATCGTGCCCTCGTGGGTGCGGGCGACCACCCGCCGCCAGCGGCCGTAGTGGAAGTACTGCTTGGCCAGGGCCCTGACGTTGGGCCGCGGCCGGTAGGAGACCCGCATGCGCGGCTGGAACCACACCAGGCCGCCGCTCTGGCGGATGCGGTGGTTCATCTCCCAGTCCTGGGCGCGTTGGAAGTGCTCGTCGTAGCCGCCCACCCGGTCGAGCGCGGCGCGGCGGAAGACGCCGAGGTAGACGGTGTCGGCGGGGCCCGCCGTGCCGCCCACGTGGAAGGCGGCGGCGCCCACGCCGATCTTGGAGGTCATGGCGCAGGCCACGGCCTGCTCGAAGGGGCTGACGCCCTCCGCCGCCATGACCCCGCCGACGTTGTCGGCGCCGGTCTCGGCGAGCGTCTCGACCGCGATGCGCAGGTAGTCGGGGGGCAGCATGGCGTGCCCGTCGACCCTGGCGACGATGCCGTTGCGGGAGGCGGCGATCGCGGCGTTGAGCGCGTTGGGGGTGCGGCCGGTCGGGTTGGGCACGACGGTCACCCGGCGGTCGGCCGCCGCGATGGCGTCGGCGACCTCCTGGGTGCGGTCGTGGGACGGGCCCACCGCGAGCACGACCTCGATCTCACCGGGGTAGTGCTGCGCGAGGACCATGTCGACGGCCTCGCGGAGGTGCCGCTCCTCGTTGAGGACCGGCATGATGACGGAGATGGGGGGCCAGCCGCGCGTCTCCGCCGGCGCGTGCGGCGAGTCGGGGAACTGCTTCATGGCGGGGCTCACGCTACTGTACCGGCGAGGGAGTCGGGCAATCGAAGGCCCGATCCCCGGGGTGACATGAGGGGGACGGGATGCGCGACCCGGGCGAGGAGGAGGACGCCGGAGTGCTCGTGGGCGGGGACGCCTACGGGGGCGTCCGGCTCGCGCCGGCCCGTGCCCGCCGGCCGCCCAGGCGCAGCGCCAAGGCGCGGCGGCGCAACGTGCTGGTCGCCGGGTTCCTGTCCACGTGCGTGCTGGTCACCACGGGCGTGGTGTGGGCGACCCCGCGCCAGATCGGCACGGTCGACGCGGGCGTCACCGAGCCCGTGGCGAGCGGCGGCGCCGAGAACATCCTGCTCGTCGGCGTCGACAAGCGCGACGACCTCACCCGCCAGCAGCAGAA
The DNA here is from genome assembly GCF_022664455.2 of Actinomadura luzonensis. Lineage (NCBI taxonomy): Bacteria > Bacillati > Actinomycetota > Actinomycetes > Streptosporangiales > Thermomonosporaceae > Actinomadura > Actinomadura luzonensis. The sequence goes on from NZ_JAKRKC020000003.1 coordinate 339,956, forward strand.
CCGGCTCAAGCTGGGCCGCGAGGTCGGCCAGCGCACCGACACGATGATGGTCATCCACCTGTCGGAGGACCACCGCAAGGTCACCGTCGTGAGCCTGCCGCGCGACACCTGGACGACGATCCCGGGCAAGGGCGAGCACAAGATCAACTCGGCGTACCAGTTCGGCGGCCCCAAGCTCGCCAAGCAGACCGTCGAGGCCGCCACCGGGCTGCGGATCAACCGCTACATCGAGGTCAACATCCTCGGCTTCATCGACGTGGTCGACTCCCTGGGCGGCGTCACCGTGTGCACGCCGGTGCCGATCAACGACCCGAAGATCGCGCTCAACCTGCCGGCCGGCACCCACCAGCTCGACGGCGTGCAGGCCCTCATGTACGCCCGCACCCGCGCGACGGCCCGCTCCGACCTCGACCGCATCGACCGCCAGCAGCAGGTCATCTCGGCCCTGCTCAACCGGGCGCTGAGCGCCGACACACTGAGCAACCCGGCCAAGCTGGCCTCCTTCGTCAACTCCACCCTGAGCACGGTCAAGGTCGACCCGGACGACGGCCTGGTCGACCTCGCCACGCAGATGCGCGACGTCTCGCTGCAGGACGTGAGCTTCGCCGACGTGCCGCTGGCCGACGTCAACTTCCACGCGCCCACGGGCGAGTCGGCGGTGTTGTGGGACAAGCAGGCGGCCAAGGACCTGTTCGCCAGGATCGACGGCGACCAGGACCTCTCCAGGCCGACGCCCAGCGCCGCCGCCACGCCGTCGGCCAGGCCGTCCGCGCTCGCGCCCGGCGCGATCACGGTCACGGTCAAGAACGGCACGCTCATCACCGGCCTCGGCGCCCGCACGAAGACGGCGCTGGTCGACTACGGCTTCAAGGTCCCGGACGAGCCGGGCAACACCTCCAAGAAGGACTACAAGAAGACGCTGGTCCGCTACGCCGAGGGCCAGGAGGCCGCCGCCCGCGTGGTGGCCGCCGCCATCCCGGGCGCGGAGCTGAAGAAGGCGGACGTGAAGGGCGTCGAGGTCATCGTGGGCAGCGACCAGCCGAAAATCCTGAAACAGAAGTCGTCAACGGTTCCAACTGCGAAACCCGGCGTTACACCAACCACCAAAACGGCAATGCAGAACATATGTAAGAAATAGGTATATCTCTCTGCATGTCGGGCAGGTGACACCCATGGTGGTCAGGTATTGGCGGGAGGACCCCTGCACTGTGTTGCACGTCGTCGGCGATCTCGATGTGGCCGCCGCGCCCCGGCTCCGCGCCGAGCTGGAGCAGGCCATCGCCGAGGCGGACCCCCCTAATCTCGTTCTCGATCTGACGGAGGTGCCGTTCTGCGATTCCGTCGGGCTGGGCGTGCTGGTGGCCACGCTCAACCAGATCCAGCACATGCGCGGGCGCATGATCCTGGTGCTGGCGCCCGGCATGATCAAGCACCTGTTGACGATCACTAACCTCGACCGGCACTTCGAGACCACGGACTCGATGACGGCGGCCAGGAGCGCACTCGGCGCCGCCGCGTGACACCACTGCGCCACCCGCCGGCACCGAACGCGGCATAAAACGCCTCCGGCGCGCGCTGCATGGACATCGTCATGTTCGTGCGGGGCGCGCCTGCCGGGCGGCCCCCGCGGAGGTGTGGAGGCTTCACGGTGTTCGAGCGGTTCCCCGAACCCGGACGGTCCCAGCTCGCCGCCGCCCGCGACGAGGGCAGGACGCGGCCCGAGTGGTGCTTCGCCGAGGGCCAGGCCCGCCTGGCCTACTGGGCGCCCTTCCCCGGCGCGCCGCCGGCGGTCGTGTGGCAGTTCGACCCGGGCCCCGACCCGGTCGCCGCCGCCGGCCTGCTGCGCCGCAGCCGCGCGGCGATGGGCCTGGACAAGATCATCTGCGACATCCCCCTCCAGCCCGGACTCACCCCCGACGTGGACCGCGCGGTCGAGCACGAGGCCCTGACCCTGGCCGGGTTCGAGATGGCGGTCGAGCGGCTGGCGCTGGAGTGGACGGCCGGCACCGACCTGCCGCCCGACCCCGGGCGGCTGACGTACCGGCCGGCCCGCCGGCTGCCCGCCGCCGAGGTGATCGACCTGCTCGTCCGCATCTCGCGCGGCTCGCTCGACCACGACACCCGCGTCGAGGTCGCCCGCAGCGGCGAGGCCGCCGAGGCCCGCTGGATGTACGACGACCTGACCGCCCGCAAGGGCAAGCCCGGCTGGTTCGTGATCGGCTACCTCGGCGACTCCCCGGTGGGCCTGGTCGCCCCCGACGACTACTCCATCGCCTACATCGGCGTCGTCCCCGAGCACCGGGGCCGCCGCTACGTGGACGACCTCCTGGCCCGCGGCACCCGCACGCTCGCCGAGGCCGGGCTGCCGCGCGTGGCCGCCGCCACCGACGCCGGCAACGTCCCCTCTGCCAACGCCTTCCTCCGTGCCGGATACTCGGTGGTCGGCCGGGTGTTCCGCTACTACTGGAGGAAGACGTGAGACTTGGCGTGATGTTCGACCGCGACCTGCCGCCCGAGCGGCTGGTGCCGTTCGCCCAGGCGCTCGACCGGACGTCCGTGGACGACCTGTGGGTGGTCGAGGACCTAGGCTGGACCGGGGGCCTCACCTCGGCCGCCACCGCCCTCGCGGCCACCTCCCGCCTGCGGGTGGGCGTCGGCATCACCCCCGCGCCCCTGCGCAACCCGATGCTGCTGGCCATGGAGCTGGGCAACCTGGCCCGGCTGCACCCCGGGCGGCTCGCCGCCGGCGTCGGGCACGGCGTGAGCGAGTGGATGGCCCAGGTGGGGGCCGCGCCGGCCTCGCCGCTGGCGCTGCTGGGGGAGACGATCACGGCGGTTCGGGCGCTGCTGCGGGGCGAGCGGGTGACCCTGGAGGGCCGGGAGGTCCGGCTGGACGGGGTCTCGCTCGTGCACCCGCCGTCCGTGGTGCCGCCGGTGCTGGCCGGGGTGAAGGGGCCGCGGTCGCTGGCGCTGTCGGGACGGGTGGCGGAGGGCACGATCCTGCCCGAAGGGATCGGCCCGGACCGGCTCGCCGCCATGCGCGGGCTGATCGGCGGCGGCGACGGGCACGAGGTGGTGGTGTTCACCTTCCTCGGCGTCGGCGACGCCCACACCGTCGACCGGGCGCTCATCGAGGGGCAGGCCGCGTTCCTCGGGGTGGCGCCGGAGGACCTGGCGATGGCGACCGGGACGGCCGGGCAGGCCGCGGCCCGGATCAAGGCGCTGGCGGCGGCGGGGGCGGACACCGTGGTGGTGCGCCCCCTGGACCGGGTGGACCCGCTGGCCCACGTCGAGGCGCTGCTCGCGGCCCTCTAGCCGCGCCGTGGCCGCCCGCGCGGGGGCGGGCGCGTCCGGGGGCGGGGTGGCCGAATGGACGAGGGGGGTCGGCCGGATGGCCGATGGGGGGCCGGGCGCGCTCGGCCACGATCGACGGCATGACACGACTCGCTGCGCTGGCAGCATCATCGGCCTGCGCCGTCGTCACCGCCCTCGCCGCGGCCGGCTGCGCTCTCGACCTGGACGCCGAGGAGGTCCGCTCGGCCCGCGCGTTCCCTGTGACGGCGGGCACCGAGCTGAGGATCGTCTCCACGCTGGGCGGCGTCCGCGTCCTGCCCGGCTCCGCGGGCTCGGTGCAGGTGGAGCGCTGGGTCCGCGGCAAGGCGGCCCGCGACGGCAACGCCACCTGGTCGCTGCGCGACGGCGTGCTCCGGCTCGGCGCCGACTGCAACATGGTCGTCGGCGACTGCGGGGCCCGCTACCACGTCCGGGTGCCGCCCGCCGTGCGCGTCTCGGTCGAGGCCGAGGACGGCGTGATCCTCCAGGACCTGCCGCAGGACGTGGACGCGGTCTCGCGCGAGCGCATCGAGGTGACCGGCGCGTCAGGCCGGTTACGCCTCCGCAGCGAGGGCCCGATCACCGGCTCCGGCCTGCGCTCGGCGGCCGTCCGCTGCCGCACCGCGGACGGCGCGATCGACGTCTCGTTCGTCACCGCCCCGGCCGACCTGGACCTGCGCTCGGCCGACGGCCGGGTGACGGCGACCGTGCCGAAGGGCTCGTACGCGGTGACCGCCCGCAGCACGGACGGCACCGCCACCTCCTCGGTCAAGAACGACCCGAAGGCCGCCGCCGCCATCGACGCCCGCAGCGGCACGGGGGACGTGCGCGTGCTGGCGCGATGACGGCGCAGGCCGTGGCCGCTACTCCCAGACGGCGGCGTACTTGCCGCCCTCGGCGTTGACCTGGACGGGGTACAGCCCCTTGGCCTTGAGCTGGTCGAAGCGGGCCTGGTAGCCCGACGCGCTCATGTCCACGTAGTGCGCCCAGGACTTGAGCCCGTCCTTGCGCCACACGGCCGTGTACGTCCCGTCGGGCGCGACCGCGACCTTGACCGGCCGGAAGCCCTTCTCCTTCTTGGCGTAGAACTCGGCCTCGTGCTGCTCGCGGCTCTTGCCGTAGGTGTAGTACCAGGCCCCGCCCGGGTTCGGCGTCCACACCGCGACGTAGCGGACGTCGTCCGCCGTGCCGTACGCGTCGACCGACGACAGCATGAGCCCCTGGCCCGTCGCGTACTTGTTGGCCGCGGCGAACTGGCTGCCCGTCAGGTTGTGCCGGGCGTAGAACTTGCCGCCCTTCTTCTCGAAGACCGCGGTGAACACCGCCGACCCGGCCGGGCCCGTCGCGGACACCGACACCGGCTGGGCGCCCTCCTTCACGGCCGCGTCGAAGCGCTTCTGGTACCCGGAGGCCGACATGCCCTGCCAGATGCCCCACTGCGACGACCCGCCCTTGACCCAGACGGCCGCGTACCGCTCCCCGTCCGAAACGTTTACCGTGAGCGGCCGGAAACCCTGCTCCTTGAGCGCGCTCACCTTCTGGACGCTCTGCGCGGCGCTCACGTTGTGGTAGGCCGCGAAGGCCGGAGCCGCCGCCTGCGCGCCCGCCGCCGGGGCCGCCGTCACCGCCGCCGCGAGCACCGAGGTGACGACAGCGATCTTCCCCGTGGTTCCCATGACCCTCCCATGCCGGAATCTTGACGTGTCCAAGAGAACGGGAACGACCTTAACAGCCCTTCCTGACCGCCCACCGGCAATCGCGACTGGCTGACCTGCTAGATCTCCACGGTCTGGAAGTCCTCCGGCACCACGCAGCGCTCGATGTGCCCCGCCTCGACCTCGGGCCCCAGGTGCGTCAGGACGAACGGCACGTCAGGGAACCGCCTCCGCAACGCCTCGACGTGCTCGACGTCCATGTGCCCGGCGGCCGGGTGGTGCGGGCCGTTGCACTCCAGGATCAGCGTGTCGCTGGCGGCGGCGAGCGCGTCCAGCCCGGCCCCCGGCCGGGTGTCGCCCGAGTACCCGACGGTCAGGCCGCCCTCGCGCTCGAAGACGTACCCGTAGCAGTCGAGATGGGCCACATGGTCGACCTCCACGGCCCGGAACCGCAGCGGGCCGGCCTCCTGCCGCCCGCAGTCGACCTCGACGTAGCGGAGGTCCAGCTTCTCGTGCGCCTCCTCGTGGATGCCGAGCACGCCGGCCACGTCCATCATCCTTTCGAGGAACCGCGCCACCCCCGGCGGGCCGACCACGTGGACCGGCGTCGCGCGGTGCCGGTGCAGCAGCTCCAGCAGCAGGAACGGCCAGCCGAAGGTGTGGTCGGCGTGGAAGTGCGAGATGGCCACGACGTCGATGCCGGCCACGTCGATGCCGCAGCGCCGCAGGTGCGGCACCACGGTGGGCGACGGCTCGACCAGAATGTGATCGTCGAGGACGAAACCGTTCCAGTAGCGCTCGACGCCGCAGAAATTCCCCGTCCCCAGAAAGGTGACCTTGCTCAATACCGCCCCCCGTGGTTCCGTTCCGAAGAATCTCACACCCCATTAACGGGATACAGGCCCATTTCAGCCTTTTCCCGTTGCGACGAGTTCGACCTCGAAGCCATCCTCGTCCGCCAAATAGGCGGCGTAGTGGCGCTCGCCGCCGGCGTGCGGATGGCGCTCGGGGAACAACAGCGTCCAGCCGTGCGCCGGGGCCCGCGCGGTCAGGGCGTCCACCTCGGCCCGGCCGCCCGCGTGAAAGGCCAGGTGGTTCAGCCCGGGACGGCGCCGGTCGTGCCGGTCGGCGCTCAGCGCCGGCGACCGCTCCAGCACCAGGTACGTCTCCCCGAGCCGCCAGCTCCGCCCGTCCGGCCACTCCTGGAACGTCCGGTAACCCAGCGACTCCAGCAGCCACCCCCAGCTCCGGACCGCCCGCCCCAGATCGGGCACCCAGATCTCGACGTGATGCAGCACCCCGGCGCCGCCGGGCGCGATCTCCCCGCCATCCACGCCGCCACCCTACGAGAATCTTTTCCGGCACGCGGGTCGAATTCGGGAGCGCCGCGCATTGCCGGACGATTGGCCGCGGCTCTGCCTTACCATCCTCGGCTGACGATCGCCGGATTAACCGCGGCCTGTTTCCGCGCGCCGGCGGGCGGCCGCCGGCGCCTCCGACGGTGAACCGGCTCGACGCCGGGCCCGTTCCTCGGGCCTGACCGGGTGAACTCCGCGTACGGCTACCGGCCGGGCCGCTACCGCGTCGGCCTCGGCACCGGGCGGACCGGCCCGGCAGAGGTGTCCCTGCCCGAGGACGTCCAGCAGGTCCACCTGCCGGGCTGCGCTCGCCAGCGCCGGACGAGCGGCGCGGTAGGCTCCCACCGGTCAGGGTCGGAACACTTCTGGAGGCGGTCCCATGGCGATGCCCGGCAAGGGCTCGCGGCTCATCACCGTCGACGGCGCCGTCTACCGCTGGCGCGTCCGCCCCAAGCCGACCCGGCGCGACGGCCGGGCGTGGCGGGCGCTGACGTTCGCGGTGGAGGCGGCCTCTGGGGCGGGGCGTCCCCTGCTGGTGTCGCTGCCCTGCGCCCGCCCGGACAACGGCCTGGAGGCCAGGACGATCGTCGTCCGGCCCGCGCTCGTCGCCTCCTGCGTCCGGCGCGCCCTCGGCCAGGGCTGGGACCCCGCCGGCACCTCCTCGGGCGCTTTCCGGCTGACCCTCACGGAGGACGAGCTCACCGAGCTCCTGGGCGAACCACCCCGCTACCTGGTCCCGTTCCTCTGGGGCATGATCCCCGAGGGCGGCGGCATCGCGGACCTGCCCCGCTGCGTCCAGATCCGGCCCGCCTGATCAGTGGATGCCGTCCGGGCAGAGGAACGACCTGACCCGGGCCGGGGCCCGCGCCAGGAGGGCGGGCCGGTTCGCCAGGGAGCAGAAGTTGCTGCCGATGGCGCCGTCCGTGTAGCGGGTGGCGTCGCGCGTCGCGATCAGGGCGATGCCGCCGACGCTCGGGGAGTCGATCTCGGCGGCGATCCACCAGCCCACGCACAGCTTGCGGGCGACCACGGCGTCGCCCGGCAGCCCGCCGCCGTTCAGCGCGGCGGCCTCCTGGAGGATCGAGCCCTTCGACACGCAGGGGACGGCGGGGGCGGCGCGGCGGGTGCGCGTCTTCTTCGGGGTGGGAGTCTCCTTTTCGGGCGGCTCCTCCGTGGTTGGCTCCTCCGTGGTCGGCTCCTCCGTGGTCGGCTCTTCCTCGGGGGTGTCGCTCTCGGTGGGCGTCTCCTCGGGGGTCTCGCTGGTGTCCGGGTCCTGGCTCTCCTCGTACGACGAGGTCGGCGTGCTGCTCGGGCTCCGGAACGCCGCCCACGTCCCGTCCAGGTTGGCCGCGAACACCGCCCCGGCGGCCACGACCACCGTGACGACCGCCGCCGCCGGCCACAGCGGGCGCTTGCCGCGGACCGGCGGTGACGGCGGCGGCGGTGGTGGCGGTGGCAGCACACGGGTGCCAGGCACGGGCCCCGGGCCGGTCTCGACCTTCGTGTCGCCGGCGATGACCTCGGTGTCCGGCTCGCTCTCCCCGCCCGCCCTGAGCGCGCTGATCCTGGCGAGCACCTCGTCCGCCCGGGGCCGGGCCGCGCGGTCCTTGGCGAGGGCGCCGCGTACCAGCTCGCGCACTCTGCCCGGCACCTCGGATAAATCCGGCTCGACGCTCATGACCCGATAAGCAATGACATCGGGAGCCCCGATCCCGAAGGGCGGCCGCCCGGTGGCCGCGTACGCCATGAGCGCGCCCCAGGCGAACACGTCGGCGGCGGCGTCCGCCGGGTCGCCCCGGTACTGCTCGGGGCTGATCCAGCCGGGCGTCCCGATCAGCGCCCCGGTGCCGGTGAGCCCGCTCTCGTCGAGCGCCCGCGCGATCCCGAAGTCCAGCACCTTGGCCCCGGTGCCGGACAGGATCACGTTGCCCGGCTTGAGGTCGCGGTGCACGATGCCGGCCCGGTGGATGTCGGTGAGCGCCTCCGCGATGTCCACGCCGAACGCCAGCAGCTCCGCCGCCTCCAGCGGCGCCTGGTCCCGCACGTACGCGCTGAGCGTCGGCCCCGGGACGAACTCCGTGGCCAGCCAGGGCGGCATCGCCCCGGTGTCGGACGCCAGCACCGACACCACGCACCGCCCCCGCACCCGCGACAGCAGCTCGACCTCCCGGACGAACCGGGCGAGGAACTGCGGATCGGCGGCCAGCCCCGGATGGATGACCTTGACCGCGACCCGGGTCCCGTCCTCCGCGACCCCGGCGTGGACCACCCCCATGCCGCCGGCGCCCATCCGGCCCACGATCCGGTACGGCCCGATCGCCTCGCGCCCGTCCATCTCCAGGGGCCCGAAGCCGCCAGGGTCGCTCATCGGGGCTCCCGTCCGTTCGCCGGATCATCGCAACTCGCAGCGATCTTACGAAAACCAGGTGCGGGCCGCCCGCGCGCTGGTGTGTGATCGGCGGTGTGACGATCATCTTGTCCCAGCCGGACGCCGGCGGCCTGGCCGAGGTCGCGGACGTCCTGCGCGCCTGGCAGCACGACGGCATCCCGCCGCAGCTCCACCCGGGAGATCTGGGCTGGTTCTGGCGCAACGGCGCGGCGGAGACGGCCGCGGCGGTCCGCACCTGGAGCCGCGACGGCCGCGTCCTCGCCGTCGGCCTGCTGGACGGGCCCGGTCTGCTGCGCCTGGCGCTCGCCCCGGACGCCCGCGACGACGAGGAGCTGACGCGGCGGCTCGCCGCCGACATCCTGGCCGGGGCCGAGACGGACGTCGACGCGTCCATGTGCCCACGGGTCGAGAAGCTGCTGGCCGAGGACGGCTGGCGCCCCGGCGAGCCGTGGACGCCGCTGCGCCGCGACCTCGCCGAGCCGGTGCCGGACCCCGGCCGGCGGATCGAGGTGATCGGCCCGGAGCGGGCGCACGTGCGCGCAGCGCTGCAGCGGGCCTCGTTCGACGGGTCGACGTTCACCGACGAGCGCTGGCACGCGATGGCCGCCGGGCCGCCGTACGCCGGCGCCCGCTGCCTGGTCGCCCACGACGACCGGGACGAGCCGGTGGCGGCGGTGACGGTGTGGTCGATCGGCCCCGGCAGGCCCGGCCTGCTCGAACCGATGGGCGTGCACCGCGAACACCGCGGCCAGGGCCACGGCACGGCGATCGTCCTCGCCGCGGCGGCCGCGCTCCGCGAGCTGGGCGCGTCCAGCGCGACCGTCTGCACCCCGAGCTCCAACGCCGGCGCCGTCGCCACCTACCGCGCGGCCGGCTTCCAGCCGCTCCCCGAGATCCGCGACCACTGCCGTCCGGACGCCTGACCCCAGGCATACTGGCCCTCATGACCACCGAGCCCGGCAGTCCCGGTAACGAGCCGTGCGCGGACCCGTTCCTCGACCACCTCACCGAGGCCGTCACCCGGATGGGCCCGGACGGGTCCATCGGGGTGACCCTGTTCGCCGGCGCGGGCCCGATCTCCGGATCGCTGATCACCTACGAGGCGTGGAGACGCCTGTTCTTCCAGCAGTTCCCGGAGCACGTCGCCATGTACAGCCCGTCCGGGCCGGTCGCGCCCCCGTGGGTGCAGCCGTACCTCACCGACCTGCGGGCGCAGCTCGCCGAGCACGACCGCGGGCCGTCGTCCGCCGACCGCTTCGTGCACCTGAAGGACGCCTTCATCCCGGTCGGCCTGCGGGACTCGTGGTACGTGCCGCTCTGGAGGGGCCGGCGAGAGGACGTCCACAGCTGGATGCTGGGCTCGCCCAGGCGCTGAGGCTTCCGCCGGGGGTGACAGCACCCGCTGGACGCACCGGGGCCGCCGCGCCACCCGGCATCCTGGATGACATGTCCGGCACCTCCGCACGCCTGCTGAGCCTGCTGTCCCTGCTCCAGATCCCCCGCCTGTGGCCCGGCAGCGAACTCGCGGCGCGCCTGGAGGTCACCCCGCGGACGATCCGCCGCGACATCGAACGGCTGCGCGACCTCGGCTACCCGGTGCACGCCACGATGGGCGGCGACGGCGGCTACCGGCTCACGGCGGGCACCGCCATGCCGCCGCTGCTGCTCGACGACGAGGAGGCCGTGGCCATCGCGGTCGGCCTGCGTACGGTGACCCGGCATCCCGTCGCGGGCATCGGCGAGGCGTCCGTCCGGGCGATGGCCAAGCTGCGGCAGGTGCTGCCCGCCCGCCTGCGGCACCGGGTCGGCGCGCTGGACGCCGCGACCGAGCCCCCCTCCCCGTTCTCCGGCCCGTTCTCTGGGCCGGCCATCGACCCTGAGGTCCTGACCGTGATCGCCGCCGCCGCGGCCGGTCACGAGCGGCTGCGCTTCGCCTACGAGTCCGGCGACGGCGTCGCCAGCCGGCGGCTGGTGGAGCCGTACCGGCTGGTCACCGTGGGCAGACGGTGGTACCTGCTGGCGTTCGACAACGAAAGGGACGACTGGCGGATCTTCCGCGTGGAGCGGGTGCGCGAGCCCCGCCCGACGGGGGTGCGGGTGACGCCGAGGACGCCGCCGGCCGAGGACGCCGCGGCCTTCGTCACCGCCCGGCTGTACTCGACGGCCCCCACCTACCGCGCCGTCGCCACCCTGCGCGCCCCGGCCGAGTGGGTGGCCCGCCGCCTCGGCGACGCGGCGGGCGAGCTGGAGCCGGTCGACGCCGGCAGCTGCCGGTTGTCCGGGCAGGCCGACACGCTGGAGTGGCTGGCGTTCCGGCTGGTCACGCTCGGCTGCGAGTTCGAGGTGCACGAACCGCCCGAACTCATCGCGTACCTGCGCGAGCTGGCCGCCAGAACCCTGCGTGCCGTGTAGGACAGAACCCGCCCTACTCGGCTCCTAGTGTCGGTGACCGCACACCTCTTCCACCGCTTCGAGGAGCCACCCGGCATGTCCGACGTCAAACCCATCCCCGACGGCTACACGACCGTCACGCCGTGGATCATCTCCCGCGACACGGCCGCCGTGATCGACTACCTGAAGGAGGCGTTCGGCGCCGAGGAGCTGGGCCGCGTGACCGACGCCCGCGGCCGGATCGGGCACGCCGAGGTCCGCATCGGCGACGCGATCGTGATGCTCTTCGACGGCGACCCGAGCTGGCCCCCGACGCCCGCCTTCCTCCGCCTCTACGTCGAGGACGCCCGCGCGGTGCACCGCCGCGCCGTCGAGTCGGGCGGCGTCTCCGTCTCGGAGGTCACCCACCTCGCCTTCGGCGACCTGGTCGGCCGGGTACGCGACCCGTTCGGCAACGTCTGGTGGATCCAGACCCGCATCGAGGACGTCACCCCCGAGGAGCTGGAACGCCGCTACAGCGACCCGGCGTTCACCGCGGCGATGGCGTACATGCAGCGCCCCGAGACCGAGATCTTCCCCCGCGACCCCCGCGACCCGCACGGATCGTGAATGGTCAGTCGTCGTCGACGGCCTGGTAGAGCGTGGTCCAGAAGTCGTTGATGAGCCGCATCGAGTCCGGGGTGGACATCCCGACCTGGGTGAGCAGGACCCCGGTGAGCTGCTTGCCCGGGTCGGCGTACACGCTGGTGCCGGTGCCGCCGTCCCAGCCGAACTGGCCGACGGAGGCGTAGTCGCCGCGGCGGGTGCGCACCGCCATCCCGAAGCCCCAGCCGCCCTGCAACCCCTGACCGCCCGACACGTGAGCGATGTCCCGGTACATGGCGTCCCTGGCGGCCTGCTGCTCAGGGGTGAGCCGGTTGGTGGTCATCAGCTCGACCGCGGGCCGCGACAGGATGCGCCGCCCGTCGTGCAGGCCGCCGTTGAGCAGCATGCGGAAGTAGGCGTGGTAGTCGTCGGCCGTGGACACCAGCCCGCCGCCCGCGCCCTGGAAGGCCGGCGGCCGGCTGGACCTGCCGCCCTCGGCCTCGTCCCACACCAGGAACTCGCCGGTCCGCGGGTCGGGCCCGTACAGGGGCGGCAGCCGGTCGATCTTGCCGGCGGGCACGTGGAAGGCGGTGTCCTCCATCCCCAGCGGGTCGAGGACGCGTTCGCGCAGGAACGCCTCCAGCGGCCGGCCCGCGACCCGGGCGACGAGCACGCCGACCACCTCGTTGCTGAGGTCGTACTGCCACCGCTCGCCCGGCTGGCAGGACAGCGGCAGCTCGCCGAGACGGCGCATCCACTCGTCCGGGTCGGGCGCCGGCCCGGACGCCACGCTGTAGTCGGTCCGCTCGAACGTCGCGGCCCTGATCGGGGCGTCCAGCGACGCGAAGTCCACCCCGAGCCCGAACGTCGAGGTCAGCAGATCCCGTACGGTGATCGGCCGCCGGGCCGGGACGGTGTCGTCCAGCGGGCCGTCGGGCCGCCGCAGCACCCGGCGGCCGGCCAGCTCGGGCAGCCACGGGTCCACCGGGTCGTCCAGCCGCAGCCGGCACTCGTCCAGCAGCACCATGGCCGCCGCCATCGTGACCGGGTTGGACGTGGACGCCATCCGGAAGATGGTGTCCCGGCGCATCGGCGGGCCGCCGTCGTGCCGCATCGTCCCGACCGCCTCGACGTACGTCTCGCCGCTGCCCCGGCTGACCAGCGCGACCAGCCCCGGGATCTTCCCTGACTCGACATGCCGCGCCAGCACCGCGCGCAGCCTCCGCAACCCGGTCGCGGAGAAACCGCCCTTAACCGTACCCACCATGATTTCTCATCCCTTGGCTTGGTGTCGGCGCCTCACCCCGCGAAGCGACAGCCCCTGTCGGACGCTGCCCGCACCTCCGGGGTGGCGATGCGACGACCCTCCACCCTGCCCTTAGGTCAAGGTCAACCCACCACCCGACCAGCCCCGCTACCCTCGCCCCAATACCTTCGACCCGACCCGACTGGAAGAGGTGGTGAACCGATGACGTCCGGGCTCACGATCGGCCAGGCGGCGGCGTTCGCCGGCGTCACCATCAAGACCATCCGGCACTACCACCGGCTCGGCCTGGTCACCGAGCCGGAACGGGACAGCTCCGGCTACCGCCGCTACCGCTCCGCCGACCTGCTCCGCCTGGTCCAGGTCCGCACCCTGGCCGGGGCCGGCGTGCCGCTGGCCGAGATCGGCGACCTGCTCGACGCCGACCCCGAACAGTTCACCGCCGCCCTGGACGACGTCCACCGCCGCCTCACCGCCACCATCGACGACCTGACCGCCCGCCGCGCCACCCTGCACCGCCTCGCCCACGGCGACCGCGTCCTGCTCCCCGACCGCGCCTGCGCCGTCCTGGACCGCCTCGCCGACCTGGGCTTCGACCCCGACTACGTGTCCGCCCAACGCGAGGCCCTGGTCCTGACCCGGGCCCTCATCCCCGCGCTCCTCGACACCTTCCTGACCCAGCTCGAACGCTCACTCGCCGACCCCGACCTCGTCGAGCTGACCAAACGCGCCCTCGCCGCCCGCTCCTGGCCCCCGGACGACCCCCGCATCGACGACCTGGCCGCCGCCCTGGCCGGCAAACTCCTCACCGACCCCACGACCCTGGCCCTGCCCCCCGCCTTCCTCCACCAGCCCGACGCCGCCACCCGCTACGGCCTGGTCAACCACCACCGCGAGGAGGAGCCGTCCCTCGCCCGCCTGAACGCCCTGCTGGAGGCACACCTGCGCGCGGCCGGCGTCAACGTCCCCCGCCAGTGACGACCGCCCACCGCACCTCCAGATCCGACGATGGGCCGAGAGGTTGCCCGAGCGCCCTCCAGGAGCACTGCGCTGGCAAGTGTGTGCTGCAGTTCCGACAACAAGAAGTTCAAGATCGCGGAACAGGGCCGGAACAGACGGACACCGAAGATCAGCCAGTGTTTCAGCGGACCCGGCTCACCACGTCAGGAGAGCCGGGTTTCAGCGCGTCAACGTCTACTTCAACAACCGGCGGGCCATGGCTCTGCGTGATAGCCGAGGCGCGTTCAGGCGTTACGCATGGGCGAGAGCGGCTTGTGAGCTGGGGGTTTGGGGGGCTGCGCCCCCCAATGTCACAGCCTGAGCCCCATGGCGCGAAGCGCCCCCACGGAAGGACCTCGCCTTTGGACTGGGGGCTTGGGGAGCCGTGCTCCCGATGTGCGCTGCCTGAGCTTCCCGCGCGCAGCGCCCCCCGCGAAGACCTCGCCTTACTTCAGGAGCTGCCGGGCCATCACCATACGCTGGATCTGGTTGGTGCCCTCGTAGATCTGGGTGATCTTGGCGTCGCGCATCATCCGCTCCACCGGGAAATCCTTCGTGTACCCGTACCCGCCCAGCAGCTGCACCGCGTCCACGGTGATCTCCATGGCCGCGTCCGAGGCGGCGCACTTGGCGGCGCTGGACAGGAAGGTGAGGTCCTTCTGGGGTTCGCCGGCCATGGCGCGCTCGGACTTGGCCGCCGCGTGGTACGTGAGCTGCCGCGCCGCCTCCAGCTTCATCGCCATGTCGGCGAGCATGAACTGCACGCCCTGGAAGTCGGCGACCGGGCGGCCGAACTGCTGCCGTTCCTTGACGTAGCCGACCGCGTAGTCGAGGGCGCCCTGGGCGATGCCGAGGGCCTGGGCCGCGATGGTGACGCGGGTGTGGTCGAGGGTGGCGAGGGCGGTCTTGAAGCCGGTGCCGGGCGCGCCGATCATGCGGTCGGCCGGGATGCGGACGTTGTCCAGGATCACCTGCCGGGTGGGCGAGCCTTTGATGCCGAGCTTCTTCTCCTTCGGGCCGAAGGAGACGCCTTCGTCGGACTTCTCCACGACGAAGGCGGAGATGCCCCGGGCGCCGGCGGCAGGGTCGGTGACGGCCATCACGGTGTAGTACTCGGAGACGCCGGCGTTGGTGATCCACATCTTGGTGCCGTTGAGGACGTAGGAGTCACCGTCGGCGACGGCCCGGGTCTTCATGGACGCGGCGTCGGAGCCCGCCTCCGGCTCCGACAGCGCGTACGAGAACATGGCCTCCCCCCTCGCCACCGGCGCGAGGTAGCGCGCCTTGAGCTCCTCCGAGGCGGACAGGAGCAGCGGGACGGTGCCGAGCTTGTTGACCGCCGGGATGAGCGAGGACGACGCGCAGGCCCGCGCCACCTCTTCGATGACGATCACGGTCGCGAGGGCGTCGGCCCCGGCGCCTCCGTACTGCTCGGGCACGTGGACGGCGTGCAGGTCGGCCGCCACCAGGGCCTTGTAGACGTCCCAGGAGAACTCCTCGGTCTCGTCGGCCTCCGCGGCGTGCGGGGCGATCTTCTCGTCGGCCAGGGCGCGGACCGTCTCGCGGAGCATGTCGTGCTCTTCGGCCGGCGCGTACAGAGGGAAGCTCATACCTCAGATACTAGGACGTCCGAGCAACTTGTTACCAGCCGGTACGGATCGCGTCGCACCTCTTGCCCGCCGGTACGGTTTGCGCCCAGGTGCAGGTGGCACGTAGGAGATAGCGGGGGCCGATAGCATGCGTGCGCGATGAAAGGAGCCCTCTAGTGCCATATCGCCTCACGGTGATCGGGACCGGATACCTCGGGATCACGCATGCTGCCTGCATGGCGGACCTCGGATTCGACGTCCTCGGCCTCGACGTCGACGCCGACAAGGTGCGGCGGCTGAACGACGGCGAGCTCCCCATCCACGAGCCCGGCCTCGAACCCGTGCTGCGGCGCGGCCTCGACGCCGGCCGCCTCCGCTTCACCACCTCCTACGAGGAGGTCGCCGCCTTCGGCGACGTGCACTTCATCTGCGTCGGCACCCCGCAGAAGCGCGGCGAGTACGCCGCCGACGTCTCCTACATGGACGCCGCCGTCGAGACCCTGGCCCCGCTCCTCGACCGCGAGTGCCTGGTCGTCGGCAAGTCCACCGTCCCCGTGGGCACCGCCGAGCGCCTGGCCGACAAGCTCGCCCGGCTGGCCCCCGCCGGGGTGCAGGCCGAGCTGGCCTGGAACCCGGAGTTCCTGCGCGAGGGGCACGCGGTCCAGGACACCCTGCGTCCCGACCGCATCGTCTTCGGCGTGCGCAGCGAGCGGGCCGAGAAGGTGCTGCGCGAGGTGTACGAGCCGCTCGGCGACGTCCCGATCGTGGTGTCGGACTTCGCGACCGCCGAGCTGGTCAAGACCGCCGCCAACGCCTTCCTGGCCACCAAGATCTCCTTCATCAACGCCATGGCCGAGGTCTGCGAGGCGGCCCACGCCGACGTGCAGAAGCTGTCGGAGGCGCTGTCGTACGACGACCGCATCGGCGGGCGCTACCTCAACGCCGGCCTGGGCTTCGGTGGCGGCTGCCTGCCCAAGGACATCCGGGCGTTCATGGCGCGGGCCGGGGAGCTGGGGGCCGACCAGGCGCTGACGTTCCTGCGCGAGGTGGACGCCATCAACATGCGCCGCCGCGCCCGCATGGTCGACCTGGCGAGAGAGCTGGCCGGCGGCTCCTTCCACGGATGCGTGGTGGGCGTGCTGGGAGCGGCGTTCAAACCGGACTCCGACGACATCCGCGACTCCCCCGCCCTCGACGTGGCCGTGACGATCGGGCACCAGGGCGGCCGGGTCACCGTCTACGACCCGATCGCGCTCGACAACGCCCGCAAGGCGCATCCCGAGCTGAGCTACGGCGAGTCGGCCGTCGAGGCCGTCCGCGGGGCGCATGTGGTGCTGCTGCTCACGGAATGGCAGGAGTTCGTGGAGCTCGACCCCGAGCGGCTCGGCGGGGTCGTCGCGACGCGGCGCATCGTCGACGGGCGCAACGCGCTGGACGCCGAGACCTGGCGCTCGGCGGGCTGGCACTACCGCGCGCTGGGCCGGCCTTAGAACCGCGCCCCGAGGTGGCGCACCCACTGGGTGAACAGCGGCCGGTAGCCGCGGCGCGACCAGAACGGGGTCGAGAGCGGGTTCGGCAGGGCGTGGTGGAGCAGCATGACCCGCACGCCCTGCGCCGCCGCGTACCCGTGCGCCACGTCGGCGAGCAGCGCCCCGACGCCCCGCCCGCGCGCCGCCGGGTCCACGTAGAGGACGCTCAGGTACGCCAGCGGCGAGGCGTCCACGCTGGAGGCGATCCAGCCGCAGTGCGCGGGCGGCTGCACGAGCACGCAGCCCAGCGGCGTGCCGTCGGCGTCCTCGGCCAGCCAGCACCACTCCGTGGGCATGACCTCCGAGGCCAGGAACGCCCGCAGCCGGGAGGCGGTCGAGGCCCGCACCGCCACCCAGCCGAAGTGCGCGTCGTAGGCGATCAGGCGCTCGTACAGGCGGGCCAGGGTCTCCAGGTCGTCCGGCGTGACCCGGCGGACGCCGGCGCCCTGCGACGTCCCGGCGATCCCGGCGCGCACGGCCTGCGCCACCACGGGCGCGAAGTTGCGGGCCGCGAGCGCGCGCAGGGGCGCGACGTCGCGGCTGGGCCAGGTCACGGTGAGCGCCTGGCCCGGCTCGTCCAGCCGCAGCCCGGCGAGCCACCGGTCGAGCAGCGCGCCGAGCGCGGCCTCCGGCGACGGCCCGGCGACGCGGGCCTGGAGGCGGTGCACGACGAGCGGCGACCAGGAGGCCCGCATGCTGCCGGGGTCGATCCGCTCGACGGTGGCCAGGCCGACGGCGTCGCGCGTCTCCAGCCGGTCCTTGCCCCGCAGCTCGTCCTGGCCCGCGACCAGCGGATCGGCGGCCCGGACGCGGGCGGCGTGCGCCCTGATCACGGCGTCCATCCCGGCACGATAGCCGCCGCCGGGGAACGCCGCTACAGGTGCTTGGCCTCGGCCCGCAGGCGCTCGCCCTTCTCGTACGCCTGCTCCTTCAGCCGGAGCTGGAACTCCTCCATGCGCCCGCGCAGCACGGGGTCGGCGGCGGCGAGGATGCGGACGGCCAGCAGCCCCGCGTTGCGGGCACCGCCCACCGCGACCGTCGCCACCGGCACCCCGGCCGGCATCTGGACGATGGACAGCAGGGAGTCCATGCCGTCGAGGTACTTCAGCGGCACCGGCACCCCGATGACCGGCAGCGGCGTGACGGAGGCCAGCATGCCGGGCAGGTGCGCGGCCCCGCCGGCGCCCGCGATGATCACCTGGACGCCCCGGGACGCGGCCTGCCGGCCGTAGTCGATCATCTCGGTGGGCATGCGGTGCGCGGAGACCACGTCGGCCTCGAACGGCACCCCGAACTCGGCGACCGCCTCGGCCGCCGCCTTCATCACCGGCCAGTCGGAATCCGACCCCATGACAATGCCGATCGTCACGCTGCCTCCTTCGTCGGCAACGTGACGATCACGATGCTGTGTCCGATGGTTCGTTCGCTGCGCTCACTCACGTGTACTCCCCTGTCATGAGGTGGACGGCGGCGTGGCGGGCGCGGGCGCGGACCTCGTCGAGGTTGGAGCCGACGGCCGTGACGTGCCCGATCTTACGGCCGGGCCGCACCTGCTTGCCGTAGAAGTGCAGCTTGATGCCGGGATCGTGGGCGAGCACGTGCTCGTAGCGCTTGAACAGGTCGGGGTCGTCGCCGCCGAGCAGGTTGGCCATGACGACGACCTGGGCGGTCATCGTGGGCGAGCCGAGCGGCAGGTCGAGCACGGCCCGCAGGTGCTGCTCGAACTGCGAGGTGCGGGAGCCCTCGATGGTCCAGTGGCCGCTGTTGTGGGGGCGCATGGCCAGCTCGTTGACCACGAGCCCGGTCGCGGTCTGGAACAGCTCGACCGCCAGCAGCCCGGTGACGCCCAGCTCATTGGCGATGGTGAGCCCGATGCGCTGGGCCTGCGCGGACTGCTCGGCGTCGAGGCCGGGCGCGGGGGCGAGCACCTCGACGCAGATGCCGTCCTGCTGGACGGTCTCCACCACCGGGTAGCTGACGCCCTGGCCATGCGGCGAGCGGGCCACCATGACGGCCAGCTCCCGCTCGAACGGCACGAACGCCTCGGCCATGAGCGGCGCGCCCGACGCGAACGCCTCCTCGGCCTCGGCCGCGTCGCGGCACACCCAGACGCCGCGGCCGTCGTAGCCGCCGCGCACCGCCTTGAGCACGACCGGCCAGCCGTGCTGCTCGGCGAAGGCCGTCACGTCGGCCGGGGACGACACCCGCGCCCAGGCCGGGCAGGGCACGCCGATGGCGCTCAGCCGCTCGCGCATGACCGCTTTGTCCTGGGCGTGCACGAGGGCCGCCGCACCCGGTTGCACGTGGTGCCCCTCGGCGATGAGCGCCTCGATGTGCTCGGTCGGCACGTGCTCGTGGTCGAAGGTGATGACGTCGCAGCCCTGGGCGAACTCCCGCAGCACGTCGAGATCGCGGTAGTCGCCGATGCGCGTGTCGACGATGACCCGGGCGGCGCTCTCGTCGGGCGCGTTCGCCAGCACCCTCAGCTCGACGCCCAGCGCGATGGCGGGGGGCTGTGTCATTCTGGCCAGCTGACCTGCGCCGACGATGCCGACGACCGGACCGATGGGGCGGTAGGAACTCACGCCAGGTGAGCTTACCCGGACGCCCCGACAGCCCTTCCACGCAGGCCGGACACCGCCCCGATTGCCCGATATTTCATAAGTACGGCTTTACGGGGTAAGTTCATCCGTCTGACACCGGCCCTCCACGACGGCCGGTACGCTGGGGTGATCGAGCTCGGCGAAGGACTCGAAGAAGGGACCGAAGCACAGACGTGGAAGTCGTCAAGCGCCTCTACGAGCGGTTCTCGTCCCTGGTCCACGAGCTGGCCAAGTTCGGCAGCATCGGAGCGATCGCCTTCGTGATCGACACCGGCCTGCTCAACCTCTGCCACGGCCCGATCGGGCTGGGCCCGCTGACGTCCAAGCTCGTGGCGACGACGGTGTCCACCACGTTCGCCTATCTCGGCAACCGCTTCTGGACGTTCCGCCACCGCGAGCAGACCGGCCTCGGCCGCGAGTACTTCCTGTTCTTCCTGCTCAACGGCATCGCCCTGCTGTTCGGCATCCTGACGATCGGTTTCACCACCTACACGCTCGGCCTCGACGACGCGCTCAGCGTCAACATCGCCAACATCGTCGGCGTGGGGCTCGGCACCCTCTTCCGCTACTGGTCGTACAAGAAGTGGGTCTTCCTGGAGGCCACCGAGCCCATCCCGGTCGAGCTGCCCGAGCAGCCGGGCGTCACGCAGGACCGCTGACCACCCGGTTCCTGCTGTCCTCCTCGGCCGGCCGCAGGAAGACGGCGAACGTCGCCGGCCGCCGCCGCACCAGCTCCAGCCGCCCGCCGTCGGCCGCGGCGAGCGCGCGAGCCAGCGTCAGGCCGAGGCCGGTGCCGCCGCCGCCGCTGACGTTCCGCTCGAAGATCTTGGGGGCGATCTCGTCGGCGATACCGGGGCCCTCGTCGGCCACCTCCACCACCACGTAGTTGTCGCCGCTGGTGCTGGTGACGGTGACCGTGCCGCCGCCGTGCCGCAGCGAGTTCTCCAGCAGGGACGCCACCACCTGGCCGAACCCGCCGGTCGTGGCGAGGGCCTTCAGCCCGCGCGTGCCCTCCAGCCGCAGGGCGCGGCCCGCGTCGCGGAACACCGGCCCCCACTCGGTGACCTGCTGGACCAGCACCTCGTCGATGGCGACCGGCTCGGCCTGCGCGTGTCTCTGGCGGCGCGCGGCGGCCAGCAGCTCGTCGATGACCGCCGTCAGCCGCTCGGCCTGGACGATCGCCGCCTCGCCCTCCTCGCGGACGACCTCCGGCTCGCCGGCCGCCGCGACGATCTCCTCCAGGCGCATGGTGAGGCCGGTCAGGGGGGTCCTGAGCTGGTGGGAGGCGTCGGTGGCGAACTCACGCTCGCGCGTCAGCAGGTCGGAGATGCGGGCGGCGCTGCGGTCGAGCACCTGCGCCACGCGGTCCAGCTCGGGGATGCCGTACCGGTGTTTGCTCGGCCGCGCGTCGCCGGAGCCCAGCCGGTCGGCGATCTTCGCCAGGTCCTGCAGGGGCAGCGTCAGCCGGCGGGACTGCACGACGGCCAGGCTCACGGCCACCGCCAGCGCGGCGACCGCCAGGGCGACGATGAGCAGCAGGCGAGCGCGCACGTCGCGCTCGACCTGGTCCCGGTCACGGCTGATCCGGACGTAGACGCCGGTGTTGGTCTGCGCGTCCTCCGTCATGAGGTGACCGGACGCCGGAGCCGTGCCGACGACCGTCACCCGGAGGGGGGTTCCGCGTTCCCAGATCTGTATGTACCTGCCCGGGTACTTCTGTTCCAGTTGCTGAGGGTCGAGCGGCGTCTCCTGGACGCGGGCGTACTCGACCTCTCCCACGAGACGTTTGGCTTCCGCCCCGAGCTCCTGAGCCGCCTCGTCGACGATCAGGCGGCTCACCACGACGCCCAGGGGGACCCCCAGCAACAGGACCGCGATCACCGCGACGACCAGGGTGGAGGTGAGCAGTCGACGGCGCATCCGCCTACTCGCGTTCGAACCGGAAGCCGACTCCCCGGACGGTCGTGATGTAGCGCGGCTTGGCGGCGTCGTCGCCGAGCTTGCGCCGCAGCCAGGAGATGTGCATGTCGAGGGTCTTGGTGGAGCCCCACCAGTTGGTGTCCCAGACCTCGCGCATGATCTGCTCGCGGGTGACCACCTTGCCCGCGTCGCGGACCAGCACCCGCAGCAGGTCGAACTCCTTGGTGGTCAGGTGCAGCTCCTTCTCCCCCATCCAGGCGCGGCGGGAGTCGGCGTCGATGCGCACCCCCTGGACGACCGGCGTCTCGGAGGTGCCGCGGCGCAGCAGCGCCCGCACCCGGGCCAGCAGCTCGGCCAGCCGGAAGGGCTTGGTCACGTAGTCGTCGGCCCCGGCGTCGAGGCCGACGACCGTGTCCACCTCGTCCACGCGGGCGGTGAGGATCAGGACCGGGGTGCCGTGGCCCTCGGCGCGGATGCGCCTGGCCACCTCCAGGCCGTCCATCTCGGGCAGCCCGAGGTCGAGAACTATGAGGTCGATACCGCCCGACAAGGCCCGCTCAAGGGCCTGCGGGCCGTCGGGACTCACTTCGACCTGATAGCCCTCGCGGCGCAGGGCACGCGCGAGTGGCTCCGAGATCGAGGTGTCATCCTCGGCGAGAAGTACGCAGGTCATGAAGCGATCGTAGGACCTTAGGCGATCGTTTCCCGGCAGCAGCGCGCGGTTTGACTTGTCGTTGACCTATCCATTGACCTGGGCAAACACGACTAAAATACGGTTCGTCGTGATTAAATTACCGCACTTTCCCGGGGGCGGGCATCGGCTCATCATGCCCGTCACCGGAATTCTCAACCCTGCCATTGATGAATTGCCGGGAATGGCCGTTGTCCGGAATATCGCGATCAATGGCGAGTGTCGCGAAGCCCTCCCGCCACGACGGGTACGCCGGCCTCCAGCCGAGCTCCCGGCGCGCGTGCCGGTTGTCCGCGCCGCGCGCCGCCGGGTCGCGCGGCGCGTCGCTCGCGGGCGGCGGCGGGGCGCCCACCGCGCGGCAGAAGGCGGGCAGCCACTCGCGGGCCGGCGCGGGCTCGTCGTCGCAGACGTTCACCGCCCCCGACGGCCAGCCGAGGGCCGTCACGGCGGCGGTCGCGGCGTCGTCCACGTGCACGAAGCTCGTCACGTCGGCCCCCGCCCGCAGTGCCCCCTCGCGGGCCTGCGCGGCCCGCAGGCCGTCCGGCGCGAACCAGGTGCCGGGCCCGTACAGCATGCCGTAGCGCAGCACCACCCACTCGGGCAGCTCGCGCGCCGCCGCCTCCAGCGCGGCCACGCCCGCGACCGTGGTGCGGCGCGGCTCGGTCGCGCCGAGGTCCAGCGGGACGGACTCGGCGGCCGGCCCGTCGCCCGGCACGTACGTCCAGCAGATGCTCTGCGCCACGATCCGGCGCACCCCGGCGGCCAGGGCGGCGGCCACGAGGTTGCGCGTGCCCTGCTCGCGCAGCCGGGCGTTGGCCGCCAGGTCGCCCCCGGCGAGGTCGGTGAGCTGGTGCAGCACCACGTCCGGGGCCGCCGCGCGGACGGCCGCGGCCAGGGCGCCGGCGTCGTGGGCGTCCACGCGCACCGGCTCGGCCTCGAGGTCGCGCAGCAGACCGGTGCGGCGCGGGGAGCGGGTGGTGGCGACCACGGTGTGGCCCGCGGCGGTCAGCAACGGGATGACGCGGCGGCCGAGCACCCCCGCGCCGCCGGCCAGGAAGACACGCAGGCCGGGAACGTTCTCGCTCGTCATGCCGTCCACCGTAGGACCCGGGCGCCTCGCCGCGGCGAGCCACTTGGCGGGAGTTCCGCCGGACCACTCGGACCCGCCGGGGCGGGCCCGGCGCGGCCGGACGGCCGGGCGGCCGCGCGGCCGGAAGCGGCTAGAAGTCCTTGTCCTTGTGCTGCGGCTTGGCGTAGCGGGCCAGGTAGAGCTGGATGCCGAGGCTGTTGATCAGGCCCAGCTCGGTCTCCAGGTAGTCGATGTGCTCTTCCTCGTCGCGCAGGATGTCCTCGAAGATGTTGGCCGAGGTGATGTCGCCCTTCTCGCGCATGAGCTGGATCGCCGGCCGCAGGCGCTCGACGACCGACATCTCGACCTCGAGGTCGGCGCGCAGCTGCTCCTCGACCGTCTGCCCGATGTGCAGGGTGCCGAGGCGCTGGTAGTTGGGCAGCCCCTCCAGGAAGAGGATGCGGTCGGTGAGGCGCTCGGCGTGCCGCATCTCCTCGATCGACTCGTCGCGGGTGTGCTCGGCGAGCTTGGTGTACCCCCAGTTCTCCTGCATCTTGGCGTGCAGGAAGTACTGGTTGATCGCGGTGAGCTCGGCGGTCAACTGCTCGTTGAGCAACTCGATGATCTGCTTGTCGCCCTGCATGTGACGGGCCCCCTGCTATCCGGCTATGCGGTCGTCAGTTCTTCAGACCGTTTCAGGATCGCACAGATCTTCCGCACACATCGGGCACAGTCCCCACCGGCACCAGTGGTGTCGCGAATCTGCTTCGCGCTCTTCGCCCCGGCGGCGATGCAGTCGTGCACCTCGTTCTCGGTCACAGCACGACAGATGCAGACATACATACCGGGGAGCGGCCTCTCACGCAGGGACGGGCGCCTTTAGGTTAGGCACACCTAAGATAGCTCACTTCGGTAAGGCTTGCCTATGTTAGGTGGGCCACAGTGAGCTACCTCCCGGTGATCGTCAGTGGCCGCGCGCGACCCACTCCTCCAGGTGCGGGGCCTCCGCGCCGATCGAGGTCGACTCGCCGTGGCCCGTGTGCACGACCGTCTCCGGCGGCAGCGTCAGCAGCCTCGTCCTGATCGAGTCGATGATCGTGCCGAACGACGAGTACGACCGCCCGGTCGCCCCCGGCCCGCCCTTGAACAGCGTGTCGCCGCTGAACAACGCGCCCAGCTCGGGCCCGTGCAGGCACACCGCGCCCGGCGAGTGGCCCGGCGTGTGCAGGACCTCCAGGACGCAGCCGCCCACCTCGATCCGCTCGCCGTCGGCCAGCGGCTCGTAGCTCGCCTTGTCGCCGTACTCCTGCTCCCAGAGCACCTGGTCGGCCGGGTGCAGCCGGATCGGGGCGCCGGTGCGCTCGGACAGCTCGCGGGCGGCGTTGATGTGGTCGTTGTGGGCGTGCGTGCACACGATGGCCCGGACCTGGCGCCCGCCCACCCGCTCGGCGATCGCGGCGGCGTCGTGGGCGGCGTCGATGACGACGACCTCGCGGTGGTTGCCGACCAGCCAGACGTTGTTGTCGACGTCCCAGGTGCCACCGTCCAGCGAGAACGTGCCCGAGGTGATGACCCGGTCGATCACGGGAACGTCACCACCGAACGCAGCACCTCGCCCCGGTGCATCTTGGCGAACGCCTCCTCGACCTGGTCGAGCCCGATGGTCTCGGTGACGAACTTGTCGAGCGGCAGCCGGTTCTGCAGGAACAGGTCGATCAGCATCGGGAAGTCGCGCGAGGGCAGGCAGTCGCCGTACCAGCTCGACCTCAGCGCGCCGCCGCGGCCGAAGACGTCCAGCAAGGGCAGGTCGATGCGCATCTCCGGGGTCGGGACGCCGACCAGCACGACCGTGCCGGCCAGGTCGCGGGCGTAGAACGCCTGCTCGTAGGTCTCGGGCCGGCCGACCGCCTCGATGACCACGTCCGCGCCGTGGCCGCCGGTCAGCTCGCGGATCGCCGCCACCGGGTCCGCCGACCGGGAGTTGACCGTGTGGGTGGCGCCGAAGCCGCGCGCCCACTCCAGCTTGCGGTCGTCCACGTCCACCGCGATGACCTTGGCCGCGCCGGCCAGCGAGGCGCCGAGGACCGCCGCGTCGCCGACGCCGCCGCAGCCGATCACCGCGACGCTGTCGCCGCGGGTGACGCCGCCGGTGTTGATCGCCGCGCCGATGCCCGCCATCACGCCGCACCCCAGCAGGCCCGCGACCTCCGCCGGGGCGTCGGCCGAGACCTTGGTGCACTGCCCGGCGGCCACCAGCGTCTTGTCCAGGAACGCGCCGATGCCGAGCGCCGGGGACAGCTCGGTGCCGTCCTTCAGCGTCATCCGCTGCTTGGCGTTGTGCGTGTTAAAGCAGTACCAGGGGCGGCCGCGCAGGCACGCCCGGCACTGGCCGCACACCGCCCGCCAGTTGAGGATCACGAATTCGCCCGGCGCGACCTCGGTCACGCCCTCGCCGACCGCCTCCACCGTGCCCGCCGCCTCGTGCCCCAGCAGGAACGGGTAGTCGTCGCTGATCCCGCCCTCCCGATAGTGCAGGTCGGTGTGGCAGACCCCGCAGGCCCGCACGTTCACCACCGCCTCGCCCGGCCCGGGGTCCGGCACGAGAACGGTTTCGAGTGAGACTTCCTGGCCCTTGCCCCGGGCGACGACGCCCTGCACTTCGTACGGCATGGCAGCCATCTTGTGTCAGGAGGATGATCTCCGCAAGACATAGGGCTGCACCACGCCGAGCCCTCTGGCCGGGCGTTTCCTGATCTTGTGCAGGTCGTGGCCGGCCAGCTCGGCGGCCAGTGCGGCGTCCACCAGGACGGTGCCGGGACGGGCGATCGCGGTGAGGCGGGCGGCCAGGTTGACCGTGGTGCCGAACACGTCGCCCATCATCGGCACCACCGGCCCGTACGCCACCCCGATGCGCAGCTCGTCGGCCTCGATCAGGTCGAGCGCGATGGCCGCCGCCTGCTCCGGGGCCGGCGCGGTGAACAGCACCTCGTCGCCCAGCGTCTTGACCAGCCGCGCGCCGTGCGAGGCCACCACGTCGGAGGCCCGCGACTCGAACCCCTCCACCAGCCCGGCCAGCTCGCGCTCGTCCAGCTCGCGCGAGCGCCGGGTGAAGGACACCAGGTCGGCGAAGCCCACCGCCATGGGCACCCGGGTGGGCAGCGGCTCGTCGTTGAGGTCGGCGAGGGCCAGCAGCCGGGTGCCGGCCGCGGCGAGCTGCGCCCGCCAGACGTGGATGAGCACCCGCTCGAAGTCGGGCAGCAGGCCGCGGGCGGCGTCGAGCATCCTGGCGAGGTCGTCGTCGCCGGGCTCGGGCGGCAGCATCGCGGTCGTCATGATCTCGGCCTGCCACTGCGCCAGCCGGGCCGTGGTCTGGCCGAGCGCGCGGGCCATGCGGACGGCGGTCTCCTCGTCCAGGGCGCCGGAGTCGAGCATGTGGCGGACCCGGCGCAGCGCCTTCACGTCGGCCTCGGTGAAGGCCACCGCGTCGTCGGCCCGCTGGGCGAAGCCGAGCGCCCGCCAGATGCGCGCGGCCAGCGCCTGCGGCACGCCGCTCAGCTCAGCCACCTCGGCCCGGGTGTAGCGCGGCGGCAGGCCGACGAGCAGGCGTTCGATGTCCTCGGCGGTCGGCCGCCCCTGGGTGCTCAACGGCCGTCGAGCTGGCCGTCCGAGGCGTCCTCGACGAGCCTGAACAGGTCCATCCGGACGTCCTGGATGTGCGGGATGTCGCGCAGCACGATCTCACCCCGGTCGCCCGCGGACTCGACGGTCAGCGTGCCGCAGCCGAGCAGGCGCTCGGTGAGGGTCTGGTCGGAGCTGACCGTGTTGACCTTGGCGATCGGGATCTCGTCGGTGGACTTGTTGAGCACCCCCTGGCTGATGGTGAAGCGGTGGGTGGTGAGCACGTAGCCGGTGTTCTTCCAGCGCAGGTAGGGGGTGAACGACCAGATCGTCAGCAGGATGAGCGCGATGACGACGACGGCGGCCTGCCCGTAGAGGGCGAACTGCCAGTCCGAGGGGATCAACCACAGA
This sequence comes from Actinomadura luzonensis, assembly GCF_022664455.2. NCBI lineage: Bacteria > Bacillati > Actinomycetota > Actinomycetes > Streptosporangiales > Thermomonosporaceae > Actinomadura > Actinomadura luzonensis. The sequence goes on from NZ_JAKRKC020000003.1 coordinate 367,360, forward strand.
GCCACGCCCGAGGCGGCGGCGATGAGCACGAGGGCGACGACCGGTCCGATGAGCCGCTTCCAGTGCGGATGGAAGGACCGGATGCGCCGCTCACCCTGCGTCAGATGGTGGTCGGGAAGGGTCATGGCCCAAATCGTGCCACCAACGCCGCCCCGGGGCCACGCCGACGCCCCATTCCGCGGGCACCCGCTAGTGCGCGGGGCGCACGTGGACGACGTCGCCGGCGCTGAGCGCGCGTTCGCCGCCCGGGCCCTCGACCAGGAGGCGGCCGGAGGCGTCGACGCCGCTCGCCCGCCCGACGAGCGCCTGCTCGCCGGGCAGCTCGACCCTGACGTCGCGGCCCACGGTGGCGCTGGCCGCCAGGTACGCCGAGCGCAGCCCGCACGCCTCGGCGTCGCCGCCGGCCGCCGCCCACTCGCGGTAGTGGGCCTCGACCTCGCGCAGCACGGCCCGCAGCAGCGGGTCGCGGTCGAGGCAGGCGGCCTCCTCGACGGCCAGCGACGTCGCGGTGGCGACGGGCAGCTCGTCGGCGCGCTGCGACACGTTCATGCCCATGCCGACGACCACCCCGCCGTCGGCCCGCTCGGCCAGCACGCCGGCCAGCTTGCGCTCGCCGATCAGCAGGTCGTTGGGCCACTTCAGGCGCACGTCCACCTCGGCCAGGCGGCGGACGGCGGAGGCGGCGGCGACGCCGTACAGGAGCGGCAGCCAGCCGTGCGCGGCCACCGGCGCCTCCGGCCGCAGCAGGATCGAGAACGTCAGCCCCGAGCGCGGCGGGGCGCTCCAAGTGCGGCCGAGCCGGCCCCGGCCGGCCTCCTGCGCCTCCGCCACCAGGACCGCCCCCTCCGGGACGCCCTCCTTGGCGGCGTGGACGAGGTCGGCGTTGGTGGAGCCGGTGCTGTCCACGACGGTGACGCCCGTCCACAGGCCGCCGGGTCGGACGAGGGCGCGGTTGAGCGCCGTCTCGGACAGCGGCGGGCGGTCGAGGTCGGAATAGCGCGAGTCGGGCATCCCCCTATCTTGGCAGCGAGGGAGGATGGAGAGATGAGCAAGCGTCTGGATCCGCGCAACTGGGCCTCCTGGCGGCCGTTCGGGATGGGGTTGCGCAAGCCGAACAATTACCTGGAGCTGTGGAAGGCGTTCAAGTCGGTCAAGGGACGCAGAGGCTACGCCTGGCGGATCCTGAACCAGGGCACCTGCGACGGCTGCGCGCTCGGCACGCAGGGCATGCGCGACTGGACGATGGACGAGATCCACCTGTGCAACATCAGGCTGCGGCTGCTGCCGCTCAACACCATGCCCGCCCTGGACGTCTCGCTGCTCGGCGACGTGTCCGCGCTGGCCGGGCGGCGCAGCGCGGAGCTGCGGGAGCTGGGGCGGCTGCCGTACCCGATGCTGCGGCGCGCGGGCGAGCCCGGCTTCACCCGCGTCTCCTGGGACGAGGCGCTGCGCGTGGCCGCCGACGGGCTGCGCGGCAGCCGGTTCGGGACCTACCTGACCAGCCGCGGCATGCCGAACGAGAACTACTACGCGGCCCAGAAGGCGGTGCGCGCGCTCGGCACCAACAGCGTGGACAACGCCGCCCGCATCTGCCACTCACCCTCGACGGTCGCGCTCAAGCAGACCGTCGGCGCGGCGGCCACCACCTGCTCCTACAGCGACTGGATCGGCTCCGACCTCATCGTCTTCATCGGCTCGAACCCGTCGAACAACCAGCCGGTCGCGATGAAGTACCTCTACCACGCCAAGAAGGCCGGCACGAGGATCGCCATGGTCAACGCCTACCGCGAGCCCGGCATGGACCGTTACTGGGTGCCGTCGAACGCCGAGTCCGCGCTGTTCGGCACCAGGATCACCGACGAGTTCTTCGGCGTCAACGTGGGCGGCGACATCGGCTTCCTCAACGGCGTGCTCAAGCACCTGATCGAGCACGACTGGGTGGACAAGGCGTTCGTCGACCGGCGCACCAGCGGCTTCGAGGAGGCGCGCCGGGCCGTGGCCGGGCAGTCGTGGGAGGAGCTGGAGGCGCTGTCGGGGGCCTCGCGCGAGGACATGCTCCGGCTGGCCAGGCTGCTCGGCGAGGCGCGCTCGGCCGTCCTGGTGTGGTCGATGGGCATCACCCAGCACGCCTACGGCGAGGACAACGTGCGCGCGATCGTCAACCTGGCGCTGGCCCGCGGCTTCCTCGGCCGCGACAAGTGCGGGCTGATGCCGATCCGCGGGCACAGCGGGGTGCAGGGCGGGGCCGAGATGGGCGCGTACGCGACCGGCCTGCCCGGCGGCCTGCCCATCACGCCGGAGAACGCGGCCCGCTTCAGCGAGCTGTGGGGCTTCGAGGTGCCGGACACCCCCGGCCTGACCGCCACCGACATGATCGACGCCGCGCATCGGGGCGAGCTGGACGCGCTCGTCTCCTCCGGCGGCAACTTCCTGGAGGTGCTGCCCGACCCGGCCTACTGCAGGGAGGCGCTGGCGCGGCTGCCGCTCCGGGTGCACATCGACATCGTGCTGTCGTCGCAGATGCTGGTGGAGGGCGCGGGCGACGTGCTGCTGCTGCCCGCGCAGACGCGTTACGAGATGACCGGCGGCGTCACCGAGACCTCCACCGAGCGGCGGATCATCTTCTCGCCGGAGGTGGAGGGGCCGCGCGTCGGCGAGGCGTGGCCGGAGTGGAAGATCTTCGGCGAGCTGGCCGCCCGGGTGCGTCCGGAGCTCGCCCGCCAGGTCCGCTTCGCCGGGACGCCGCAGATCAGGGCCGAGATCGAGCGGGCGGTGCCGTTCTACGCGGGCATCGCGGGCCTGGCCCGCTTCGGCGACAACGTGCAGTACGGCGGGCGGCACCTGTTCGCCGACGGCCGCTTCCAGACGCCGGACGGGCGCGGCCGGTTCTCCGTCGTCGAGCCGCCCGCGCTGGAGCGGCCGGACGGCGCGTTCATGGTGGCGACCCGGCGCGGCAAGCAGTTCAACAGCATGGTCCACGAGCGGCGCGACGGCTTCAACGGCGCGGTGCGCGAGGCGGTGCTGATGAGCCCGTACGACGCCGACCGGCTCGGCCTGCCCGACGGCGCGCCGGTCGAGCTGCGCTCGGGCGGGCGGACGTACCGGGGCAGGGTGCTGCGGGCGCCGCTGCTGCCGGGCAACCTCCAGGTGCACTGGCCGGAGGGCAACGTGCTACTGGACGAGAGCCGCCGCTCGCCGCAGGCGCGCATCCCCGACTACAACGCCCTCGTCACCGTGCGGGCGCTGTGAGGACCCGGCCGGGGCCCACCACGCGGGCCCGCGTGCGCGAGCTGAACGGCGCCACCGCGCGCGAGCGGCGCGACGACCTCGCCACCGAGGAGCCGCTGGAGATCCGGGTGACCGCGCCGGACGGCGGGCGCAGGACGGTCGCGATCACCATGCGGACGCCGGGCCACGACTTCGAGCTGGCCGCCGGGTTCCTGCACGGCGAGGGGCTGGCCGGGCCCGGCGACATCGCGGCGATCGCGTACTGCACGGACGAGGACCTGCCGCCCGAGGCGCGCTACAACACCGTCACCGTGCGGCTGCGCGGACCCCTTCCCGACCTGCCCGCGCTGGAGCGGCACTTCCTGACCTCCAGCGCGTGCGGCGTCTGCGGCTCGGCCAGCCTGGAGGCCCTGCGCGACCGCTGCCGGCCGCTGCCCGCGGACCCGCTGCGGCTCTCCCCCGGCGTCCTGTACGGGTTGCCGGACGCGCTGCGGCGCGGTCAGGGCGTGTTCGGCAAGACCGGCGGCCTGCACGCGGCCGGCCTGTTCACGGGCGAGGGCGCGCTGGTGGGGGTGCGCGAGGACGTGGGCCGCCACAACGCCGTGGACAAGCTGACCGGCTGGGCCGCGCTGACCGGCCGGCTGCCGCTCGCCGGGCACGTGCTCGTGGTGAGCGGCCGGGCCAGCTACGAGATCATGCAGAAGGCGCTGGCCGCGGGGGTGCCCGTGGTGTGCGCGGTCTCGGCGCCGTCGTCGCTGGCCGTGGAGCTGGCCCGGGAGTTCGGGATGACGCTGGTCGGGTTCCTGCGGGGCGAGAGGTGCAACGTGTACGCGGGCGAGGAGCGGCTAGCTATGGAATAAACCATTCCGTTCTGCTACTGTTGGAACAGAACGAACCGTTCCGCACTTCCGAGAGGATCGCGTCATGTCGACGATCACCCCCTTCCGCGTCGCCGTTCCCCAGGCCGACCTCGACGACCTCCAGGCCCGCCTCGCCCTCACCCGCTTCACCGACGAGATCCCGGGCGCGGAGCAGGGCGTCGCCGTCGAGCGCGTGCGGCGCCTGGTCACCCGGTGGCGCGACGGCTTCGACTGGCGCGCGGTGGAGGCCCGGCTCAACGCCCACCCGCAGTTCACCACCGAGATCGACGGGCAGCGGATCCACTTCCTGCACATCCGCTCCGCGAACCCGGACGCCCTGCCGCTCCTGCTCACCCACGGCTGGCCCGGCTCGGTCATGGAGTACCTCGACGCGATCGAGCCCCTTTCCCGCCACTTCCACCTGGTCATCCCGTCGCTGCCGGGCTACGGCTTCTCCGGCCCGACCAAGGAGCTCGGCTGGAGCAACCAGCGCATCGCCGCCGCCTGGGCCGAGCTGATGTCCCGGCTCGGCTACGAGCGCTACGGCGCGGCCGGCAACGACGCCGGCTCGATGATCTCCCCCGAGCTCGGCCGGCTCGCCCCCTCCCAGGTGGTGGGCGTGCACGTCACCCAGGTCTTCTCCTTCCCCTCGGGCGACCCGGCCGAGTTCGCCGGGCTGAGCGAGGAGGACCAGGCGGGCCTCGCCGTCCTCGACTGGTTCTGGAAGGAGAAGGGCGCCTTCAACGTCCTGCAGTCCCAGCAGCCGCAGACCCTCGCGCACGCCCTCGCCGACTCCCCCGCCGGCCTGGTCGGCTGGCTGGCCCAGCTCTTCGACGAGGACCTGGACGACGAGTTCGTGCTGGCCAACGCCGCCGTCTACTGGTTCACCGGCACCGCCGGCTCAGCCCTCCGCCTGTACTGGGAGAACGCCCGCGCGGAGCAGCCGAAGGAGCCGACGACGGTGCCGCTCGCGCTGGCCATGGCCGAGGGCGACTTCAAGTCGATCCGCCGCTTCGCCGACCGCGACCACGCCGCCATCGTGTCCTGGAAGACGCTGCCCGCCCCCGCGCACGGCCACTACACGGCCCACACCGCGACGAAGGCGCTCACCGACGACATCATCGCCTTCTTCACCGCATTGAGTGACTGAACAGTCACCAAAAGGGCACAGGCGGCGCCCTCCTCGCCGGGGCGCGCCGCCCTATCGTTGCCCTACGGCCTGGCAAGGGGAGGGGAAGCCATGAGCGTTTCGCCAGGGTGCTTATTCACGCGCGACGACACCGGCCAGGCGCTGTTCCTCGGCCCGGCCGAGGTCACGGCGCTCCAGGAGGCGGCCCAGGAGATCCTCGCCGAGCCCTCGGCCGCCGGGCAGACCCCCGACGCCGGCGCGCTCAAGGAGCTGGTGCGCCTGCTCGGCGCCACGGCTCCCGGCGAGGAGCCGGTCCGGATGCCCGGCGAGGCCGCCGCGTGGATCGAGCTCATCCACGGGCAGTCCCTGATCAGGGAGGCGCTGCGCGAGCAGGGCCGCCTCCGGGTCCGCCACCGCTGCCGGGTCTGCGACCGCACGCTGCTGGTCGACCCCGACCGCGAGAGCCGGACGAACGAGGAGCAGTCCGACGCGGCGCAGGCGAAGCAGACCAGCGGCCTGGCCAAGAGCGCCGCCGGGTTCGACGTCGAGCACCCCTACCGGTCGATCGCCCTGCTCCTGCTGCAACTCGTCGAGGACGAGGCCGGCAAGCAGGACGTCAAGGACAAGGCGCTGTCCCGGGTCTGCGCCGCGTGCGACAGCGCCGACTTCGAGACCGCCGGGCTCACCGCCTTCTGCCCCGGCTGCCGCGCCCCGCGCACCGAGACCGTCCTGCTGACCTGCCCGGAGTGCGGGCACGACTTCCGCGGCGCGGCGGCGGCGGCCCCCGTCTGGCGGAGCCCCGCGGAGGCCAGGCGCGCCCGCGCCGTCGCGCTGCTCGCCGCGCGGGCCGGCGAGTTCGAGAAGGGCCTGCGCGACACGCAGCGCGACGCGCTCGCCGGCACCCTGACCGGCGAGGAGGAACTGGTCGCGATGTGCCGGTGCGCGCTGCCCGGCGAGTTCGGCCGCTACGTGGCGCTGCTGTTCACCACGACGCACCTCGCGTGGGCCCGCGAGAGCATGATGTCCGCCACCACCTCGGGCCTGGTCCGATGGGCGGACGTGACGGCCGTCGAGGACCCCGCGGAGTCGGCCGCCGAGTACGAGAGCGGCCTCAGGCTCACCGTCGCGCAGGGCGCCCCGCTGGTGCTCAACGACTTCCGCGGCAAGGGCGTGTGCTTCGGCGACCGGGAGGCCGCCTTCGACGGCGAGGGCGTGCGGCGGCTCGCCCGCCTGCTGCGGGGAGAGCCGCCCGCCCCCGCCGCCGGGGAGGGCTGAGCGGGCGTCAGCCGGTGTTCTGCAGGCCGGCCGCCACCCCGTTCACCGACAGGAGCAGCAGGGTGGACAGCCGGTCGCGCTCGCGCTCCGAGGGGTTCTCGGTGCGCAGCGCGCGCAGGGCGCGGAGCTGCAGGTGCGACAGCGCGTCCACGTACGGGTCGCGGAGCTGCACGGCGCGCGAGAGCACCTTGCGGTTCTCCAGCAGCCGGGTGTGGCCGGTCACGCGGAGCACCAGGTCGCGGGTGCGGTCGTACTCCTCCATGACCTGCCGGGCGAAGTCCTCGCGCCCGCCGAGCGCCAGGTAGCGCTTGGCGATCGAGCGGTCGGTCTTGGCCAGCGACATCTCGGCGTTGTCCAGCAGCGCGTTGAACAGCGGCCACTCCGCGTACGCCGCCCGCAGCTCGTCCAGCGAGCCGACGGCGGCGAGGCCGGTGCCGAGGCCGTACCAGCCGGGCAGGTTGACCCGGGTCTGCGCCCAGGCGAAGACCCACGGGATCGCCCGCAGGTCGTCCAGCGAGCGCGGCGCGCCAAGGCCGCGCCGGGCCGGCCGCGAGCCGAGCCGCAGCGTGCCGATCTCCTCCAGCGGGCTGACCAGGCCGAACCACTCGGGGAAGCCCGGGGCCTCGGTCAGCGCCCGGTACGCCTGCTCCGACGCCACCGCCACCCGCTCGGCCAGCCCGCGGAACCGCTCGGCGGCGGCCGCCGTCCGGGTGCTCACGGTGGGCGAGGAGGCCAGCAGGACCGCGTTCGTGACCTGCTCCAGGTGCCGGCGGGCGATCGCGATGTGGCCGTAGCGGGCGAAGATGACCTCGCCCTGCTCGGTGACCTTGAACCGGCCCGCGACCGAGCCCGGCGCCTGGGCCAGCACCGCCCGGTTGGCCGGGCCGCCGCCGCGGCCGAGCGCGCCGCCCCTGCCGTGGAACATCCGCAGCTTGACGTCGTGCTCGGCGGCCCACCTGGTCAGCGCCTCCTGGGCCTCGTACAGGCGCAGGGTGGCGGCGGCCGGGCCGAGCTCCTTGGCCGAGTCGGAGTAGCCGAGCATGATCTCCATGCGCCGGCCGTTGTCGGCCAGCCGCTGCCGCATCTCGGGGATCTCCAGCATGCCGCTGAGCACGTCCGGCGAGTTGGCGAGGTCCTGACCGGACTCGAACAGCGGCACCACGTCCAGCACCGGCGCGCGGTCGCCGAGGGCGTGCCGGGCCAGCTCGTAGACGGCCGCGATGTCGTCGGCCGAGCGGGTGAAGGACACCACGTAGCGGGAGCAGGCGGTGGTGCCGAAGCGCTCCTGGATCCAGGAGATCACCCGGATCGTGGCCAGCACCTCCTCGGTGCGCTCCGACAGCTCGCCGCCGGCCCGCAGCTCCTCCAGCGCGCTCGCGTGCACCTGGGAGTGCTGGCGCACCTCCAGCTCGGCGAGGTGGAAGCCGAACGTCTCGACCTGCCAGATGAGGTGCTGCAGCTCCCCGTACGCCTGCCGCGGCGCCGAGGCGGCCAGCGAGTCCTGGGCCAGCCGCAGGTCCGTCAGCAGCTCGGCGGGCGAGCGGTAGGCCAGGTCGAGGTGGCGGCGCTGGGTGGCGGCGATGCGCGCGGCCACGAACAGCAGCCACTGCCGGTGCGGCTCGCGCGGCGAGCGGGTGGCAAGCTCGGAGACGGTCTCCGGGTGCGCGGCCACGGCCTCGGCCAGCGCCGTCTTCAGCTCGGGCGAGCACGGCGCGAACTGGGCGGAGGCGGTCAGCGTGCGGGCGATGCGCGCGCAGGCGGTCTCCAGCGCGGCCAGCACGTGCTCGGACTGGATCTGGATGGTCTCTCGGGTGACCTTGGCGGTCACGTACGGGTTGCCGTCGCGGTCGCCGCCGATCCAGCTCCCGTACCGGATGAAGGGCCTGGCCTGCGGCGGGCGGGTGCCGGTCGCCGGGTCGAGCGCGGCGTCGAGCGCGCGGTAGACCTGCGGCACCATGCGGAACAGCGTCTCGTCGAAGGCGGCCATCGCGGTGCGCACCTCGTCGAGCGGGTCGAGCTTGGTGGAGCGGAGCTGGGCGGTGCGCCACAGCAGGTCGATCTCCTCCAGCATGCGCCGCTTGCTCTCGGCGCGCTCCGAGGCCCCGCGGCCGGGAGTGTTGTACTCGGTGAGCTGGTGGCTGACGCGCTGGATGGCGGTGACGACGGCCCGCCTGCGCGCCTCGGTCGGGTGCGCGGTGAGCACCGGGTGCAGCTCCAGGCCGTCCAGCAGCTCGGTCACGCGGTCGTGGCCCAGCTCGTGGACGGCCTGCGCCAGCGACTCGCGCTGGACCCTGCCCTCGGCGTCCCGCTCGCGCAGCGTGCGGATCCTGTAGTGCTCCTCGGCCAGGTTGGCCAGGTGGAAGTAGCAGGTGAAAGCGCGGGCGACCTCGACCGCCCGCTCGATCTCCCAACCGGCGACCATGTCGGTGATCACATCGGCCGAGATCTCGCCCTTGCGCGCCGCGATGACGGCCTTGCGCAACCGTTCGACGTCGGCCAGCAGGTCTTCGCCGCCCTGTTCGGCGAGCACCTGGCCGAGCAGCTTGCCGAGCAGCCGCACATCGTGGCGCAGCTCGTCCGGCATCTCCGTCACGGCCGCGCTGCGACGTTCGAGCCCCTGGTCAATCATGCTTCGAAGGGTAGCGAGTCGATTTCTGAGCCCGTAGACCGGTCTCACTTATTGGACTAGACCACTGCTCAGGTGCCCTTGGAGACGGCCGCCATCAGCTCGGGCAGGCGGGCGAAGCCGATCTTCGCGGCGAGGCGGCGGCCCAGCGTCTCGACCAGCAGGCCGTAGAACGGAGCCACCGCGGCGACCCACACCAGCCCGAACGCCAGCGGCACCAGGAACGGCAGCGCCAGGAGCGCGATGCCGGCCATCGCCCCGAGCGAGGACGCGAACGCCTGCCCGCCCTGGCCGGGCGCGGCGCTGCTGAAGGCGTTCATCCGCTCGGGCACCGAGTACGGCAGCACGACGCTGGTCACCGAGCCGACCCCGAGCCCGACGCCGAGCGCGCCCCACCCGCCGAGCACGGCGGGCAGGATCGACCCCGGCTGCCCGCTGAACAGGCCCGCGCCGACCCCGATCACGGCCAGCAGCGGCACCGCGATCATCGCGTTGGCCAGGTGGCGGCCGGCGAGGTCGGTGGCGAGGCCGCGCTCCGAGCCGAAGGTGACGGCGTTCATCCACAGGGAGCGCCCGTCCACGCCGAACGCGTTGCCCGACTGGATGGCGATCATCAGCGCGCCGACGGTGGTGATGACGATGGGCGTCGCCTGGCCGGGGCCGCCCTCGGTGGTGCGGCTGAGCGAGAACGACAACACCAGCGTGACCACGACCGCGCTGAACCAGCCCACCCGGAACCTCGGCTCGCGCCTGATGTACTTCAGCTCCTTCGCCACCACGGCCGCGAGCGGCCCGTCCGGCAGGACGCGGTCGGCCCAGCCGCTGTCCTTGCGGACGGAGGCCGCCTGGGTGGAGACGTCCGGCGTGACCAGCGCCCGGCCGAGCGCCCTGATCCACAGCCAGCCGACCGCCGCCACCAGCGCCGCCACGACCGCCAGCTCGCCGAGGCCGGTCAGGCCGCCGTCGGCGATGGCGTGCGCGGCCATGCCGGACGGGGTCCAGCGCAGCACGCCGGCCAGCGCGTGCAGCATGGCCGCGGGATCGCCGAGCCCGCGGTTGACGATGAGGTTGGGGAGCTGGGCGAGCAGCACGACGAGCAGGGCGGCCACGGCCAGCACGTCCCGGCCGCGCCGGGTGCGGAGCGCGCTGGACAGCGACGTGGTGATCAGGCGCGAGGTCACCACGCAGAGCGCGAACTGCAGCAGCACGGCGGGCACCCCGAGCAGCACCCCGCCGGGCCCGGCCGGCAGCGCGACGAGCGCGCCCGCGGTGACGGCCAGCATCGCGAGCGGCCAGACGCCGGTCACGGACGCGGTGAACATGCCCACCGCGAGGCGGCGCGTCGGCAGCGGGAACAGCGCCAGCTTGGCCGGGTCGAGCGTGTCGTCCAGGCCGAACGCCATCAGCGGCACGATCATCCAGCCCAACAGGAACAGGGTGAAGGCGACGATCACCAGCTCGGCCGCGACGTCGGGCGGGGCCAGGCGCAGCAGGCTCATCAGGAAGAAGCCGAGCGCGGCCAGGCCGAGGGCGAGGGCCGTGGTGAACAGGAAGCCGAGCTTGCGCTGGAGGTCGCCGCGCAGGTTGCCGGCGAGGAGGCGGAGCTTGAGCTGCGCGAACAGCGCCACCGTGGTCACGGCGTGCCCTCGTCGCGGGCCCGCGTGGGTCGCTGGAGGTCGCGGGCCTTGGCGCCGAGCCAGGCGAGGCCGCCGCCGCGGGCGTGCGCCGTGCCGCCGACCAGCTCAAGGAACGCCTGGTTCAGGCTGCGCCCGCCGCGGACCTGCTCCAGCGGGCCCTGCGCGACGATGTGCCCCTGGTTCATCACCGACACCCAGTCGCACAGCCGCTCGACCAGGTCCATCACGTGGCTGGAGAAGATCACGGTGGAACCGGAGGCGGTGAAGCCCCGCAGCACCTCGGTGAGCGTGTTCGCGCTCACCGGGTCGACGCCCTCGAACGGCTCGTCCAGGAACAGCACCGACGGGTTGTGCAGCAGCGCCGCCGCGAGCCCGATCTTCTTGCGCATGCCGGTGGAATAGTCGACCACGAGCTTGTCGGCGGCGCCCGTCAGGTCCATCACGGCCAGCAGCTCGCTCGCCCGCCGCTCGACCTCGGCCTTGGGGATGCCGCGCAGCCGCCCGGCGTACACCAGCAGCTCGCGCCCGGACAGCCGCTCGAACAGCCGCAGCCCCTCCGGTAACACGCCGATGCGCGCCTTGACCTCGACCGGGTCGCGCCAGACGTGGAACCCGTCGACCTCGGCCGTGCCGCCGTCCGGCCGCAGCAGCCCCGTGATCATGCTCAGCGTGGTGGTCTTGCCCGCCCCGTTCGGGCCGACCAGGCCCGCGAAGCTGCCGGCCGGGACGACCAGGTCGACCCCCGCCACCGCGACCTGCTGCCCGTATCTCTTGACCAGGCCGTGCGTGCGAACGGCATCCGTCATGGCCCCACTCTAGGAGGAAGGGTTAGCCTTGCGCGCATGAGTGCGACCGCGGAGCCACTGCCGGAGCAGCCGGACATTCACACCACCGCAGGGAAGATCGCCGATCTGGAGCGGCGGCTCGACGAGGCCGTGCACGCCGGTTCCGCGGCGGCGGTGGAGAAACAGCACGCCAAGGGCAAGATGACGGCGCGGGAGCGGGTGCTCGCGCTGCTGGACGAGGGCTCGTTCGTGGAGTTCGACGAGTTCGCCCGGCACCGCTCGACGATGTTCGGGCTGGAGAAGCGGCGGCCGTACGGCGACGGCGTGATCACCGGGCACGGCACGATCGACGGGCGGCAGGTCTGCGTCTTCTCGCAGGACGTCACCGTCTTCGGCGGCTCGCTCGGCGAGGTGTACGGCGAGAAGATCGTCAAGGTGCTGGACCTGGCGCTCAAGACCGGCTGCCCGATCATCGGCATCAACGAGGGCGGCGGCGCGCGCATCCAGGAGGGCGTGGTCGCGCTCGGCCTGTACGCCGAGATCTTCAAGCGCAACGTGCACGCCTCCGGCGTCATCCCGCAGATCTCGCTCATCATGGGCGCGGCCGCCGGCGGCCACGTCTACTCCCCCGCGCTGACCGACTTCGTGGTGATGGTGGACCAGACGTCGCACATGTTCATCACCGGCCCCGACGTCATCAAGACGGTGACCGGCGAGGAGGTCACGTTCGAGGAGCTGGGCGGGGCGCACGCGCACAGCACCAGGTCGGGCGTGTCCCACTACCAGGCGGCCGACGAGAACGACGCGCTCGACTACGTCAAGGCGCTGCTGTCGTACCTGCCGTCCAACAACCTCGACGAGCCCCCGGCCTACCAGGCGGCCGACGACCTCGATCCCGATCCCGAGCTGGACGAGGTGATCCCCGACTCGCCGAACCAGCCGTACGACATGCACGAGGTGATCGGGCACGTGCTGGACGACGGGGAGTTCCTGGAGGTCCACGCGCAGTTCGCGCCGAACATCGTGGTCGGCTACGGGCGGGTGGACGGCCAGTCGGTGGGCGTGGTCGCGAACCAGCCGATGCATTTCGCAGGTTGTCTGGATATCAACGCATCGGAGAAGGCGGCCCGCTTTATTCGAACATGTGATGCGTTCAATATTCCGATCCTGACTTTTGTCGATGTTCCGGGATTCCTGCCCGGCACCGATCAGGAATGGAACGGAATCATCCGCCGCGGCGCCAAGCTCCTCTACGCCTACGCCGAGGCCACCGTCCCGCTGATCACCGTGATCACCCGCAAGGCGTACGGCGGCGCGTACGACGTCATGGGCTCCAAGCACCTCGGCGCGGACGTCAACCTCGCCTGGCCCACCGCGCAGATCGCGGTCATGGGCGCGCAGGGCGCGGTCAACATCCTCTACCGGCGCGAGCTGGCCGCCTCGGACGACCCCGACACCGAGCGCGCCCGGCGCGTCACCGAGTACGAGGACACGCTGGCCAACCCGTACATCGCCGCCGAGCGCGGCTACGTGGACGCGGTGATCCGGCCGTCCGAAACCCGCCCGCAGGTCGTCCGGGCGCTGCGCGCGCTGCGCAACAAGCGCGCCTCGCTCCCGCCCAAGAAGCATGGGAACATCCCGCTGTGAGCCGGCCCGACACCCCGCACCTGCGCGTCGTCCGCGGCGACGCCACACCCGAGGAGCTCGCCGCCCTGGTGGTCGCGCTGGCCACCCGGCAGGCGGCGCCGGAGCCCGCTCCGCGACCCCAGCCGCAAAGGTGGCGAAACCCAGCTAGAGGTATGCGTAAGCCTGTCCTTCCCGGGAAGTCGGCATGGCGGATGAGCGCCCTACCCTAGATAGATCCTGGGAATCGGGTGTCAAGTTCCCCGGGAGTTGGGACTATCTAGAGAAAGTAGGCGTATATAGTCAGCCGATCAACTAACACCGCGGCCTGGAGGACGACATGGCCATCCCAGACCTCATGCCGCATCCTGTGGCAGCCAAGTACGCCGTCCTGGTGGATGTCGGTTATCTGTACGCGGCGGCTGGTGAAGTGCTGCTGGGTGCGAAGGAACGCAAGGAATATCGGGTGGCCGCAGATGAGCTCATCCAGAGCCTGCAGAAACATGCAGAGGAACGTATTTCTGGCGAACTCTTGCGGATCTATTGGTATGACGCCGCCCGCGACCGTGTGCCGACCGTCGACCAGCGAGTCATCGCCCAGCTTCCCTGGGTCAAGGTACGACTTGGCAACCTGAACGCCCGTGGCCAGCAGAAAGGCGTGGACGCGCAGATCAGGAGCGATCTTGAGGCGCTGGCCCGCCACCACGCGGTCACCGACACCATCCTGCTGGCGGGCGACGAGGACATGGTCCCGGCCGTCGAGGCGGCGCAGGCGTACGGGGTGCGCATCCACCTGTGGGGCGTCGAGCCCCCGTACGGCACGAACCAGGCCGAGCGCCTGGTGTGGGAGTCCGACACCGTTGAAGTGATCTCCGCTGATTTCCTAAGACCGTTTTTCAGCCGCGCCCCGCAGCCCGTGGCGGTCGCCCCGCCGGTCACGCCGTCGCCCGCGCAGGTCTTCGCCGGCCGCGCGCCGGTCAAGCCGCACGTCAAGCCAGGGCAGGTGGCCAAGCTGGGCCCGTCCAGGCCGCGCGTCGAGGACGTGGGCGAGCACGTGGCGCAGAAGTGGATCCTCACCCGCGGCCGCGACAACATCCGTGACCTGCTGCCCGGCCCCATCCTGCCGACCGTCATCGACACCGAGCTGCTGATCGAGGCGGAGAAGGAGCTGGGCCACTCGCTGCGGCCGTTCCCGGAGGCGCGGGTGTGGCTGCGTGACGGGTTCTGGGCGCGCGTGTACCGGGAGTTCGACCTGGGGGTCGGGGTCTCGTCCAAGTAGGGACGCCCGCGTCCGGGGGAGGGACGCTGACGTCCGAAATCCGCCAGTCACCGCTCGCGGGCAGGGCGTACCGTCGAAGGCATGTCGCCACTGGAGCTTGACTTCGACTCCTGTTACCGGGCCGTCTCCGCCAGGGACGCCCGGTTCGACGGGCGCTTCTACACGGCGGTGACGACGACCCGCATCTACTGCCGTCCGATCTGCCCGGCCCGCACCCCCTCCTCCAGGAACGTGCGCTTCTACCGGCACGCGGCCTCGGCGGAGGCGGCCGGGTTCCGGCCGTGCAAGCGGTGCCGTCCCGAGCTCTCGCCCGGCGACCCCGGGTGGGACCTGCGGGGCGACCTCATCGGCCGCGCGCTGCGGCTGATCGACGACGGCGCCGCCGACGAGCAGGGCGTCGCCGGGCTCGCCCGGCGGCTGCACATCACCGAGCGGCACCTGCACCGGCTGTTCACCGCCGAGCTGGGGGCCGGGCCGCTCGCGGTGGCCAGGACGAAACGGCTGCTGCTGGCCAAGCAACTGCTGACGGAGACCGGGCTGCCGGTCACCGACGTGGCGTTCGCGGCCGGGTTCGGCAGCGTGCGGCAGTTCAACGCGACGATGCGGGAGACGTACGGCTTCACGCCGAGCGAGCTGCGCGCCACGGCCGGCCGCCGCCCGGACGCCTCCGACCCCGCGCTGCTGCGGCTGCGGCTGCACCGGCGGGAGCCGTTCGACGCCGACGCGGTCTTCGCGTTCCTGGCCGCGCGGGCGATCCCGGGGCTGGAGCGCGCGGACCGGGACTCCTACGAGCGGGCCGTCCCCGGCGGGACGATCACGCTCACGCCCCGGCCCGGCCACGTCGCGCTGGACGTGGCGGTGACCGACACGCGGCAGCTCGCCCGGGTCGTCGCCCGCTGCCGCCGGCTGCTCGACCTGGACGCCGACCCGGACGCGATCTCCGAGGCGCTCGGCCGCACCTCGCTCGGGCCGCTGGTCGCGGCCCGGCCGGGGCTGCGGGTGCCGGGGGCGTTCGACGGGTTCGAGCTGGCCGTGCGGGCGGTCGTCGGGCAGCAGGTGTCCGTCGCCGGGGCCCGTACGCTGCTCGGCCGCATCGTCGCCCGCGCCGCCGCCCCCGGCGGCCTGTTCCCCACGCCCGAGCACCTGCTGGAGACCGACCTCACCGGGCTCGGCCTCACCGGCCGCCGCATCGCCACCCTCAAGGAGCTGGCCGCCCGCCTCGCCGGCGGCCAGCTCGACCTGGACGGCGGCCAGGACCCCGCCGAGGCCGTCGCGGCGCTGCTGGACGTGCCCGGCATCGGCCCGTGGACCGCCGGCTACGTCGCGCTGCGGGCGCTGCGCGACCCGGACGCCTGGCCCGCGGGCGACCTCGTGCTCAGGAAGCGGATGGCCGCCCTGGGCATCCCCGACGACGAAACCGAACGGTGGCGGCCCTGGCGGGCCTACGCCGCACTTCACCTCTGGAGCTCATCATGATCGCTGCACAGCTCGTCCCGACCCCCGTCGGCCCGCTGGCCCTGCTGGCCCGCGACGGCGTGCTGGTGGCGGCCGGCTTCACCGCCGAGCCCGCCGAGATGTTCGTCCGGCTCACGCCCGCGCTGCAGGCGGAGGGGCTGGACGTGGTGGACGACCTGGGGGCGGCGACCGAGGCCACCCGGGCGTACCTGGCGGGCGACCTCGACGCGCTGGACGCCGTACCCGTCGAGCAGCCCGGCTCGCCCACCCGGCGGCGCCTCCACGCGGCGCTGCGCGAGGTGAAGGCGGGCACCACCGTGTCGTACGCGGAGCTGGCCGAACGCGCCGGCCTGCCGCGGAGCGCCGCCCGCGCCGCCGGCTCGGCCTGCGCCCAGAACCTCATCGCCCCGTTCGTGCCGTGCCACCGGGTGCTGCCCAGCGGCGGGGGGTACGGCGGGTATTACTACGGCGTACCGGTCAAGGAGTGGCTGATCGCCCACGAATCGGGACGTAACGTCTACTGAACGTAATAGGTCGAGCACATTCGGTAATGTGTTCGCCATGTCCCCCACCCAGGAACACGAGTTCCTGATCGAACTGGTCCGGCATCGCCCGTCTTTGGTGGCCACTCTGCTCACCGAGATGGGCGTGCCGGTGCCGTCCTTCACCCAGGCACGGCTCGAAAGCACCGACTTCACCAACTGCGTCCCCACCGAATACCGGGCGGACTCGGTCGTCGTCCTGGACGGCAGCAAGCCGGTCTCCGGCGTCGTCCTGGAAGTGCAACGCCAGCACCGGGAGGAGAAGACCTGGTCCTGGCCCGTCTACCTGACCACCCTGCGGGCCCGCATCAAGTGCCCGTGCATCCTGCTGGTCTTCTGCCCCGATCCGCAGGAAGCCCTGCGCTGCGCGAAGCCCATCGAGATGGGCCATCCGGGATGGACCCTCCGCCCGATCGTCCTCGGTCCGCAGCAGGTGCCGATGATCACCGATCTCGAACAGGCGATCGCCGAGCCCGAGCTCACCGCCCTGTCCGCGATCGTGCACGGCTCCACGGAGGAGGGCTTTAAGGTCCTGCAAACATTGCACGAGTCACAAGAGCACCTGCCGGAGGAGGCGCAGGGTTACTCTGACCTCGTGCTCTCGGTGCTACCCGAGTCCGCCGTCGCCACGTTCAAGGAGATCATGATGGTTATGGGCACCTTCAAGGAGCCTCGCAGCAAGCTGTTCCGCGAGTTGATCGACGACGGCATCGCGCAAGGCGTCGAGCAAGGCATCGCGCAAGGAGAAGCCGAATCGATCCTCACCGTCCTGAGGACGAGGGGGCTCTCCGTGCCGGAGGAGGCGCAGGAGCGCATCCGCGCCTGCGAGGATCGTGACCTCCTGCTCTCCTGGGTGGCCAAGGCGGTCACCGTCGAGAGCGTGGACGAGCTCTTCGACTGAGGCGACGGCATAGAGTGGGCGGGTGTGGTGTTTGCACACGCCCACTATCGCCAAGGAGACTGGAAGATGCCCCTCGCCGATGACGCCGTCGAGGCGCGTGCCCAGGGCTGGCGTACTCTCGCGGCGCTGCACGCGCGCATCGAGGACCGGCTGGAGCGGGCGCTGCAGAAGGAGCACGGGCTCAGCGTGAGCGAGTACACCGTGCTGGACGTGCTGGGCCGGCAGGACGGCTGGCACATGCGCATGCAGCAGCTCGCCCGCGCGGTCGTGCTCAGCCAGAGCGCCACCACCCGGCTGGTCACCCGCCTGGAGAACCGCGGTCTGCTGCGGCGCTACCTGTGCGAGGACGACCGGCGCGGCATCTACTCCGAGGTCACCCCGGCCGGGCGCGAGCTGCTGGCCGAGGCGGGCCCGACGCACGACGCGGTGCTGAAGGACGTGCTGGCCGAGGCGGCGGAGCAGCCGGAGCTGGCCCCGCTCGCCGCCGTCCTCACCTGAAGGGCCCGCTCACCTGAGGCGGGCGGGGCCTACCCGGGCCGGACGTTGCTCTGGATCTCGCCGACCGGGACGTCCCGGGTGGTGCCCACCTCGACCGGGGCGAACTGGAACGGCACCACGTCCCCCTGGACGGCGACCGGCCACACGGTGGTGACCGTCAGCGTGTACTTCTCCTGCGGCTGGTCGATGGACGAGCGCAGGTAACGCACGCCGCAGGCGAACGTGCCGCCCTTCACGTACGGCTTCCCGGCGGTGCCGCAGCCGCTCTCGGTCACCTCGGCCCGGTCGGCGGTGGTGCCGGGATCTATCTTGACGTCCCGCAGCGTGGCGACCACGGTCGCGCTCATGACGCCGGGGATCGTCGCGGTCACCGACCTGCGCGGCTCGCCGATGCCTTCCAGCCACACCCAGGTCGGCAGGTTGACGTAGCTCTTGGCGTCGGGGCTCAGCCGGACCGTGGGCTCGGGCACGGTCAGCGCGGCCCGGGCGATCTCGGCCAGCTCCTGGATGGTGATGCCGGCGGGCGGCGTGTTGTTCGGCGGGACGAAGACGAAGGGGTCGAGATCGGCGAAGCACGCCTCGCCCTTGGGGTCGGCCGCGTTGTACGCGGGCCCCCACCAGCGGCCCGGCTGCCCGATCTTGTCCTTGAACTGCTTGATGAACTTCTCGAACTTCTCTTCCGTGGCGTTCTTGGTGAACCTGAAGAAGTACGCGCGCAGCGACTCCTGCGACTTGAGCATGTCGCTCGCGTCCATGCCGGGCTCGTACCAGCAGGGTCTTTTGAGCACGTAACCGTCGGACTTGCCGCCCCTGGCCCCGCTGCCCGAGATGACGATCTTCGAGTTGCTGAGCACGACGCCCTTCGTCCGCCCCTCGTCGATCGTCTGGCCGGACGGCGGCGGGGTCGCCCCGCCGGGGAACGTCAGCAGACCGGCGACGGCCATCGACAGGAGTCGGTTCATCCTGGGCACCCTTTCAAGTCGTAGCGGATGTCCCTGATCCGCCACACGTCGTCGTCACCCCGGTGCGCGATCACTGCCTGGAGGTAGGGGGCGAGCACCCATTGGGGCCGGGGCGAGACGGCCTTCCCGGTACGTGCCGAGACGACCCGCGCGCCCGTCTCGTCCACGCATGCGTTGACCTGGACGCCGTTGCCGACCTTGGCGGCGACGCGCAGGTTGTACAGCCGGGTGACGCCCCTCACCGTCTGCTCCTTCTCGAGGTAGCCGTGCACCCAGTCGTACGCCAGCGGAGCGGCCGAGAGTTCGAGATCCAGATCCTGCAGGTATCGATCGTCACCCGCGACGAGCGCCTTCCTGGTGGCGACCAGGTAACCGGTGACCAGGCGGAGCAGGGGGTCCGGCTTCGCGGGCCAGTCGATGCGCACCTGGAACTTGCCGCCGCCCATCACGATGGCCCCCGGGCCAGACGCGGGGGTGGCGGCGGTGGTGGGGGTGGCGGGGGCGGTGCCGGTGGGCGCCGGCCGGGCCGGGGAGGCGGCGGCGCTCGCGGTGGCCGCCTCCCCCGGCGTGTACGCCCGTTCCGCCTGCCCGCACGCCGCCGGCAGCAACAACGCGAACCCGATCAGAGCGGTCATCCGTCTCATGCCGACGACTCCCTCACGACGTGGATGCGCCACGTGGGCAGCAGTTCCTCGATCAGCGCCTCGGTCTCGGGGGCCAGGCCCCCGCCGTACGGGTGCGAGGCGGCCCGCCTGGTGAGCCCCTCGACGACGGCCCGCAGCCGGACGTTGTCCTGCGTGGCGTGGGTGGCCCGCAGCAGGTCGCGCCAGAGCCCCTCGTCGTCGGCCGCGAGCAGCAGCGCCTGGCGGACGGCCGCCACCGCGGCGTCCGCCTGGCCCTGGGCGAGACGCAGCTCGCAGAGCTGGTGCGCGGCGTCGGCCACCTCGGCCGCGACGTCGTACTCCAGGTCCTCGGCCGCCAGCCAGGCGTACCTGCCGGGCGGCCGGCCGGTCAGCAGCGGCCCTCGGACCAGGCCGAGCGCCTTCTCCAGCAGGATCGGCCGGGCCGTCGGGTCGCCGTGCGAGCGGCGCACGAGCTCCCTGAACAACATCCAGTCCGTCCGCACGCCCGGCCCGAGCCGCAACCGTCCCGCCTCGTCCGTGAGCAGGTGGGCGGGGCCCAGCCACTCGGCGACGCGGGCGATCGTGGCGTCCCTGACCATGGACTGCACGCCGCGCGGCCACAACACGCCGCCGAGCACGACGGGATGCACGCCGCCCGGATGCGTGGCCAGGTAGACCAGCATCTCGGCGGCCAGCGCCATCCGGCCCTCCTCCAGCGGCCGCACGCCCAGGATCTCGACGGGGCCGAGCACGCGGATCTCGACGGCCGGCGGGTGCAGCCCGGTCAGCGGCTCGGGGCCGGGGATCGGCTCGCCGTCCATGCGGCCCGCGGTGCGGAACAGCTCGACCAGCGCCCGGTAGTGGCGGCGCGGCAGGAGCTGCGCCTGCACCTCGAAGCCCAGCTCGGCGATGCGGGCCTTGCCGTCCTCGGTGATCTCCAGCGTCCAGGTGGCGTGCGGGACGTCGCCCGCGACCACGTACCCGGCGGTGTCGCGGCGGGCCAGCAGCGCCAGGCGGCGCGCCTCCTCGTGCGTGGGCGCGACCGCGGACAGCAGGTAGTGGGCCTCGCGCGGGCTGCCGGTCACCCGGCCGGTCAGCACCTCCCTGCGGGGGGCCGCGGCGGCCTCCAGCTCGGGCAGCACCTCGGCCAGCCCGCCGACGGCCCTGATCCGGTCGGGCGCGATCGCGGTCAGCTCCGCGCCGAACCCGACGAGCGTGACCCGCATGCGGTCGGACCACCGGTTGGTGGCCAGCTCGACGGCGATGGCGGCGAGCGCGGCCGTGGTCTGCGGCCCGCGTACGTTGATCAGCCCCTGCGCGGCCTCCAGGTCCACGAGCACCCGGCCGCCCGCGTTGGTGCCGATCGACACCAGCCCTGGGTACGGCGCGCCGCCCGGCTGGTCCTCCAGCAGCCGGCCCTCGTGGGCGGGCAGCCGCCACACCTGGCCGCCGTCCTGCGCGGTCCACGGCGCGGGCGGGTCGGGGTCGGGCGGGTGCACCCACAGGTCGAGCGTCCGGGGGGACAGGTGGGCCGCGTACACGGTGGGCGGGGTGCGGTTCTGGGCCGCCAGCTCGGCGCCGAGCAGCCGCAGGCCGATGTCGAGGATGCGGGCCCCCGGCGCGTCGCCGCCCAGCCGCAACGCGACCTCGGCCTCGGCGGCGTCGCCGTGCGGGCGGGCGATGCGGCGGCCGAGCACCCGGTTCCAGAGCTGCTCACGGCGGCGGCGGGCGAGCACGAACAGCAGCCCGGCGGCGGCCAGCGAGGCCGAGGCGAGGTATTCGACCAGCTCGCCGGACGGGGCCTCGCGCAGCACGGGCTGCTCGCGGCGCGGCCCGGCGTCGCGGCCCTGCTCCTGGCGCTGTTCCTGGCGCTGTTCCTGCTCGGGCAGCCGGTGCTTGGCGCCGCCCCGGTGCTCGGTGTCCTTCTTGGGTTCGGTCCGCTCGGGTTCGGTCCGCTGCTCGGCGTGCCGGTCCGCGGGGACGTGCGCCCGGCCCGGGTGCTCGCGCAACGTCTGCTCGCGCGGCTGGTCCACCGGGACGATGTGCGCGTGCCGGGCGTCGTCCGGCATGTCGAGCACCCAGCCGGGCCTGATGAGGTCGGCCATGCGCAGCCGGGAGCCGTCCGGCTGCTCCTTGGCCTGGTTGAGCCGGTAGATCTCGTGGTAGCGGCGGCCGTCGCCGAGGCACTTCTCCGCGATCTCCCACAGGCTCTCGTGGTGGCGCCCGTGCGGCGGCTGCACCACGTACACCTTCTTGGTCTTGTGGGTGTCGAGCGTCGTCTTCTCGACGATCGGCGCCGAGTAGGCGACCGCGGTCACCGGCGGCGCGGCCGGCTGCGGCGCGAGCTTCGCGATCGGCGCGACCATGGCGCCGGTCGTGAACAGCAGCAGCACGGCCCCGACGAGCTTGTTGGCGATGGCCTGGGTGCCGCCGGACAGCGGCACGCGGGCGGGCATGCCGATCCTGCGGACGCCGGCGTACACCTCGACGAGCACGCACACGAAGAGCTGGAACCAGGCCAGCCACACCAGCACGCCCAGCAGCGCCGTGATCGTGGAGGGGCCGAGCTGACCGGTGAACGTCTCCAGGCTGAACTGGCTGAGACTGATCCGCGGCCCGAACCTGAGCAGCGCGTACGGCACCCCGCCCACGAGCGCGACCAGCAGGACCAGCGCGCCGAGGCCGGCGAGCACGTCACCGGCGCGGCGCCTGGCCGGGATGCGCGCGGGGGTGTGACGCCCGTGGGGACGCGCGGGCTCTCGCGTCGGCTCTCGCGTCGGCATCGCCTCTCCTTTCCGCCCTCAGCGTCCTGCCTCGCGCGTTCCGCCTGCCACTGGGTGAAGCCGTTCGGTCTATCTCGCTTGGGGCGCGGCCGTGGCCTCGCCGGTCAGGTCCGATCCGGGGAAGCCGATCGCGCCGAGGAAGAACGCCTGCCAGCGCACCGACACGGTCACCGTCACCTGGTTCTGCTCGACCGCGCACCGGCCGCCGCGCACGTCGTCGCCCTGGGCCGCGACGATCTCGTCGGCGCGGGCGCACACCTGGTCCTCGCCGAGCAGCCGGGTCTCGCCGTCGGCGTGCAGCTGGTCGACGTCGATCTGGTCGGCGCCGGCCCGCGCGGCCTGCTCGGCCACGTCGGCGGCGCGCAGCCGGGCGTTGATCGCCCCGCCGCCGTCCACCAGCAGCCCCGCCAGCAGGAACGCGACCACGGAGAACAGCACGGTGAACACCGACATCGACCCGCGTTCCCTCACCGCTCGACCCTCCTGAACTGCTCCAGCGGCACCACGGCGGTGCCGGTCAGCTCCTTGGTCGCGCCGAACCCGAGGAAGCCGAGGTCGAGCCGGCAGGTGACGACGGCCTCCACCCGGCCGCCCTCCTGCCACCGCGAGCCGTCCAGCGAGACCTGCGGCGAGCCGCAGGGGCCGGTCAGCGTGCCGGTGGCGATGGCCTCGGCGGCGCCCTCGGCCTCGTCGAACGTGCGCTGCACGGACGCGGCCCTGGCGGCGTCCCTGGCCGCGCCGTTGACCCGGCCCTGCGACTCCACCAGCACCCCGGCGCCGGCCAGGAACATGAGGAACAGCAGGAAGACCGGGGCCAGCATGACCGTCTCGACGGCCATCGACCCGCGCTCCGCGCCTTCTCCGCCGGCGTTCACTGGCAGTCCTCGCCGCCGTTGTCGGGACGGAAGCACTCGACGGGCCCGCCCGCGGTCGCGCTGATGGTGAACGCCAGCGGCGGCAGCAGCGGGATGACCTGCACGGCGCTGCCGGTCACGGTGACGAACCGCTCGTCGGGCTCCTTCTCGGACGTCGTGGCGTTCGCGCCGCCGAGCAGCTTGGGCCCGATCGCGCGGACGATCTCGGTGGCCTTGGCCGTGGCGGCGTCCTGCCAGGCGCCCGAGTCGATCGGCGCCGCCCTGGCCACCCTGGCTCCTTCCTGGGCGGCCGCCTCGGCGACCTGCCGGGCGTGGAACCAGAGCGCCACCTGCACGATGAGCAGCGCCACGGCGAGGACGACCGGCATGAGCAGCACCAGCTCGACCGCGCTCGAGCCGCGCTCACCGGCCCGGGCCGGGCGGCCCGGGCGCTCACCTGCTCGGGCGGCGCGGCCCGGGCGCGGCCTAGCCGCCGTTGCCGCCACCGCCGCCGCCACCGCCGAAGCTCTGCTCGATCTGCCCCTGCTGCTGCTCCACCAGCGTCCTGATCAGGGTCGCCAGGCCGAGCGCGACCCCGGCGATGATGGCGGTGATGATCACCCACTCGACGGCGGAGGCGCCTCGCGTGGGCGCCGTCCTGGCCCGGTGGACGCGCACCGCGAGGCACGCGCGGAGATAGTCGATCCAGGGATGGTTCATGAGACCCCCAACATCTTCATCGCGGCGGGATAACTCAGGAAGATCACGAAACCGGCGCACAGCAGGAGCTGGGCGACGAGCATCGACTGCGAGCGTTCGCCCGCCCGGCCCTCGATCTCCGCCAGCTCGCGGCGGCGCAGCGTGGCGGCCCTGGCCGTGAGCGAGGAGCGGACCTTCGCGCCGTCGTCGGCCACCAGGCCGAGCGCCGCGGACAGGTCGCGCAGCTCGTCGACGTTGATCTCCTCGCCGAGCTGGCCGAGCGCCTGCCAGGGGGTGATGCCGACGATGCGCGCGCCGCTGAGGGCGTCGCGGATGCGGCCCATCGCCCAGTTGGGCTGCTCGCCGCTGACCGTGACCGCCATCATCAGGGCCTCGGGGACGCCGCGGCCACCGGCCAGGTTCATCGAGACGAGGTCGAGGAACGCGCCGACGGCGTGCCGGAAGTCGCGTCTCCTGGCCGCCGCCTCCTTGCGGATCTGCAGGTCGGGCAGGAAGAAGAAGACGATCGCGGCGAGCACCGCCACCCAGAACGGGATCGCCGGCGAGGCGCCCCACCCCATGAGCACGAGCCAGCCGAGCAGCAGCGGGAACGCCAGCAGGCCGCTGGCGGCCAGCAGCACCTTGGTCGCGAGGAACGCCTCGAACGAGCGGCCGACCAGCGCCAGGTCCGACTTGACCGACCTGACCTCCCAGCCGCGGGCGGCGTAGAAGGCGGCCATCCGCACGCCGAGGTTGCGGCGGAACGCGCCGACCTCCTCCTCGGGCAGCAGCAGCTGGAGGCGGGGCGCGCCGGTGTCCTCGCGGACGGCGTCCAGCGCGAGCAGCCGCGCCACCAGGCCGGGACGGGCCGGGAAGATCGCCCGTACCAGCACGAACAGGCCGAGCCCGAGCGCGGCTCCGGCCAGCGCGCCCTCAACCATCGCCGCCCCTTCCGGTCATCAGCAGCCGCGTCGGCTTGTCGAACCTGGCCAGCCGCCGCATCCACGCGAACCCCGCGCCGAACAGCCCGGCGACCACCGCCAGGACGGCCTGGCCGAGCGGGCCGCGGTACTCCTCGACGTACTCGCCGTTGAACAGCACGAGCAGCGCGGCGAAGCCGAGCGCGGTGACCACCACGATCTGCACGCTGCGGCGGGTCGAGCGGCGCTCGGCCTCGACGCGGCGGCGCATGTCCAGCTCCTCGCGGGCGGAGACGGCGAGCGCGCCGAGCACGTCGCGCAGGCCGGGGCCGCGGAGCCGGGAGTTGAGGATGAGCGCGGCCACCACCAGGTCGGCCGAGGGGTCGTCGAGCTCGTCGGCGAAGAGCGCGAGCGCCTCGGGCAGCGCCATCCTGGTGTGCAGCCGGTCGATCATGGCCCGCAGGTGCGGGCGCAGGGTCGGCGCGGCGGCCCTGATGGACGACGGGATCGCCTGCTCCAGGCCGGCGGCGCCGGCGATGGTGTCGCGCAGCGACTCGGTCCAGGCGGCGAGCCCTTCGAGGCGGCGCATGGCGGCCCGCTCCTCGGCCGCGCCGCCCGACAGCCCGCGCCAGGCGAACACCAGCAGCACCGAGCCCACCGCGGCCACCGGCCACTGCGTGATGACCAGGACCAGCGAGCCGGTCACGGTGGCGATCGCGCCGCGCGTGGTCAGCGTCTTGACCAGGTGGCGGCGCGGCCGCGGCGGGCGGGGGCGCACGCCGTGGACCGCGAGGATCAGCAGGAACAGCCCGCCGCCCGCGAGGGCGCCGGCCAGCAGGGCGAACGGGTTCGTCGACAGGCCCATCGGTCACCAGCCTCCCGGGGTGTAGCCGTGCGCCATGAGCTCGTCCAGGCAGGAGACCGGGGCGTGCGGCACCGCGCCGCCGTCCGGTCCCGGCACGAACACCTCGCTCGACAGGACGCGGCCGTCGCAGCCGTTGACCTCGCGGACGCTGGAGACGTAGCGGCGCAGCTTGCCGCCGCGGTGGTAGTCGTTGCGCTTCTCGACGAAGACCACGAAGTCGATCGCGCCGGCGATGAGCATGTGGGTGGCGTCGATGGGCAGCCGCTCGCTCGCCTGCAGCGCGTACGTGGCGATGCGGTTGAAGACCTCCATGCTGGAGTTGGCGTGGATGGTCGACAGGGAGCCGTCGTTGCCCTGCGTCATCGCGTTGAGCATGGTGACGATCTCGTCGCCGAGGACCTCGCCGACGATGACGCGGCTGGGGTTCATCCGCAGCGAGCGGCGGACCAGTTCGGCCATGGTGATCTCGCCCTGGCCCTCGGAGTTGGGCAGGCGCTGCTCGAAGGCGACGACGTTGGGGTGCAGCTCGGAGAACTGGTCGAGGCCCAGCTCCAGGGCACGTTCGACGGTGATGAGGCGCTCGCTGGGCGGGATCTCGTTGGCCAGGGCCCGGAGGAGCGTGGTCTTGCCGGCGTTGGTGGACCCGGCGATCATGATGTTCTTGCGGGCGGCGACCGCCGCGCTCAGGAAGCGGCCCAGGTCGGGGCCTATCGTTCCGTTGCCCACGAGGTCGCTGAGGAAGACCTTGCCGAGGCGGGCGCGGCGGATGGAGACCGCCGGGCGCACCGTGACGTCCATGACCGCGCTCAGCCGCGAGCCGTCGGGCAGGCGCAGGTCGAGCTGCGGGTTGGCGGTGTCGAACGGGCGGCTCGACAGGCCCGAGTACGCGGCCAGGATCTGGATCAGCTCGATCAGCTCGTCGTCGGACTCGGCGACCGGGTCGTGCATGAGCTCCTGGCCGTCGGCGTAGCTGACGAAGACGCGGTCGCAGCCGTTGATGTCGATGTTCTCGACCTGGGCGTCGTCGAGGAGCGGCTGGAGGCGGCCCACGCCGAACAGCGCGGCGTGGATGCCGGCGGCCAGCGCCTCCTCCTCCTCGGCGGTGGGCGGCGTGCGGCCGAGGCCGATCTCGCTGCGCGCGTGCTCCTCCAGGACCTGCGAGATGAGCGCCCTGGCGAACTGGCGCTCGTCCTCGCCGGTCATCGCGGGCAGGCCGTTGGCCTGGTCGAGGCGGCGCTGGTGGGCCAGGCGGTCGCCGACCTCCTGGCGGAAGCGCTTGACCAGCAGGTGATCGATCATCGGTGGCTCACCAGCCTCGCGGCGAGGTCGCGGGCCGTGCGGATGAGGAGCGAGCGGTCGAGGCGGCCGCCCCACTGGCCGCGCAGCAGCTCGGCGCCCTTGGGGTCGTGGGCCAGGCCGTAGACGAACTGGACGGACGGGCCGACGATGCGGCGCACGTCGTCGATGGAGGCGCGGTAGGCGCGCGGGTCGGCGATCACGACGACGCCGTGCGCCTTGCTGACCTGGAGGCGTTCGCGCAGGTGGGCGACGTGGTCGAGGGTGGCGCGGGTGAGCAGCACGACCTGTTCGGCCTCGGCCAGCAGGTCGCCGATCTGGGGGTGGGCGCCGAGGCGGCCGCAGTCGGCGATCACGTCGGCGTCGGGGATGGCGGCGAACGCCCGGCCGAGCGGGCCCCACAGCCAGGTGAGCCCGGTGGCCTGCTCGGCGTGGGTGAGCCCGGCCAGCACGTCGAGGCCGCCGACGATCTTCTGCGTGTGCTGGTGGATCTGCGCGGGCTCCAGGCCGCGCCGGGCGGTGGCGCCCAGCGTGAGCAGGCCCTTGCCGGGATTGAGCACGCCGCCGTCGGCGGCGGGCAGGCGGTAGGCGAGGTCGCCGCCGGCCGGGTCGCACTCGGCCAGCAGCACCGGCCGCGGCCACACCGCGGCCAGCGCCGTGGCGGCCGTCGTCACGCCCGGCGCGCCCTTGTCGGCGGCCAGCACGATGAGTCCCACGTCAGCGTGCTCCCGGGAGTTCGGCGACGGCGATCTCGCCGGTGGAGGCGAAACCCACTATTTCCGGTGCGGCGCTGGAATCCACCACGACCGTGAGCTGGCCGGAATTTCCCGACCTGGACTTGTCGCCGGCGGCGAAGACGAGCGCGTCGGGGGCGAGCACGCGGGTTTGGCCCTGGCTCGTCCGGCTCGGTACGTAAATGACCTGAACGCGGTCGCCCTGCTGAATGCCCGCTGGCATTTGCCCGGGTTTAAGCGCCAATCCGACGGTGGCCTTTCCCTCGCCGAGCTCGGTGCTGGTGCGGGCGCCCATCCGGTTCGTCAGCAGCGTGCCGGGCAGGATCGTGACCGCCGCGAAGCTGTCGGCGACCTGCTGGCGCTGCGACCAGCTCACGTAGTCGACGCCCTCGCCCGCGATCTTGACCTCTTCCAGCGCCGCGGCCGGGAACCGCTGGCCTGCGCCGACCTGCTGGGTGACCCTGATGGCGGACACCCGGCCGCCGCTGTTGAGCACGAGCAGAGTCGTGGCCAGCGCGCCGCCGAGGATGAGCAGGACGGCCAGCGCGGCCAGGGCCGGCTTGCGTTCCCTGGGCGGCACCGGGAGCTTGCGCGAGGCCGGGCCGGACAGCCCGGCCGTCGCGTTGACGGCAGGCTTTTCACTGGTCCTCATGGGTGGGGGGCTCCCAAAGTGAATTGCGGAATCCACGCCATTATGTGGGGCATGCCGGGGTGGCGGGGGCGGAATGCGAGGACCAATGCTCGTTTCGCAGGTGGCGGGATGTCAATGAGGAATAAGCGATGCCTATTGTCGCTACCGAGTTGACGGAACGGCATTTACTCCGCTAAGTCGGCCTCTTGCGTCACATAAGTCACACCCTTCCCGCGCGTTTATCCACAGAACCGCGTTCTCATGCCATCCGTGTCAACCAGCGGGTCTAGCCTCGCTGCGGGCGCTACCTTGGCGCCCGGATCATGCCCTCCGTCGTCGAGCGAGGAGACCCAACGATGCGGATCATGCTCACCGTGCTCGGCGGGCAGGGCGGCCGTGACGTCGTGATCGACGGCGACGACGACGCCACCGTGGGCCGGGTCTGCGCGGCGCTCGACGGGCACGGGCCCCTGGCGCAGGTCGTCCGCCTGCCCAGGGCGCGCGCCCCCTACGGCCTGGCCCCTGACGCGGGCGGCGCCCCCGGGCGCCACGGCGGCGGGCCTGCGGGCGCCGGCGGCGGGCTTTCGAGCCACGGCGGCGGGCCTTCGAGTGCCGGCGGCGGGTCTTCGGGTGCCGTCGGCGGGCCTTCGGGTGCCGGCGGCGGGCCGCACGTGCCTCCGCCGCGCCGGCCCGAGCACGCGGCCGGGCCGGAGCCGCCGGTCATGTGGCGCGACGGGCGGCCGCTCGACCCCGCGCCGGGCCGCGTCCGTGCTGCGCGACGGCGACCTCGTCACGCTCGACCCCCGGCTGTCCAGGGCCACGGTGATCGAGGAGCCCGGCGGGGTGGCCGAGGTGCGGGTGGTGGGCGGGCCGGGGGCGGGCGCCGTCCACCGGCTGGGGCTCGGCGCGCACGTCATCGGCGCCGACCCCATGTGCGCGATCGCCGTGGCCGACCCGGCGCTCGCGCCCGAGGCGGTCACCGTACGCGTGACGCCCGACGCGATCACCGTGGAGCGCACCTGGCGGGCGCAGCAGGAGGCCCCGAGGCCCAAGCTCAAGGGGCGGTGGGCCGACGAGGTGGCCGAGCTGACCGCGCGGGTCGCCGAGCGCGAGGCGGCCGAGCACGCCGCAGGCTACACCGAGGTGCCGCAGCTCGACGGCCGGCCGCTCACCGAGCCCGTCCCCTGGCCCGACCAGGCGGTGCTCACCTGCGGCACGTCGGTGTTCGTGCTGACCGCCGTCGAGCCCAAGGACGCCCACCTGGCGCCGCTCGGCGAGGGCGGCGTCGCCTACAACCGGCCGCCCCGGCTGCGGCGGCCCGAGCCCGAGCGCGCGTTCGTCCGGCCGAAGGAGCCGGTCAGGAGCGAGGGCATGCGCCTGCAGCTGCTGGCCGCGCTGCTGCCCGCCGTGCTCGGCGTCACCCTCGCCTTCGCGCTCAAGCAGCCCTACTACCTGCTCGTCGCGCTGATGACGCCGGTCATCATGATCGGCCAGTGGCTCAGCGACCGCCGGCACGGCAAGAAGCAGCACAAGAAGGCGCTGAAGGAGCACCGCGAGCGGCTCCAGGAGTTCGACGAGGCCGTCGAGCGGGCCCGGGTCGCCGACGAGGCGGCCCGCCGCGCCGACGCGCCCGACCCCGCGCAGGTGCTGCTCACGGCCACCGGGCCGCGCAGGCGGCTGTGGGAGCGCCGCATCCACGACTCCGACGCGCTGCGGCTCCGGGTCGGGCTCGCCGACCTGCCCGCCGACCTGCGGCTCACCGAGGAGCAGGGCGGGCCGCTCGACCCGCCGATCTGCCGGTCGGTGCCCGTGGCGCTGCCGATGCGCCGGCTCGGGGTGGCGGGCGTCACCGGGCCGCGCGCGTTCGCCGCGGGGCTGGCGAGCTGGCTCGTCGCCCAGGCCGCCACCCTGCACAGCCCGCGCGACCTCGCCATCGTGCTCATCTCGGCGCACGCCGACGCCGAGCGCCGCTGGGGCTGGCTGCGCTGGCTGCCCCACTGCGCGCCGCGCGGCGGCGAGGAGTGCGTGACGCTGATCGGCGTCGACCCCGAGTCGGCCGGCCGCCGCGTCTCCGAGCTCGCCGCCCTCATCGACGAGCGCCAGAACACCAAGATCCCCGAGCTGGGCAAGATCCCCACCGGCTGGGACGACCTGGGCGGCTCCGGCGCCGACCAGCCCGCCTTCTCCTCCTACGACGTGCGCCCCTACGACGTCCTGGTGATCCTCGACGGCGCCCAGGTGCTGCGCGGCCTGCCCAACATGCCGCAGGTGCTGCGCCAGGGGCCGCGCTCGGGCGTCTACACCCTGGCCATCGACGACGACCAGCGCCTGCTGCCGGAGGAGTGCCAGACGGTGGCGGCGTGCGGCCCCGGCGGGCTGGTCCACCTGCGCGGCGGCGGCCTCGACGTGATCGGCCCGGTGCTGGGCGACTCCGTCTCGCCCGCCTGGTGCGAACGCCTGGCCCGCGCTCTCGCGCCGATCCGCGACGTGAGCCGCGAGGCGCCCGGCGGCAACCTGCCCGACGCGGTCCGCCTGCTCGACCTCATGGGCCTGCCGAGCCCGGACGGCGCCGGGCTGGCCGCCCGCTGGAGCGCCCGCGGCTCCACCACGGCGCTCATCGGCGTCGGCCCCGACGGGCCGTTCTCGGTCGACCTGCGGCTCGACGGCCCCCACGGCCTGATCGCCGGCACCACCGGCGCGGGCAAGTCGGAGCTGCTGCAGACGCTGATCTGCGCGCTGGCCGTCGCCAACCGGCCCGACCAGCTCACGTTCGTGCTGATCGACTACAAGGGCGGCGCGGCGTTCAAGGAGTGCGTGCGGCTGCCGCACACGGTCGGCATGGTGAGCGACCTCGACGGCCACCTCACGCAGCGCGCCCTCGACTCGCTGGCGGCCGAGCTCCGCCGCCGCGAGCGCCTGCTGTTCCAGGCGGGGGCGAAGGACCTCGACGACTACGCGGGGCCGGTCCCGCTGCCCCGCCTGGTGCTGATCATCGACGAGTTCGCCGCGCTGGTGGCCGAGCTGCCCGACTTCGTCGCCGGCCTGGTCGACATCGCCCGCCGGGGTCGCTCGCTCGGCGTGCACCTGATCCTGGCCACGCAGCGCCCGGCCGGGGTGGTGACGGCCGACATCCAGGCCAACACGTCGCTGCGGATCGCGTTGCGGGTGACCGAGCCCGCCGAGTCGTCCGACGTCATCGACCTGCCCGACGCCGCCCAGATCTCCAAGAACACGCCGGGCCGGTGTTACGTGCGGTCCGGGGTGGGGGCGGCGATCGCCGTGCAGACCGCGCGCGTGGGCGGGCGGAGCCCGGCGCGGGCGTCCGCGGAGGCCGGGCCGCTGCCGGGGAGCCTGCGGGTGGTCGACGTGCCCTGGCGCGCTCTCGGGCGGCCGCTGCCCCGGCCGCCGGAGCCGGCGGAGGAGTCGACGGTCACCGACCTGACGCTGGTGGCCGACGCCCTCATCGAGGCGGCGGAGCTGACCGGCGTACCGCCGCAGCCGAGCCCCTGGCTCGACCCCCTCCCCACCCTGTTCGTCCTGCCCCTGCCCGCCCTCACCGCCTCGTCACCGCACCACGACGCCTCCGACGCCTCCGACGCCTGCAGCGACGCGCCCTTCGCCCCCCTGCCGCCCCTGGACCGGGATTCCTCCACGCCTCCGGACGCGCCCCCCTCCGGACTCCTCGGAACCCCGGTCGACCCCGGTGCCACGGCTTCTGCGGAACCCGGCGCCCTGCACGCGGCCCCGATCGACTCCGGCCCTGCCCTCCAGCCTTCGGACCGGCCCTCCCCGGACTCGCCGTCTCCACCGCCACCGCCCGTCCCAGGGGGCTCGCATCCCCTGCACACGACGGGGGTGCCCTTCCGCCGCGACCCTCTGGCCCAGGCGCAGACGCAAGCCCGGGTGAAGGGCTCCGGGCAACCGTCGTTCGACAGCTCCGGCCGCCCGGTGAAGGCCAACGTGCACCCGTCCGCGGTGACCGGCGCACCCCCGGTGTCCAGGCCCGCCCCGACCCCGCCCTCCGGCTTCGGCGCTCCCCCGTCCGCACACCCCGAACACGACGGCACGCCGCCCCACGGCACCAGCCCCTTCCCCACCGGCAGCGCCGGCCCTCAGCACCGCCGCCCCGCCTGGCCGGGCGACGACGACAGCTTCCGCGAAGTGGAGCCGGTCCCGTTCGGGATCACCGACCGCCCCTGGGCGCAGGACAGGCAGCCGCTCGCCCTCGACCTGGCGCACGGCGGCCACCTGCTCATCGCGGGCGCCGCGCGCAGCGGCAGGTCCACGGCGTTGCGCACCATCGCCGGCTCCATCGCCGCCCACGTCTCCCCCGGCGACGTGCACCTCCACGCGATCGACTGCGGCTCAGGGGCGCTGCTGCCGCTGGTGGCGATGCCGCACTGCGGCGCCGTGGTCACCCGCGACCAGCTCGACCGGGTCGAACGCCTGCTCGTCCGGCTCCGCGCCGAGGTCGGCCGCCGCCAGCAGCTCCTGGCCGAGGCCGGGCACGCCTCCCTGGCCGAGTACCGGCAGGCGGGGCACCGGCTGCCGTGGCTGGTGTTCCTGCTGGACCGGTGGGAGGGCTTCGTGGCGGCCTTCGAGAGCTACGACTACGGGCGGCTCATCGAGGCGCTGCTCCAACTGCTGCGCGAGGGGCCGGCCGTGGGCCTGCGGGCCGTGATCACCAGCGACCGGTCGGGGCTGCTGGGCCAGGTGTCCACGGTGTTCGACGACCGGTTGCTGCTCCGCCTCTCCGATCCGGCCGACTACGGCCTCGCCGGGTTCCCGCTCAAGGGGCTGCCGTCGTCGATACCGCCGGGGCGTGCCCTGTCCCTCGACGACAACGGCATCGTGGAGCACCACATCGCGCTGCTCTCCCCCGATCCGTCCGGCCCCGCCCAGGTCGCGGCCCTGCAGACGCTCGCCCGCTCCATCACCGCGCCCGCCGAGGGCGATCACCTCTCCGGCGGTCGCACCGGCGGAGGCGCCGGCGCAGGAGCCGGCCGTCCGGCGGACGCCCGCGGGTTCTCGCCCGCCCAGGGGCGGCCGGGGCCCGCGCACGCCATGTCGTCCGGCGGCGGCAGGGGCGGCTGGCGCTGGCCGGGCCCCCCGCCGTTGCGGGTGGACGCGTTGCCGATGCGCATCACCGTGGCCGAGACCCTCGGCCTCGAACCGACGTTCACGCCGCCGTCACCGCTGTGGGCACTGGTGGGAGCGGGCGGCGACGCCCTCGCGCCGCTGGGGCTCGACCTCCTCGCGCATGGGCCGGCGGCGGTGATCGCGGGCCCGGCCCGGTCCGGGCGCTCGTCCGCGCTGCTGACGGCCGCGACGTCCCTGATCCAGCAGGGGACGCCGGTCATCGCCGTCACGCCGCGGCGCAGCCCGCTGCGCGAGCTGGACGGGTTGCTCGCGGTCCTGGACGGCAACGCGGACAATCTGCCCGAACTCATCGCCGACCTGCACGACTACGTCGTCATGGTGGACGACGCCGAGCTCGTCAACGCGGACGCGCCGCTGGGGACGGCGCTG
Source organism: Actinomadura luzonensis (assembly GCF_022664455.2). NCBI lineage: Bacteria > Bacillati > Actinomycetota > Actinomycetes > Streptosporangiales > Thermomonosporaceae > Actinomadura > Actinomadura luzonensis. The sequence goes on from NZ_JAKRKC020000003.1 coordinate 401,094, forward strand.
GAGGAGGTGCTGCGTTCGGGACGCGACGGGGACCACGGGCTGCTCATCGCCGGCACGACCGGTGACCTGGCGGTCGCCTACCGGGGCTTCGTGGCCGAGGCCCGCAAGTCGCGTACGGGGGTGTTGCTGGCGGTGCAGGGGCAGACGGACGGAGACCTGTTCAACATCCGGCTGCCGCGCGGCACGGTCGGCGGCCCGCCGGGACGCGGCTTCCTGGTGACCACCGGCACCATCACCCCCGTCCAAGCCGCCCTCCCGGACCTCCCCTGACTCCCGCCGCACGACAGGCCGCCCACGTCCGGCGAAGCGCGCCGAACGGGCGTACGGCTCCGCGACCCCTGATCTGCACGTCGTGGTCGCCGCATCGCCCATGCGTCACCGCCTCGGCCGACACCCGAATAGGGGGAGCCGTCTCTCCAGCGGAAGCGCGGACCCGGCCTCGGGCGCGGCCGTCTCGGATGCGGGGCCGTCTCGGATGCGGGGCCGTCTCGGATGCGGGGCCGTCTCGGATGCGGGCCGACGCGGGTGCGGGCCGACGCGGGTGCGGGCCGACGCGGGTGTGAGCATGTTTCGGGTCCGGATCCCCCGAGTGGGGGCGGTCTCGGATGCGAGGCGGTCTCGGATACGGGCCGTCCTGGGGGCGGGGGCCATCCCAGGGACGGGGGGCCACCCGGGGGCGGAGGCCATCCCGGGGGCGGAGGCCATCCCGGGGACGGAGGCCATCCCGGGGACGGAGGCCATCCCGGGGACGGGGGCCACCCCAGGAGCGGGGGCCACCCCGGGGACGGGGGCCACCCCCGGGGGCGGAGGCCACCCCAGGAGCGGGGGCCACCCCAGGAGCGGGGGCCACCCCAGGAGCGGAGGCCACCCCAGGAGCGAAGGCCATCCCGGGGAGGGGGCGTCCCGGGGGACCGTCCCGGGCGGGGCCTGTTCGAGCGTGGAGCGATCGGGCGCGGAGCCCGTCTCGGATGCGGGAACGGTACAGGGTGTGGGCCGTCCCGAAGGGGCGCTGCCGTACCGCGGCGGGCTACCGTGCCGGGGCGCTAGCGTGCCGCGGGTGGATCGACAGGGCGCGGGGCCCGGCGTTGCTTCTAGTGGTCGTCGCAGCACCCTCCACGAGGGATGCGATGGACTTCGAGATCCGAGAGGACCGGGAGCGCACTCATTCAACGTGTCGTGCTGGAACTGGCCGTCACGCATGGCCCAGCCCGTGCAGGGGATGGGCAGCAAAGCAGAACTAGGCGTTCCGGGTGACGGTTTTGTCCATGGCCGGTCTTCTCACGGCGGCCAACCCGGTGATCATGATTAGCCCGTAGACGAGGAACGGCCAGCCGTAGGGCCGGCGCGGCCCCCAGCCGTCGAAGGTGGTCGTCACTCCCACCACGATGACAGCAACGGCCAGGAACCACCCCGTGACACGTCCTGCCGCGCGAGTGCGCCGCCATGCCAGCAGGAACGCCAGCACGATCGCCGTGACGATCCCTGGCCACGCCATGAGAAAGTGATCCAAGCCGTACGGGTAGTCCATCCCGTAGGTGGGATCCTCATGCTTCTTGTCATAGAACAGCTGTTGGAGTGTCCCGTACAAGGAGCCGCCGACGAGAGAGAGCGGGAAGGCCATGAGGATCATGCTCATCACCCCGTACATCGCATCGCCGAGGTGACCGTCCTGGGTGAGCCCCGTCAGCGTCAGCACCGCCGCCCCGTACGAGCACGCGACTGTTGCCGTCGGCAGGCCGCGTACCTTGGCGATGGCTTGGGTCATGAGATGCCTTCCCCCGAACTCGTTGCGGCTCCGGCGGAGCGGGTGATCTCAAGATAGAGTGCCGGGCCGGCGATGGACGCACCAGCCGCTACTGCCGGCATCGCCATCGAACTCGCCCGGTCCGGGGTGGGGGCCGTTGCGATCGAGTCTGTTGCAGGTGTGGCAGGCGCCTGTTCCGGGCGTGAACCGATGGGGTGTGGAGTGCGTCCCTGGAGGCGGCGGCCCCAGGGGAGAGATCGTTCCTGGGGCCGGGGTGGGGAGGAGTGATGTTCGTCCGAGGCGTGCGGCCGTCCTCGATCCGGCGTCCGCCGGACCGAGGGCCCGTGCCTGGGCTCGGGGTGGCCTGAGGGCGGCAGATTACGCGTCTGTGGCTGGCGGGAGGCCGGGTGCGGGTGGGCGCCAGCCGTGGGTGAGGAGGTCGAAGACTTCCTCGACGGCGGCTCGGAGATCCCGGCGGCCTCGGGTGAGTGCGGGAATCTCCAGTACGAAACGGGCCAGCGCATGGCAGGTGATGTCGTCGTGGCCGGCTCCGACGTCTTCGGCGATGGCGGCGGCGAGGGCGGCGGCGTGCCGGGTCCACATGCGTTCCGCGTACTGCTGGAGCGCCGGCGTGGAGTCCACGAGGGCGGTGAACTCGGCTCGGCGGGGATGCGCGGCGACCGCCAGCCAGGAGGCGAGGACGTGCTCGCGCAGCGCGTCCACGATGCCCTGGCCGTCGGGGCGGTCGCGTACGACGGCGACGAGTTCCGCCTCGCGGTCCGCTTCCTCGTCGAAGACCAGCGCCTCCTTGCCGGGGAAGTGCTTGAACAGCGTGGTCGTCGACACGTCGGCCGCTTCGGCGATGTCCTTGATGCTCACCCGGTCGTAGCCGTGTTCGAGGAAGAGGCGCAGGGCGGCGTCGGCGATCGCGCGGCGGGTGGCCGCCTTCTTGCGTTCGCGGCGGCCGACGGCGGGTGCGGTGTCCATGCGGCCACCCTACCGCAAAGGTGGTCACGGGCAATTAGTTGACTGGTTGCACTTTTTGAATCGTTCTGCTTTTCTGGGGTGGCGCGGATCGGCTCCGGTCGCGGCTTCTGGGCGGGGTGTGCCATCCCTGCGGGCGGAGGCTGGGCCGGTTCGCAGCGGCGGCAGGGGGCGTGGGGGCGGTTGTCGGCTGCCCATGTCCCGTGGCTCAGGGTGGCGTAGGGCTTTGAGCTCGCCGCGCCGGCTACGTACGAACGGAAGGAACGATCATGGAATCACCAGCACCGGCTGCTGCGCGGATCAGCATCATCGGGGCGGGTCCCGGCGGGCTCACCTGTGCCCGCATCCTGCAGCGGCACGGCATCCCCGTGACGGTCCACGACCGCGACCCGCACCCGCGGGCGCGCGATCAAGGCGGCACGCTCGACCTGCATGCCGACGACGGGCAGCTCGCGCTGCGCGAGGCCGGGCTGCTCGACGCGTTCTTCGGGCTGGCGCGGCCGGAGGGGCAGGAGATGCGGCAACTGGACCCGGCGGGACACCTGCTGGCGCACCACGTGCCGGCCGAGGGTGAACTGTTCAAACCGGAGATCGACCGGGGGCAGCTGCGCGACCTGCTGCTCGGCTCTCTGGAGCCGGGAACCGTGCGGTGGGGCCACACCGTCGAGAAGGTGAGCGAGGCGGCGGCGGACGGGTCGCGGCGGATCCGCTTCGCGGACGGCACGACCGTGGAGACGGACCTCGTCATCGGCGCCGACGGGGCGTTCTCGCGGGTGCGGGCCGCGGTGTCGTCGGCCGTGCCGCTGTACACGGGGATCAGCTTTCTGGAGGCCTGGTTCCAGGACGTCGAGCAGGCGCATCCGGAGCTGTCCGCGCTGGTCGGTCAGGGCGGGGCCGCCGCGGCCGACGGTGAACGGGGGCTGTTCGCGCAGCGCAACAGCGGTGACCACATCCGGGTCTACATCATTCAGCGCCTGCCGGCCGACTGGATCGCGGCCAACGGCCTGAGCGTCGGGGACACCGCGGGGATCCGCGCGTGGTTGCTCGACGCGTTCGCCGGGTGGGCGCCGTCCATGATGAGGATGATCAGCGAGAACGACGGTCCGTACGTCGATCGTCCGTTGTACGCGCTGCCGGTGCCGCATCGCTGGGAGCACGCGCCGGGAGTGACCCTGCTCGGTGACGCCGCCCACCTCATGCCGCCGCTGGGCGTCGGGGCCAATCTGGCCATGCTCGACGCTTGTGAGCTCGCTCTGGCGCTGGCCGGGGCTGCGACGGTGGATGAGGCCGTGCGCCGGTACGAGAGTGTCATGGTGCCGCGGTCGGAGGGGATGGCGCGGATGCTCGAAGGTGGCGCCGAAGGGCTGATCGAGCGACATGAGAGGTAGTGAGGGCCACCCTGGGGTGCCGATCACAGGGTGGGACCGCCCGGGGTCCGGGGTGGGAGGGGTTGCCCGGGCGGTCAGGGCTTCGGGTGGGGAAGGAGGCGGGGCGGGGTCAGCCGATGCGGCTGTTGACCACGGTGCCCGGGTCGCTGCCCCAGACGTCGTCGTCCTCGTGCAGCCACGTCGTCGACTCCGGCTTCTCCGACTCCTGCGCCCCCGCGCCGCCCCCCGCCCCCATCGGCAGGAACGGCATGCCGGTGCCCGTCGTGGCGCCGCGGCCGGCGATGCTGGTGGCGGCCGGGTTCGCGCCCATGACGCCGCCGCCGGTGCCCGTGCCGGGGCCGCCCGTGGTGCCCGGCCCGTACGACGAGGTCGAGGGCGAGCCGTAGCCGGTGGTGCCGGCCGTCGGGTGGGTGCCGGCCGGGTTGTGGCCGGCGGTGTTCGCGGGGTTGAAGTCCTGGAGGCTGGTGGAGGGGTTGGTGCCGGTGGCGGAGGGGTTGTGGACGGCCGGGTTGTAGGCCGGGTTGGTGCCGCCGGGCCCGGTGGTGCCCACCGGGTTGACGCCGGTGGGCGAGGTGCCCGTGCCGGTGCCGCCGTTGTCGCCGTTGCCTCCGGTGCCGTCGCCGGTGCCGTCGCCGCCCGGCGGGTACGTGCCGTTCGGGTCGGTGGGGTAGCCGGTGGACGGGTCGGTGGTGCCGTAGCCGGGGTTGTCGGTGCCGTACTGGCCGGCGGGCAGGCCGGTGTAGCCGGAGCCGTCGTACGGGGAGGCGTTGACGTTCCCGTACGGGCGGTTGTTGTTGTTGGGGAGCTGGACCGGCGGCGGGGTGTCCTGGTTCGGCACCGGGTAGTCGATGTCGCGCAGGACCTTCTCGACGCTGTCGGGGATCTCCGCGTGCACGTGCTGCAGGTCGTTGCCGAACGTCTGGAGGTGCAGCCCGGCCAGCTCGTCCTGGGAGCCGAAGTCGCTCTTGGCGTCGTCGCCGCCGTAGACGCCGCTGTAGGTGCTGTAGATGTCGGGGATGCTGTCGTTCCAGCTCCCGAGGTCCTGGTTGGCCCAGGTGGGCATGACGCCCTTCCAGGTGTCGTCGATGAACGCCTGGTGCTTGCGGACCACGTTGGCCAGGTTGTCGACCGGGGTGTGCATCTTGTCGAGCTTCTCGGCCAGCTCGCCCATCGTCACGTAGAGGACGCCGAGCGCCTTCTGCGCCTCGACCGAGGCGTTGCCCTCCCAGACCTTGGCGAGCTGCCCGGCCTGCTCCTCGATGGCCTTGCGGACGTCGCCGACGGCTTTGTGGGCGTCCTTGTACGCGGTCGCGGCCTGCGCGATGCGCGTGGCGTCGAAGCCCTTGATGAAGGTGACGATCTGCTCGACGTTGCGCCCGCCGGTCTCCACGGACCAGTCGGCGCCGGAGGGCTTCAGCTGGTGGGTCTTCTTCTTCTCGCCGCCCATGCCGGTCAGGCCCCGCCTTCGTTGGCCGCGTTCGTCGTCTTGTAGACGCCTGCTCCCGCTTCGACCAGGGCGATCGCGATGGAGAAGTTCTCCAGGACCTCCTGGTAGACGTTCAGGAACTCCCGGTGGGCCTGCGTCAGGGTGGCGGCGAACGTCTTGCCGGCCTCCCAGCGGTCGATGCTCTGCAGGTGCTGGCGCACGTCGGAGAGCGAGCCGTTGATGCTGAGGTCCTGGATGGAGCCCTGGTACTCGCCGTAGCCGCCGCCGTTGATCGGCTTCATGGCCTCACGCAGCGCTTCGGCGATGTTCGCGATCTTGGTGGCGTCGTACGTGACGCCGTCCCGCTCGGCTTCAAGGCCGGGCCAGTTCTTGGGTGGTTGCGTTTCGCCCACGAGACCTCCCCCTTGGCACTCGATCAAGCACCTTACTTGAATGTTCCTTTTCCGTACAGAAGACTCAGTGTCAACTTGCGTAACATGAGGCGCTATGCAGACCCAGAAGGATCTCTATCAGGCGCATCGCCTCATGACGCAGCGCCTGGGTCTGGCGCTGCTGCAGGGCGAGCCGGACGTGCCCGAGTCGCCGATGCGCCGGCAGAACGTGGCCACGTTCGCCGGAGTGCTGGTCGCGGTGCTGGTGGTGGCCGGGTTCGGGATCTGGGGGTTGCTCAAGCCGGGCAACGCCACCAAGCTCACCGAAGCCGGGCAGCTCCTGGTCGAGGAGGAGACCGGCGCCTCGTACGTCTACAACCAGCAGTCCCGCAGGCTCCAGCCGGTCGCCAACTACGTCTCGGCCCGTCTCCTGCTCGACAACGACGACATCAAGGTCAGGACGGTCTCCGCCGAGTCGCTGGCCGGCTTCGCCCGCGGGCAGAAGGTCGGCATCCAGGGCGCCCCCGACTCGCTGCCGAAGCGCGAGCGGCTGGTCAAGGCCCCGTGGTCGGTGTGCGTGACCGAGGGCATGGACGCGACGGGGGTGCGCAAGCCGTTCACGACGCTCGTGGGCGGCACGGACGTCGGCGGCACGCCCGTGGGCGGCGAGGCGCTGGTCGTCAACGACGGCCAGCAGAGCTGGGTGCTCTGGGCGAACCAGCGCATGCGCGTGACGAACGTGGACCGGCTCACCGACCAGACCCCGCGCCGCGTCCCGGCGTCGTGGATCAACGGCATCCCCGCCGGGGTCGACTTCGCCGCTCCCAAGGTCGCGCAGCGCGGCAAGAAGGTGCCGGGGCCGGGCGGGAGGGCGTCGCGGGTCGGGCAAGTGTACAAGGTGCCGTCCGTGGCGGGCACGGGCGAGCGGTGGTACGTGATGATGGCCGACGGCCTGGCGCCGATCAAGCACACGCAGGCGATGCTGCTGCTCCTGGACCCGGCGAGCAAGGTCGCCTACGGCCGCCAGCCGGTGCGCGACACGGCGATCGACGCCGCCAGCGCCAACGCGACCAAGGTGTCGGCCCAGCACCCGATGGAGAGCCCGCTGCCGGACACCATGCCGCGCTTCCGCTCCCCCGGCATGTCCGCCCCGCTGTGCGCGGTCTACCGGGACACCCAGAAGGGCTCCACCAAGGCGGTGCTGACCACGGGCGCCCGGATGCGCATCCCGACGCCGGGCGCGAGCGCCGGGGCGGAGAAGGTGGACCAGGTGATGCTGCCGGCGGGCAGCGCGGTGCTGGCCGGCACCCTGCCGGGCGACGGGCAGCTCTCGGCGGTGCAGCAGTACTCGCTGATCACCGAGCAGGGCCGCAGGTTCGCGCTGTCGTCGGCGGACCTGGTGGGCAAGCTGGGGTATGAGGCGGCGGACGTCGCGCCGGTGCCGGCGCACCTGCTGCGGCTGATCCCGGACGGGCCGATGCTGGACCCGGCGGCGGCCCGCGCGCCGGTGCAGGAGGTGCAGGGCATCCAGCAGCAGCCCCAGGCGCCGACGCAGTGAGGCGGGCGCCCGTCCCCCGGCCAGGGGGACGGGCGTCAGGTGCCGAACGAGCCGCCGCCGTACGGGTTGGCGGACTCGTCCATCTTCGGCATCAGGCTGCCGGCGTTCTCGTCGTAGGTCATGCCGTCCTGCGTGAACGGCATGCCCTTGCCGCTCTGCAGCGAGGACATCTCGGTCGGGATGGCCTTGAGCGAGGGGAAGATCTTGCCGCTCATCTCGCTCGCCTGGACGGCGGAGTACAGCGCGAAGGTGAGACCGCCGGCCACCATCACCTGCTTGCGGAGGACCTGCTTGGCCGCGGTGAGGAAGGTCCTGCCCACCACGGGGTCCGAGCCCTCGGCGACGGCGGCGGTGACCGGGTTGGCCTTGGAGACGAGCTTCCAGATGCCGAACGCCATCATGCCGAGGGCGATGGCGTTGCAGGCGTACACGCTCACCTTGTAGAAGCCGGCCGTCGACTCGACGCCGTCGCCGGTGCTGTTGCGGACTTCCTTGAGCTGCTTGAGCGAGTCCTTGTAGCTGGTGTGGACGGCGTCGAACGCCTTGAACGACTCGCCCTCCCACGTCCCCTTCTCCTGGAGCTGGGTCCGCAGGCCGGCGAGCTGCGTGTCGAGCTCGTCCAGCTCGTCGGTGAGGCCGCCCCGGTCGGACGTGCGCCACTGCTTGGCCGACTCCTCCATGCCCTCCGGGTCGGAGATCATGGTGCCGATGCCGGTGGCCACGTAGAAGGCCCAGGGCGACCGGATCATGAAGGCCGCGGCCGTCGCCGTGAACGCGGCGGCCATGGAGAACTCCTTGTAGACGCTCACAGCAGGTCATCCTCCTGGCCGAGCACCGGAGGCGCGATGTCCTCGTCACCGCCCCAGACGCCCTCGTCCTCGCCCAGGCCGACCGTCTTGTCGCGGTCGCGTTCCTGGTTGCCGTTCGCGCCGGCGCCGCTCATCGGCATCATGGGCATCATCGGCATGCCAGACGAGCCGGCGGCGCCGCGCAGCGCGGCGGCCGCGCCGCCGGGCAGGGCTCCGCCCGCCCCGATGCCGCCGCCCGCGCCCGTGCCGGAGCCGGGCAGGCCGATCGAGCCGGGGACGCCGGTGCGGGAGTTCAGGCCGGCGGCGTTCGGGTCGATCGTGGGGACCTGCGGCGTGGCGGTGGGCTGGAACGCCGACAGGTCGGTCTTGTTCGGGTTGAGCGCGGAGTCCAGGTCCGGGACGCGGGTGTCGGCCGGGTCCGTGGTCGGGATGTTCGGCTGGTTGCCGTTGGCGCCGGGCAGGTTCGTGCCCGGCAGGTCGGTCCCGGGCAGGTTGCCGCCGGGCAGATCGCTGCCGGGGACGTCGCTGCCGGGCAGGTCGCTGCCGGGCAGGTCGGAGCCCGGGACGTCGGTGCCCGGGAGGTCGGTGCCCGGCAGGTTCGTGCCGGGCAGGTTCGTGCCCGGCAGGTCCGTCCCGGGCAGGTCGGTGCCGGGCAGGTCCGTCTTCGGCAGGCCGGTCGGCAGATCCGTCTTCGGCAGGCCGGTGGGCAGGCCGCCGGGGGGCAGGTCGCTGCCGGGCGGCTTGCCGCTCTCGTCGTCGGCCTTCTTGTAGTTCTTGTCGGCCGCGACCAGCGCCGGCTGCCAGGTCTCCAGGGCCTCGCGGGCCCGCTCCAGCGCGCTGCGCTGGCTCTCGATGGCCTTCTCGTGCACGCTCTGGACGCCCATCCCGAGCACGCCGAAGTGCGGCCAGGGCACGGGCAGGTTGGTCGAGGACTGGTTGAGCCTGCTCAGCAGCTCGGTCTGGCTCTCGATCCTGGTGCCCGCGTTGGCCAGCTCGCCCTTGGTGAAGGAGATGCCCGACGACGGCTTCCCGTCGGCGGTCAGGCCCGGCAGGTTGAGCGTGTAGGGGTTGGCGCCCCCGTTCGATCTGTCGCCTGTCATCCGATCACGGGATCCGTCGTGTCATGGCCGGTCGTCCAGCAGCTCGCGTCCTCGGACAGGAATGTGTTCCGCTCCAGGTCGCCGTGCTCGCCCGCGCCGCCGGCCCCGCCCATGAACGGCATGAACGGCATCCCGGACGAGGCGCCGCCGAGGCCACGCCCGGCCGCCGCGGCGAGCGGCGACTGGCCGGCGACCAGGCCCGGCGAGCCGATCACCGAGGGCACGCCGGGAGTGGCGCCCACGGGGCTCAGGCCGATGCTGGGCGGCGGGCTGATGGTGGTGGCGGGCGGCGGCGTGGTGAACGTGCTGAGCGACGGGTTGAGCACGCCGGTCTGCGGCTGGAAGCTCGCCACGTCGGTCTGGCGCGGGTCCAGGCCGTTCGAGCCGTCGGTCGTGGTGCGGTCGTCGGCGCCGATGACCGGCGGCACGGTGTCGCCGCCCGGGTTCTGGGCCCCGGGGTTCTGCGTCTGCCCGGGGTTCTGGGCCCCGGGGTCGGACGGCTGCTGCGTGCCCGGGTCGTTCGGGTTCGAGCCATTCGGGTCGGAACCGTTCGGGTCCGACCCGTTGGGGTCAGATCCGCCGGGGTTGGACCCGTTCGGGTCGTTGCCGCCCGGGTCGGTGGAGCCCGAGCCGGGGCCGGTGGAGCCCGAGGAGCCGCTGCCGGAGGAGCCGGACCCCGAGCCGGAGGAGCCGTTGCCCGAGGAGCCGGTCGAACCCGACGAGGTGTCGTAGTTCACGGAGCTGAGCTTGGGCGCGGTCGTCCCCGGCCCGTCGGGGTAGTCCACCTGCTCGGGGTCGACGAGCGGCGGGATCGTCACCGTCGGCAGCTCGTACGAGACGTCGTGCGGCACCTCGATGTTGTAGAGGCTCACGATCTGCTTGTTGAGCTCCCACAGCGCCCGCTGGGCCTGCACCTTCTCCAGGCCGTCCCGGACGACCTTCTCCTCGGAGGAGCTCATCTGGTTCGCGCCCGGGACCGTCACCTCCTCGTTCGCCTTGCTCTTGGCGTCCGTGAGGTGGCCCGCGTAGGACTGCAGGGCGCTGCCCATCAGGCTGAGCTTGGTGGACAGCTCCTTGCCCGAGGCGTGCAGCATCTCGAGGGCGTGCCGGGCCTTGGCGGCGTCCGGCCCCTTCCAGACCTGCGCGATCTTGGCGGCGTGCTCCTCCAGGGTGCTGATCGCCGCGTCGACCTTGCTGGAGGCGTACTGGTAGGTCTGCCCGGCGCCCTGGATCGTGAAAGGATCGGTGTCCCCGAGCAGCCGCTTGATCTCGTCGGCCTCAAGCTGGGGCCAGTCGCCCTGCGGCATCTTCTCGAAGGAGAGGATGACGACGACCTGCCGCTCACTCATCAGGCGTTACCCTCGTTCCCCCGGCGGGCGCGGTCCAGGTTCTCAGCGCTGGTCTCGACGGCCTCGACCACGTCCCGGTAAGCGTCGATGAACTTCTGGTAGACCTCGGCGAACTTCGCCCCCGCGTTGTGACTTCCCACGGTGGCCGCGAGGGCCAGCGCGTCGTTCCACTGCCCGATCTGGGCCGCGGACAGCTCGCCGCCCTTGGAGAGCTGGTCGATGTTGCCGTTGGGCCGCTCGCTGTGGCCCAGCATGGCCTCGTAGCCGATCCTCAGCTCCTGCGCGACGGCGCGGATGGCCTGCGGAGAGTTCTCCCGCGCGTCGCCGTCGAAGAGATGGCCGTCGACGGCCAGAGGGTCGGGACCGCCCTCCATCGCGTCTTTCTGCGTCATGCCTCACCCTCAAACGACAGAGCTCTCGGCCACCGCGCCGGGATCGGGGCGATGACCGAGAAGAGGAACGAGCCGGGCGGCTAGTCCGTCCAGATGCTGATGTTGCGCCGCTCGGCGGTCTCGTAGTTGCCCTTGGCGACGCTGACCGCGGTGGCGGCCTGGAACAGCTGCTGGCCCATGGCCTTCTCGTGCTGGTTCCACTGCTCGCGCTTCTGGTCGAAGAAGCGCTCCGCCTCGCCCTCCCAGCTCGCGCCGAGCTCCTTCTTGATGTCCTGGTACAGGTCGTCGGTGACCCGGTCGAGCTCGGTGACGACCTTCTTGAGCTCCTCGTAGGCCGACTCGAGGGAGCCGAAGTTGACGTACGTGTAGTCGTCGGGCTGGATCGACATCAGGGTCAGCTCGCCTTCTGGTTGGCGTTGATGAGGGAGTCGATGCGGCCGGCGTTGCCGTCGCTGGCGAAGCCGCCGACGATGTCCATGTTCTGGTCGGCGGCGTTGCGGTAGACGCCGGCGCCCATGTTGAGCTTGTCGTAGATGTCCTCGAGGATCTTGATGACCCCCTTGAACTCGACGTCCCACTGGTCCATCGCGTTGCTGAACTTCTGGTAAGCGCCGCCCTGCCACTTGAGGCCGGCCTTGATCTCCTGCACCCGCTGCCGCATGCCCTCGATGTACTGCGCCGTGTCCTGGCAATAGCCCGCAGCGGTCGTCAGCTGAGTCGGGCTGGCCCCGTACAGTGACACTGGACCTCCAAGGTCATCATGCTTCGTCTGTCGCGGCGAGCGGTCTCCCCCGTGAGGAACGGACTACCCCCGCAGACAACATCAAATGGCATGTTAGTCACCATCAACCCCGCAATTCCCAGAAACATCAAATTACGGATCGATCACGCGAAGGCGACTTTACGGTAAATGCGCTGGTCGAGGCCCTAATATGCCCTGACATTCGGTTCAGGTCAGGTGTCGACGGGTGACGTCAGAGCTGCAGGCGACGCCGGATGCGGTCCAGCTCGCCCATGACGTCGTGGAACGCCCGGTCGTGGATCTTCTCGACCCGTTCGAGGTCCTCCAGCGCCGCCCGCGAGGACGTCAGCGGGTTGCCGGCCTCGCCGAAGACCTCGGTCATCAGCTCGCCGAACGCCCGCTGGTAGTCGCTCGTGGCGTCGGCCAGCGTCGCCTTGATCAGCTCCGCCAGCTCGCCCGAGGACAGCCGCATGGCCTTCGGGTGCAGCGTGAGCTCCTGGACGCCGTTCTGGCCGTACTCGACGCTGACGAAGCCGTTCTCGTCCTCGGCCCGGCCCACGCACTCGCCGGCGCGCTTCTGGAACTCGCCGAGCCGGCCGAGCTGGTCGTCCATGCCCTTGAGCAGCTTGTCGATGTCGATCTTGGCGAAGTCGCCGAACTCCTGCATTGCCTCTCCTTAACCGGACAGCCCGCGCACCCAGGTGTAGACCTCGAGGACACCCAGCGCGAGCGGGAAGAGCTGGACGATCAGCGCGATGTCCAGGATGTCGCCCGCCCGCCCCCAGAACGGCGACGGCCGGCCCGTCGCCAGCCACAGCCCGATGCCGACGGTCATCAGCGCCAGCCACAGGATGCCGATGGCCACCGCCAGCGAGCCCACGATCCCGCCCTGGCCGAACAGCGAGACCGCCAGCATGGCGAGCCCGGCCAGACCCGCGCCGATCAGCCAGAGGCGCTGGCCGAGCCCGCGGAACACCCGGGCCCGCATGATCAGCGTGAGCGACAGCGAGACCGTCATGGCGTCGGCCACCCAGCCGTCGGCCATGACCAGCAGCGCCTGCGTGACCAGCGCGGACAGGCCGATCACGGCGATCATGCCGGTGGCGTAGCGCTGCGCGACCCGGGTGCGCTCCTGGATCGCGGGGGCGTCCAGGCGCTGGTTGTCGCTGCGCAGCTCCTCCGCCGTGGTCGGCATCGCCGGCAGCGGCACCTTGGCCAGCCGGAACGACAGCGTCGGCACCAGCGGGCTGAGCGCCAGCAGCACGGCCATGGCCATCGCGGCCACCCCCGCGGGCGGCGGCGCGAACACCATGACGACGGCCGCGCAGATCCCGCCGACCGTCGCCGCGCCGGCCGCGCCGAGGAAGCCCTGGACGCCGTCGGAGACCAGCGCGCCCGCGATCGCGGCCACCAGCGCCGTGCAGGCCAGCGAGGCGAGCAGGTGCGGCGCGCCGATCCCGGCCGAGGTCCCGGGCGCGAACAGGCCCGCGACCAGCCCGTACGGCAGCGCCGCGTGCCCGACCAGCGCGCCCGCCAGCGAGTCGCCGACCGCCCGCGACAGCAGCGCGGCCGTGACGATCAGCAGCAGCGCCAGCAGCCCGGCCACGATCGTGACGGTGAGCGCCGGCATGCCGGACACCGCGAGGCCGCCCGCGCCGAGCGCCAGCAGGGCCGAGGCGCCGCCCGCGCCCACCACCCTGGTGTGCTTGGCGCTCCACGCGCCGCGGCCCTCGCGCACGCCGCTCGCGACCACGTCCGCGACGTCGTCGTAGAGGGCGGGCGGCAGCATCGCCTCGCGCGGCCTGAGGTAGAGGATCTCGCCGTCGAGCACGCCGAGCGCGCCGAGGCTCTGGCCGAGGTCGAACGGCTGGCCGCCGAGCCGCTGGAGCGTCCAGCCGGGCGCGGCGGCGCTCTCGCCGCCCACCTCGCCGAGCGCCCGCAGCAGGCCGGGCAGCACGTTGGGGAGCGGGATGTCGGCGGGCAGCGCCAGGTCGGCCTTGCGCCGGGGGCCGACGATCGTGACGTGGCACTGCGCGGGCAGCGGCACCGGCACCTGGGCCAGCGCGCCCTGCTGGAAGGGCCCCGAGGGCGGCGGCCCCGGAGGCACGGGCGGGCCCGCGGGACCCGGTGGTCCCGGCGGCCCTGGCGGTCCCGGCGGGAAGGCGGGCGGGCCGCCGTAGCCGGGGGGTGGCCCCTGGATCGGGGGCGGTGGACCGGGCGGAGGTCCCTGAACGATATGTCCCATCTCAACTCTCCGTCCCCACCAATGGTCACGGACAACAGAGAACATATCGGGTCTCTTCTGGTAAGAACGTCTCGATGAGCATCGTCGTCGTACGCCGCCCGGAACGCCGCCCGGGCCCGAAGCCACCGCGCGGCGAGGTCCTTCTCGAATCGCCCCCGGAGATCCCCGAGGTCCAGCCGCAGGGCTTCTCCGCGGTCCTCACCTACCTCCCCATGGGTGCGGGCGCGGCGGCGATGGCCCTCATGTTCACCTCCTACGGCAACGCCAACCCGATCATGTACGTCGCGAGCGGCCTGTTCGCGGTGTCCATGGTCGGCATGACCGCCGGCCAGATCGGCCGCCAGGCGGGCGAGCGCAAGTACCGGCTCAACGGCGCCCGCCGCGACTACTTCCGCTACCTCAGCCAGGTGCGGAGGCGCACCCGGCGGGCGGCCAAGCAGCAGCGCGAGGCCCTGGAGTGGAGCGGCCCCGAGCCGGAGTCCCTGTGGTGGATCGCCATGGGCCCCCGGCTGTGGGAGCGGCGGCCCCGCGACGAGGACTTCGCCACCGTGCGGCTCGGCACCGGCGTCCAGAAGCTGGCCGTGCAGCTCATCCCGCCGGACTCCAAACCGGTCGAGGACCTGGACGCGCTGTCGGCGGGCGCGCTCCGCAGGTTCATCAGGGCGCACTCCACGGTCTCCGGGCTGCCGGTCGCGGTCGCGCTCGGCTCCTTCGCCAGGATCCGGATGACCGGCGACCCCGGGCGGGTGCGCGACCTGGTGCGGGCGGTGATCTGCCAGCTCTCGACGTTCCACTCGCCGGACGACCTGCGGATCATGATCTGCGCCGGCACCGAGTGGATGCCGTACTGGGAATGGGTCAAATGGCTGCCTCACGCGCTGCATCCGGAGGAAGTGGACGCCGCCGGCCAGGTGCGGCTGATGACGGAGAACATGGGCGAGCTGGACCGGCTGGTCGGCGGCGAGCTGAAGGAACGCGCCCGGTTCCGGCCCGGCTCGGCGGCCGACGCGCTGCCGTACCACGTGCTCATCGTGGACGGCGGGCACGTGCCGCAGGACTCCCAGCTCGGCAGCGACGCCATCCAGGGCGTCACCGTCATCGACCTGTCCGGCTCGACCGGCGAGGTGGAGGAGAACAGCACGCTCCGGCTGGACATCCAGCCGGACGGCTTCCACATGGTCAAGCTCGACCACGCCGGCAAGGAGCACCGCACCCGGCTCGGCGACCCCGACCGGCTCGACTACCTGCGGGCCGAGGGCCTGGCCCGCCAGCTCGCGCCGCTGCGCTCCTCGGCGTCGTCCGGCGGCGGCGAGACCGAGGACGTGCTCGCGGCCAACACCACGCTGACCGACCTGCTGGGCGTCGGCGACCCGTCTCTCGTGGACCCGTCGGTCGTCTGGCGTCCGCGCGCCGGCCGCAACCGGCTGCGCGTGCCCATCGGGCTCGGCGCCGACGGCCGGGTCGTGGAGCTGGACATCAAGGAGTCCGCGCAGGGCGGCATGGGCCCGCACGGCCTGGTCATCGGCGCCACCGGCTCCGGCAAGTCGGAGCTGCTGCGCACGCTGGTGCTGGGCCTGGCGATCACGCACTCCTCCGAGATCCTCAACTTCGTCCTGGTGGACTTCAAGGGCGGCGCGACCTTCCTCGGGCTGGAGTCGCTCTCCCACGTCTCGGCGGTCATCACCAACCTGGAGGACGAGCTCCCGCTGGTGGACCGCATGTACGACGCCCTGCACGGCGAGATGGTGCGCCGCCAGGAGCTGCTGCGCTCGGCCGGCAACTACGCCTCGCTGCGCGACTACGAGCGGGCCAGGGAGCAGGGGGCCGAGCTGGCGCCGATGCCG
Organism: Actinomadura luzonensis; assembly: GCF_022664455.2. Classification (NCBI taxonomy): domain Bacteria; kingdom Bacillati; phylum Actinomycetota; class Actinomycetes; order Streptosporangiales; family Thermomonosporaceae; genus Actinomadura; species Actinomadura luzonensis. The sequence continues at coordinate 417,067 of NZ_JAKRKC020000003.1, forward strand.
ACCCTGTTCGTGGTGCTGGACGAGTTCAGCGAGCTGCTGTCGGCCAAGCCGGAGTTCATCGAGCTGTTCGTCATGATCGGCCGGCTCGGCCGGTCGCTGGGCGTGCACCTGCTGCTGGCCTCGCAGCGCCTGGAGGAGGGACGGCTGCGCGGCCTGGACACGCACCTGTCCTACCGGATCGGCCTCCGCACGTTCTCGGCCATGGAGAGCCGGGTCGTGCTGGGCGTGGCCGACGCCTACGAGCTGCCCTCCGCGCCGGGCAACGGCTACCTCAAGTTCGACACCACCGGCATGACCCGGTTCAAGGCCGCGTACGTGTCGGGGTCGTACCAGCCGGACGGCCGCCGCCCCGGCGGCGGCGACGGCAACACCATCCTGCGCCAGGTCGTCGAGTACGGCTCCGGCTACGTGCCGCTCCCCGTCGTGCCGCAGCCGGCCGCCGAGGCCCCGTCCGCCGAGCTGGACGAGCGCGGCCCGCAGGCGAGCCTGCTCGACATCGTGGTGCAGCGCCTGGCCGGGCACGGTCCGGCCGCGCACCGCATCTGGCTGCCGCCGCTCGGCGAGCCGCCCACGCTGGCGCACCTGCTGCCGCCGCTGTCGGTCACGCCGGAGCTGGGCCTGTCCACGCCGGGCTGGCCGGGGCGGGGCAAGCTGCACGCCGTCGTCGGCATCATCGACAAGCCGTTCGAGCAGCGGCGGGACCCGTACTGGCTGGACCTGTCGGGCGCGGCCGGGCACGTCGGCGTGGCGGGCGGCCCGCAGAGCGGCAAGAGCAACGTGCTGCGGACGCTGGTCGCCGGCATGGCGCTCACCCACACCCCGCGCGAGGTGCAGTTCTACTGCCTGGACTTCGGCGGCGGCGGCCTCGCGGCGCTGTCGGGACTGCCGCACGTGGGCGGCGTGGCCACCCGGCTCGACACCGACCGGGTGCGGCGGACCGTCGCCGAGGTCGGCGCGATCCTGCGCCAGCGCGAGCGCGGCTTCGCCGAGCGCGGCATCGACTCCATCGCCACCTACCGGCGCATGGTCGCCGAGGGCAGCGTCCCGAGCGACGGCTTCGGCGACGTGTTCCTGGTCGTGGACGGCTGGCTGACGATCAGGCAGGAGTACGAGAGCCTGGAGGCCGTCATCACCGACCTCGCGGCGCGCGGGCTCGGCTACGGCATCCACGTGATCGCGGCCACCAACAAGTGGTCGGAGTTCCGGCCCGGCATCCGCGACCTGTTCGGCACCAGGATCGAGTTCAAGCTCGGCGACGCCTACGAGTCGGAGATCAGCAGGAAGGCGTCGCTCGCGGTGCCCGAAGGCGTGCCGGGACGCGGCCTGACCAGGGACGGTATGCACTTCCTCGCCGCCCTGCCGCGCATCGACGGCCAGCCGGGCGCCGACGACGTCTCCGACGGCGTGCGCTCGCTGGTGGAGATCGTCCGGCAGTCCTGGCAGGGCCCGGCGGCCCCGCCGGTGCGTCTGCTGCCGTCGCTGCTGCCCGCCGCGGACCTGCCGGGGCCGGCGCAGACGGGCGCGGGACGCATCGCGCTCGGCATCGACGAGGAGGCGCTCGCGCCGGTCCTGCTGGACTTCGACACCGACCCGCACTTCATCGTGTTCGGCGACAACGAGTGCGGCAAGTCGAACGTGCTGCGGCTGGTCATGGAGGGCCTGGTCGCGCGGAAGACGCCGGCCGAGGCGATGATGATCGTGCTCGACTACCGGCGTTCGCTGCTGGACACGGCCGTCACCGACCACCGCATCGGCTACGCCGCCTCCAGCACGGCCGCCGCCGAGCTGATCCAGGACGCCCGCTCGGCGCTGCTGAAGCGCCTGCCGCCGGCCGACCTGACGCCCGAGCAGCTCCGCGCGCGGAGCTGGTGGCAGGGCTCGGACCTCTACATCGTGGTGGACGACTACGACCTCGTGGCGACCTCCAGCAACCCGCTGGCGCCGCTGGCCGACCTGCTGCCGCAGGCCCGCGACATCGGCCTGCACCTGGTGCTGGCCCGGCAGAGCGGCGGCGCCAGCCGGTCCATGTACGACCAGGCCGTGCAGCGCATGAAGGAGATGGCCACCCCGGCGCTGATCATGTCGGGCAACCGTGAGGAAGGCCCGCTGTTCGGCAACGTCCGGCCGACGCCGCTGCCCGTGGGCCGCGGCTACTACGTGGACCGCCGGCAGGGCGCGCGGCTGATCCAGACCGCCTACTTGGGAGAGGCATGACCTACGACGTGCACGTGCAGGCGCTGGAGGAGTGCGGACGCCAGGCCCGCCGGGTCAGGAACATGCTCGACCTGGACGACGCGTTCGTGGACTCCGGCGTCAAGGCGCCGCAGGGCGACACCAAGGCCGACATCTTCGGCGAGCTGGACGGCGCGGCCGGCCTGGCGGCCAAGATCGACGCGGTCTGGAAGTCGGTCGGCGACGAGTTCGGCGAGGGCCGCAACCGCCTGGAGAACGTCGAGCGGGCGCTCAGCCAGGTCGCCACCAACTTCCGCAACGCCGAGACGGGCTCGGGCGCATGAGCGTCGTCAGCGAGCTCGCGGCGCTGCGCAAGAAGGTGGACGGCGACCCGCAGGCCGTCCGGGACCTCGCGGCCGGCCTGCGCACGGCCGGCGGCCACGCGGCCACCTCGGCCAACGGCCTGGTCAAGAGCGTGGCCGAGGTCGGCAACGCCTGGAACGGCGCGAGCGCCGACGCCTTCGCCACCTACATGGCCGCCTACCCCAAGGCGGGCGGCGACCTGCGCGACGCCCTCTCCGCCTGCGCCACGGCCCTCGACACGGCCGCCGGCAAGCTCCAGACGGCCTTCGACACGGTGAGCACCCTGCACGCCAACGCCACCTCCGCCGAGAGCGACTACAAGCGCGACCACCAGGACGCCAAGCAGGAGGACGTGGACGGCTACGTGAAGGGCCGGCTCGGCGGCGACCCGGTCGGCACGGCCAGGAAGGCCGTCAGCGACGCCGAGGAGGCGCTGACCGCGGCCAAGGGCGCGCTGGACAAGCAGCTCGGCAACGGCTTCGCCTTCTTCAAGGGCATCAGGCAGCCCGGCGGGGCCGACTTCCAGCCGGGCGAGAACAAGGTGGACTGGCAGAAGGTCGCCGGCTACAGCCCCACGACCCTGTCCTCGGCCGACCCCAAGACCCCGCCCGGCCTGCAGAACGGCGGCGGCGGCGGTGGTGGTGGCGGCGGGGCGGGCGGCGGTGGCGCGGGGGCGCCGTCCTCGTACGGCAACGCGCCCGCGCCGAAGGCCCAGGTGGTGGACTGGATCAAGGAGGCGCTCACCGTCATCAGGTCGCCGGAGATGGCGGCCGTCCTGCGCAAGCGCGGCCTGGACGTCAGCGACCTGGACCCGAACGACCCGACGGACATCCAGCGCATCTGGACGATCATCTACCACGAGTCCGGAGGCAACCCCAACGCCATCAACAACTGGGACGTCAACGCGCAGAACGGCGTGCCGTCGCAGGGGCTGATGCAGACCATCCCGCCGACGTTCAACGCCCATCACCTGCCGGGGTACGACAAGATCCGGGAGCCGGTGGACAACATCATCGCGGGCGTCCTGTACACCTACAGCCGGTACGGGGACCTGGCCCACCATCCGGGCATCGCCTCGCTGGAGAGCGGGGGCGGTTACAAGCCGTACTGAGGGAACGCCGGGTTACGGGAACGTGAACGGAATTCGCATATTGCTTTCTACCTGGGCGAATGCCTCATAAAGGGATGTAGTGCGGTGGTAGAAAGATCGAGTGTCGACCGATCCGTCTTCCGCCGCCCCCTCGGGCACGGCGTCGCCCACGGCGAGCACGACCCCCTCCGCGGCCCCGACCGCGACCCCCTCCGTGACGCCGTCCCCGAGCACGGCCCCGTCGCCCAGCACGAGCCCGAGCGCCAGCGCGAGCCCCAGCGCCACGCCGGGCTCCACCGGGTCCGCGTCGCCCGCGCCGACGGTGACCGTCACCAGCGCGTGCCCGCACACCCCCACATGCCCGCCGCCGGTGTGCCTGCCGCCGTCGCTGCGCCCGGCCGCGTCACCGTCGTCCGCGCCGAAGCCGGTCAAGCAGGACCCCGGGAGCGACAGGTCCAACCTGCCCGGCTACGAGAGCCGCACCGGCTCCATCGACGCCTTCGCCGGCGTCATGACGGACAGCGCGCGCGGCGTGCACCTCGTCAAGCAGCGCACGCCGCGCTTCGAGGGCTGGAACCTGGCCCCCCTCGCCGGCGTGCCCGTCGTGGGGCTGATGTTCACCGACCGCTTCAACAGGATCGCCGACACCTGGAGCGACAGCGCCCGCATCCTGGGCGACGTGCTCCACAGGGACGCCGGCAAGGTCACGCTGTCGGCCGGCAACTACCGCGCGGCCGAGCAGGCCAACGGGAAGAACTGAGGGGCCCCCGATGTCGACCCCCGCGAACCAGCCGGCCAGGCTGATCGTCCCCGGGCAGAGCACGCCCGCGCAGACCGGCCAGACCCTCCACCTGGCCAACGCCGGCGGCACGGTCACGAGGACCGTCAACGTGCCGCCCGCCGCCGCCGCGGCCACCCGCACCGACCCCGGCTTCTTCAAGCGCCTGGTCACCGGCCTCAACCCGCTGCGCCAGAACACCAGGAGCGCGATGGTGATGTCCGGCCTCGGCACGGCCGCCCTCGCCATGGACGTGGCCGCCACGCTCAACCTGGGCAACCCCTTCCTGTTCTACGACCGGCGCGAGACCTGGAAGGAGCTGTCTGGCTCGCTGGAGGGCAACCGGTCGAACCTGTGGCGCGGCTTCTTCGACGACATCGCCCCCAACTGGAAGGGCACCGCCGTCGAGACGCTCCAGCAGTACGTGCGATTCAACGTCAACGGCCTGTTCGGCCAGCTCGGCAAGGTCGGCGACGAGATGAGCGGCGCGATGCACGGCCAGTTCAAGGAGGTGCTGGAGTACGACCTGTCGGTCTTCGGCCTCTACGCCACCTCCGCGCCGGTCCTGCGCTCCCTGGCCTCCATGAGCACCGCGCACCCCGTCGCCCGGGTCGCCCTGATGACCCAGGTCGGCGTCTTCACCACCGCGCTCGGCAACCTGGTCAAGCAGTTCGCCGACATCTACAACTCCTACGAGGGCGACCTCAACAAGCTGGAGCTGAAGCTCAACGACCTCAGGGGCGCCTTCTACAAGTCGGGCAACCCCGCGCAGGGGGCCCGCGACCTGCACCTGTCGCCCACGATCGACGACCCGGCGCGGGCGGGCGACATGTGGGTGCCGAAGGCGGCGAGCACGTGAGCCAGATCGACGCGTTCGCGGAGGGCCGCGACGGCGACGTCGCCGGGCTGCTGCGCGAGCTGGACGGCTGGTCCGCCAGGATCGCCGGCACGCTGGACGAGCTGGCCGCGGCCCGGATGGAGGGCGCCGACGCGAGCGGCGCCGTCCGGGCCCGGGTGGCCGGCACCGGGCGGCTGCTGGACCTGCGCATCGACGCCAAGGGGCTGCGCGAGCTCGACCACCTGCGGCTCGCCGCGGCCGTCATGGAGGCCGTCGGCGCCGCCCGCGCGGCCGCCGGCGAGCGGCTGGAGGAGCTGACGGCCGGCCTGGCCGGGCCGCGGCCGGCCGGCCCGGAGGACCCGCTGGCGGCGCACGTCCAGCGGGTCATGCGGGAGGGGTGAGCGGTGCGCGAGATGGAGGAGGCGATGGCCCGGCTGGAGGAGCTGATCGCCACCGCGCGGCGGGCAGAGGAGGCGGTGGCCGAGTGGAGCGCGCGCCGCTTCACCGGCCGCGCCGACGAGGGCCGCATCGAGGCCACGACCGACGCCCTCGGCGTCCTGCTCGACCTGCGGATCCATCCGCTGAGCCGGGCCCGGCTGGACGCCCGCCGGCTGGCCGACGAGATCACCGCCGCGATCGTCAGGGCGGAGCGGGCCGCCGAGGCCGCCAGGGACGAGCTGATGCCCGATCGCTGAGAGGCCGCCGAAGGGCGCCCAGCGCCGCGAAACCCCCTCCGGGAGCTCCCGGAGGGGGTTTCGCGCGTTCTCACGCCCTGACGGCCGTCAGCCGCAGTTGGACCAGCCCGCGCTGGTGCTCCCGGAGCCGACGCTGCCGGTGAAGCGCACGCACTTGCCCTTGGCGGGCAGCTTGACCGGTCCTGCGTAGTACTCGAAGTTGCCGCTCTGGGTCTTCGAGCCGCCGCCCTGCACCTCCAGCATGGCGCTGACCGGGGTCGCCTTGCCGACCTCCGCCGTCTTCATCGTCACCACGCAGTTCTCACCGGTGGAGCTGTTGTAGAGCTGGAAGGTCTCGCCGCCGGTGAAGGGCTGGCTGCGCTGGACGTAGAAGCCCGGCCCGCAGACCTGCGTCGGCGAGTACGGGTTCCGCACCACCGGGGGCGGGCTGCTCGCCGTGGGCTTCTGGGTCGGCTCGGCCGTCCTCGTCACCGTGGGCTTGACCGTGGCCGTGGGCTTCACGGTGGGCTTCACCGTGACCGTGGGCCGGGCCGTGGCGGTGGGCCGCGCGGTCGCCGTCGGCTTCGCGGTCGCCGTCGGGCGGGCCGTGGGCCGGGAGGTCGGCGTCCGGGTGGGCTCGGCCGTCGGCGTCGGGGTCGCGGTCGGGGTGACCGTCGGCACCGCCGTCGGGGTCTCGCTGACGCTCGGCGTCGGCGTGGCGGTGACGGTCACCGTCGGGGCCGGCGTCGGGGACTCCGACGGGCCCATGGTCACCACGTTCGAGTTCGACGGGGTCGGCGTGGCCGTCGGCGTCGGCCGCTCGGTCACCGTCACCGTCGGCTGGGCCGTGGCGGACTGCGTGGCGGCCGGCTGCGTCGTGACCGGCGGCTGCGCGACCGGCTGGGTGCCGACCGGCAGCGGCGTGGGCACCGTGGTCATCACGGGCGGGGTCGGCGCCTGCGAGGTCCAGTCGCTCGGCAGCGTCATCGGGCCGACGTCGTTGGGGTCCGCGCCCGGGGTGTTCGCCCACGGCACGGTGACCTCCGGCTGGTTCTGCCCGGTCTGGTCCTGGTTGTTCGGCTGGGGGACGCCGTTGTCGTCCACGTTGTTGTTGCCGGCCGCGGCCGGGTCGGTGGTGCGCTCGTCGCCCGCGGCGGCCACCGGCTCGAAGCGCTGCGTGGCGGCGTACTGGTTGGCGCCCCACAGGCCGACGCCGGACAGCAGCGCCAGCGCGCCCACGGCGGCGGCGAGGCCCACGGGGAACTTGCGCGGCGGGCGCGAGGACACCGTCTGGCCCTGGACCGGGGCCTGCCGCTGCTGCTCGCGCGGCGGCTCCCACATGGGCGCGGCCGGCGGGACCGGCACGCCCTGCATCGGCTCGGGGCCGGCCGGCGCGACGCCGCCCTGCGGCGGCACCGGGGCGGGCCCCAGCTCTGCTGCGGCGGCACGCCGTCCATCGGCAGGCCCGGCACGGGCACGCCCTCCAGGGGCATCCCCTGCGGCGGCATCCCGCCGACCGGCGCGCCCGGCACCGGCACGTCCGGGATCGGGCCACCGGGGATCGGGCCACCGGGGATCGGGCCACCGGGGACGCCCGGGATCGGCACGCCGCCCTGGAGCGGGATGCCGTCGATCACGCCGTCCGGGCCCGTGCCCGGCCTCTGCGCGGCGAGGCCGCTCCGCTTGTCGCCGAGGAGCTGCAGCAGCGCCATGTAGGTGGTCGGCCGCTGCCCGGTGTCCTTGGACAGGGCGGCGAGCACCACCCGGCGCAGCGGCTCGGTGAGGCCGCCCAGCTCGGGCTGCCCGTTCAGCACCGCTTCCTCGTCCTGCCCGAACGGCGGCTGCCCGGTCGCGGCGAAGACCACGGTCGCGGCCCAGGCGAAGACGTCCGCGTACGGCCCGTAGGCCAGGCCCCTGAGCTGCTCCGGCGCGCGGTAGCCGAGCTCGCCGACGGGCTCGCCGAGGTCGACGTCGGTGACGCGGGGGCCGTCGGGGCCGAGGATCACGTTGTGCGGGGTGAGCCCGCGATGGGTGATGCCCGCCAGGTGCACGGCGGTCAGCGCGGTGAGCACGCCCACCGCGACCCGCTCCAGGGTGTCGGCGTCGAGGGGGCCGTCCTCGGCCACGACCTCGGCCAGGCTGCGGCCCTCGACGTGCTCGCGGACCACGTAGAGGTGGTCGCCGTGCTCGCCGGCCTCGAAGGTGCGGGCCACGTACGAGCTGGACACCCGTTGCACCCCGGTGAGCCGAGCGACGTCGTCGCTGCCCGGTCCTTCGGCGGGCGGCAGCAACTTGATCACTCTTAACGGCGCGTCGTCGGACTCCTTGCCGAGGAGGGCCGCGCCACGCGGCCCGTCGGTCAGACGTCCTGAAATGTCGTACGCGCCCAGCTTCGCGGGATCACCCGGACGCAGGGGGTGCATCTCCATCCCTTCGGTCAAAGCTAGATCTCGAAGGGACATTCAACCGCATCAGCCACATTTACATCAGTGGTTTCACCCGCAATTTGACAATTCACCCACAACTTACGACGAGGACGCCCGCCCGGGACGCCACCCCCGCCGCCGGCCCAGCGGGATCAGCAGCACGAGCGCGCCCGCGACCAGCACCACCATGAGCGCGCCGGTCCCCACCGCCATCGCGACGCCCATGGCCTTCTCGTCGCGGGCCGGGACCTTCGCCACCGCGTTCGCCGGCAGCGCCGAGGGCGGCGGCTCGGCCACCACGGGCCCGTTGGCCGCCTCGTACGGCAGCACGGCGGTGAGCGCGAGCAGCGGGTTCACCATGCCGGCCCCGGTGCCGGCGCCCGAGGTGCCGTCGGCGGTGGCGATGATGCGCCGGCGCACCTGCTCCTGGTTGAGCTTGGGGAAGCGGGCCCGGACCAGGGCGGCGGTGCCGGCCACGTACGGCGAGGCGAAGCTCGTGCCCTGCAGCCCGCGCATGTAGGAGCGGCCCGGCCACGGGGCGGTGATGTCGGTGCCGGGGCCGAGCACGCCGACCGGGGTGACGGCGTTGGAGGAGTCGGCCCGCTTGCCGTCGGGCGTGGCCGCGCCCACCGCCAGCACGCCCTCGTAGGCCGCCGGGTAGGCGGGCACGTCCTGGTCGTCGGGGCCGGTGACGTTGCCCGCGGCGGCCACCACCACGATGTCGTTGTCCAGCGCCCGCTGGACGGCCGCCTTGAGCGAGGCGTTGTCGGAGGCGCGCACCGAGACGTTGATCACGTCCGCCTTGGCGTCCACCGCGTCGTTGATGGCGTTGACGAGGGTGTTGATGTCGCCCTCTGTCTTGTTGCTCTGCTTGACCATGACGATCCGGGCGTCGGGCGCGACACCGTGGAAGGGGACCCCGGACAGGTAGCGGGCGCCGATGATGCCGGAGACGGCCGTGCCGTGGCCGACGCAGTCCCGGTAGCCGGTGTGCGTCTCGTCGATGATCTTGGAGAGCTGGACCTGCGGGTGGTAGTCGGCGCCGCTGTCCACGACCGCGACCGTCACGCCCGCGCCCCTGGTGAGCTGCCAGGCGGCCTTGATGTCGAGCCGCTTCTGGGCCCAGGGCTCTCCCGCGGGCAGCTTGAGCGTGCCCTTCTTCGGATTGCACTCCTCGGGGGCGGCCGCCGCGGCCGGAGCCGCGGCGAGGTTCAGGGCGAGCAGGCTCGCCAGGACGGCGCGACCGATCATGACGAAAGAGCGTATATCGCCCACCCCAGCCCACGGAAAGAAGCCCCAGCGGGTCGCCAGGGCCCCGTTCCGTTGCTCACTTCGTGGCGGACTCGATGTTCTGCCGGTAGGTGCCGATGACGCGCGAGGCCTCCTGGAGCTCCTCTGTCATCCGCTGGAAGGCCGTGCGGTAGTTCTGCCAGGCCTGCTGGAAACGCTGCGCGCCCGGGCCCGTCCACGCGGTGCCGACCTTGGCCGCCTCGCGGTCGAGCGCGGTCATCGTGGTGCGGACCGCCTCCGACTGCTGGGTGAACTGGCTGGCCATCTGCTGCATTTCCGCGGGGTCGCCGCCGAGCATACTCTGGCTCATGCATACCTCCTGGACCGTGTGAAAGCGCCATCACCCTAAGCGGGGGCACCGGTCGTCGTCCTGGTTATGCCGAGCGGCTATGGTCTACCAGAGGAACATTCGGGATTTCTCGACGGAGGCTGTCCGGCCATGCGCGAGGTTGTGGTGACGGGCGGCGGCACCGGGATCGGGTACGCGATCGCCGCGGCGTTCGCCTCGCGGGGCGACCACGTCACGATCACCGGCCGCCGTGAGCACGTGCTGAAGGAGTCCGCGAGCCGCATCGGCGCGGCCTGGGCCGCCTTCAACGCCGCCAGCCCGGTCGCCGTCAAGGAGGCGCTCGACCTCCTGCCGCCGCGCGTGGACGTGCTGGTCAACAACGCCGGCGGCAACACCAACCTCGACCGCAGGCAGTCCGGCGACCTCATGGACGTCGCCGAGGCGTGGTGGGCCAACCTCAACGCCAACCTGATGTCGACGGTGCTCGTCACGACCGCGCTGGCGCCGCGGCTCAGCGACGGCGCCCGGGTCGTCTCCATCGGCTCCCTCGCCGCCCGCGGCACCGGCTCCGGCTCGTACGGCGCCGCCAAGGCCGCCCTGGAGTCCTGGACCGCCGACCTGGCCGCCGAGCTGGGCCCCCGCGGCATCACCGCCAACGTGGTCGCCCCGGGCCTGGTCCTCGACACCGAGTTCTTCCGGGGCCGCCTCACCGAGGACGGCATCCGGGCGCGGGTGGACAACACCCGCAACGGCCGCCCTGGCACTCCGTCGGACGTGGCCGATACCGTGCTGTTCCTGGCCGGCGCCGGTGCCGGGCACGTCACAGGGCAGGTGCTCCACGTGAACGGCGGCGCCTACCTGGGCCGCTGACACCATCGAGACTCGAGGAAGGACGGACGTCGGTGCGGAAGGTGCTGATCGCCAACCGCGGCGAGATCGCCGTGCGGGTGGCCAGGGCGTGCAAGGACGCCGGCATCGGCAGCGTGGCGGTCTACGCCGACCAGGACCTCGACGCCCTGCACGTCAGGGTGGCCGACGAGGCGTACGCGCTGGGCGGGCAGTCCCCCGCCGAGACCTACCTCGACATCGCCAAGCTGCTCGGCGTGGCGGCCCGCGCCGGGGCCGACGCCGTGCACCCGGGCTACGGCTTCCTGTCCGAGAACGCCGAGTTCGCCCAGGCGGTCATCGACGCCGGGCTGACCTGGATCGGCCCGCCGCCCGCCGCCATCGCCGCGCTCGGCGACAAGGTGCGGGCCCGCCACATCGCCCAGAAGGTGGGCGCGCCGCTGGTGGCGGGCACCAAGGACCCGGTGTCCGGGGCCGAGGAGGTCGTGGCGTTCGCCGAGGAGCACGGGCTGCCCATCGCGATCAAGGCGGCGTACGGCGGCGGCGGGCGCGGCATCAAGGTCGCCCGCCGGCTGGAGGAGGTCGCCGAGCTGTACGAGTCGGCGGTGCGCGAGGCCGTGGCCGCGTTCGGCCGGGGCGAGTGCTTCGTCGAGCGCTACCTCGACCGGCCCCGCCACGTCGAGACGCAGTGCCTGGCCGACGCGCACGGCGGCGTGGTCGTGGTGAGCACCCGCGACTGCTCGCTCCAGCGCCGCCACCAGAAGCTCGTCGAGGAGGCGCCCGCGCCGTTCCTGACCGCCGAGCAGGAGGAGCTGCTGCGCTCCAGCTCCAAGGCGATCCTGCGGGAGGCCGGCTACGTCGGGGCGGGCACCTGCGAGTTCCTGGTCGGCCAGGACGGCACGGTCTCCTTCCTGGAGGTCAACACCCGGCTCCAGGTCGAGCACCCGGTCACCGAGGAGGTCTCCGGCCTCGACCTGGTCCGTGAGATGTTCCGCATCGCCGACGGCGAGGCGCTGGGCTACGACGACCCGCCGCTCCGCGGCCACTCCATCGAGTTCCGCGTGAACGCCGAGGACGCCGGCCGGAACTTCCTGCCCGCCCCCGGCACGCTGACCGCCATGCGCCCGCCCTCCGGGCCGGGCGTGCGGCTCGACGCGGGCTACGAGACGGGGATGACGGTGCCGGGGGCGTTCGACTCGCTCGTGGCCAAGCTCGTCGTCACCGGGCGGAACCGGCGCGAGGCGCTCGAACGCTCGCGGCGGGCGCTGGCGGAGTTCGAGATCTCCGGCATGCCGACCGTGCTGCCCTTCCACCGGCTGGTCGTGGACGACCCGGCCTTCACCGGCGAGCCGTTCTCCGTCCACACGCGGTGGATCGAGACCGAGTGGGACAACACGGTCACGCCGTACAACGAGCCCGTGGCGGCGGGCGAGGAGGCGGCGCGCGAGACGGTCACCGTGGAGGTCGGCGGCAAGCGGCTGGAGGTCGTGCTGCCCGCCGGGCTCGGCGCGGCGGCCGCTACGCCCTCCGCGAACAGGTCGCCGCAGAAGCGCGGGCGCGGCGGGGCGCGCAAGCCGGCCGCGGGCGGCGACTCCCTGGTCAGCCCCATGCAGGGCACGATCGTCAAGGTCGTCGCGAGCGACGGCGACACCGTCGCCGAGGGCGACACGATCGTGGTGCTGGAGGCCATGAAGATGGAGCAGCCGCTCACCGCGCACAAGTCCGGCACGGTCACCGGCCTCTCGGCGGCCGTCGGGCAGCCGGTGACCTCGGGCGCGGTCATCTGCGAGATCAAGGACGCCTGAGGCCGGGCTCCAGGATCTTTGCCGGGGGCGTGCTCCGCCGTGCTTCCCAGCGGGTAGCGTGCCCAGTGAGGAACTTTGCCGACCGCCCGTTCGTCCTCATGGGCGAAGGAGGCTTGCTGCCAATGACCCATTCGCTGCGCCGGGCAGGGGCCGCGATCGCGGCTCTGATCGCCGGTCTCATCGTCGTTCTTGCGCTGTCCCCTGCCGCCAACGCGGCGGCTCCCCCTGATGCCCAGACGGTGGTGTCCAACTGGAAGAAGGACCCGCTGTACACGGTGTCCGGCTCCCCGTTGACCTCCGACCAGCAGAGTGACATCAGTGACGCGCTGAAGGGGGCCGACAGCAAGATCTATGCCGTGGCCCTGCCCGACGGCACGATTGACAACTCCAACGTCGCGTCGTACACCGGGCAGCTCACCTCGGCCCTGTCGGCCGCCGGGCGGCCCAGCGCGACCGTCGTGGTGCTGGACGGCATGACCATGTTCACCGCCTCGACCGCCATCCCGCAGAACCTCGCGGGTCAGCTGGCCAAGCGCTCCACCAGCGCCAACTCCGACGTGGTCGACGGCTTCAAGGACTTCGCCAACCGCGTCGACCTCGCCGTGTCGGGCGACCGCAACGCCCTCGACAGCGGCAGCCAGGCCAACCCCGGCGCGGGCGGCACCGCCGCGCTGATCGGCCTCGGCGCGCTGGCCCTGGTCGGCGGCGGCGGCTACTTCCTCTACTCCAGCAACAAGAAGAAGAAGCGGGCCATCCAGGAGGCCAAGGACCTCGCGGCGGTCAAGCAGACCGTGGACGAGGACGTCACCAAGCTGGGCGAGGAGATCACCGCGCTCGACACCGACGTCAAGCTCGCCGGCGAGGGCGGCCAGCACATCCAGGAGTGGCAGACGGCGCTCGACTCCTACGAGAAGGCCAAGACCCAGCTCGCCGCGGTGCAGCGTCCCGACCAGGTGCGCGAGGTCACCCAGACCCTGGAGGACGGCCGCTACGCGCTGGCCGTGGTCAAGGCCAAGGTCAACAACGAGCCGGTGCCCGAGCGGCGCGCCCCCTGCTTCTTCAACCCGCAGCACGGCCCGTCCGTCCGCGACGTGCGCTGGGCCCCGCCCGGCGGCGCGGTGCGCGACGTGCCGGCCTGCCGCATGGACGCCGAGGCCGTGGAGCGCGGCTTCGACCCGCAGATGCGCGAGGTCATGGTCGACGGCCAGCGCCGCCCGTACTACGACGCGGGCCCGGCCTACACTCCCTACGCCTACGGCTACTACGGCGGCTTCGGCGACATCATGACCGGCATGTTCATCGGCACCATGATGGGCGGCCTTCTGAGCGGCGGCTGGGGCTACGGCGGCTACGGCGCCGGTTACGCGGAGGGCTACGCCGACGGCGGCGGCGACTTCGGCGGGGGCGGCGGCGACTTCGGCGGCTTCGGTGACTTCGGCGGCGGCGGTGGCGACTTCGGCGGCGGTGACTTCGGCGGGGGCGACTTCGGCGGCGGCGACTGGTAGTCCGCTCCCGATCGGCAGGTCACCCGGGTGATCCGCCCGCACGCATGAGAACGCCCCTCGCGGTCCGGTCCGCGAGGGGCGTTCTCGTTCTCCCGTGCCCGCCGGGCGCCCATCAGGCGAGGCCAGGCACACGTCCGGCCGCCAGGCCGGCGAACAGGTCGTCCTCCGGCAGCGCGCTCTCGACGTGCGAGCGCGCCAGCCGGTAGTCCTCGGTGGGCCAGACCTGCCGTTCGACCTCCCGGTCGTGCCACATGAAGCCGCCGTCCGGGTCGATCTGCGTGGCGTGGGCGAGCAGCGCCCGGTCCCTGACCTCGAAGTACTCCGCGCACGGCACCCGGGTGGTGACCTCCGGCTCCGACGCGTCCCCGAGCTCGGCGAGGACGGGCCCCATGGCCGAGTCGAGGCCGCGGGCGGTGAGCGCGTCGTGCATCGTCCGGAACCAGGCCCTGGACAGGGCGTTGTGGTAGTACAGCTTGGCCGGTCGCCAGGGCTCGCCCGCCTCGGGCCGGCAGGCCGGGTCGCCGGCCGCGTCGAAGGCGGCCACCGTCACCTCGTGGGTCCTGACGTGGTCGGGGTGCGGATAGCCGCCGGTCTCGTCGTAGGTGACGACGACGTGCGGGCGGAACTCGCGGATGATCTCCACGAGCCGGCCGGCCGCCTCCTCCAGCGGCGTGACGGCGAAGCAGCCCGCCGGCGGCGGCTCGCCCGCGGCCGGCAGCCCCGAGTCGGCGAACCCGAGGAAGCGCTGCCGCACGCCGAGGACGCCGCAGGCCGCGGCCACCTCCGCCCGCCGGATCGCGGGCAGGTCCCGCCGCACGTCCGGCCGGTCCATCGCGGGGTTGAGCACGTCGCCGCGCTCCCCTCCGGTGCAGGTGACGACCAGGACGTCCACGCCTTGCGCGGCGTACTTGGCGAGCGTCGCGGCGCCCTTGCTGGACTCGTCGTCGGGGTGGGCGTGCACGCTCATCAGGCGCAACGGCTCTTCGTGCGTGATGCGCAGGTTCATGCGCTCTCCTTTCTCTTAGGACGACAACAAATTTAGGTCAAACATAAGTTTGTGTCAATGCTAATATGAGCGGCATGAGCGCAGGACTTCGCGAGCTGAAGAAGCGGCAGACGCGGCAGGCGATCTCCGACACCGCGACCCGGCTGTTCCTGGAGCGCGGGTTCGAGCAGGTCACGGTGGCCGAGATCGCGGCGGCCGCCCAGGTGGCCAAGATGACCGTCACCAACTACTTCCCGCGCAAGGAGGACCTCGCCCTCGACTACCACGAGACCTTCACCGCCAGCCTGGCCGCCGCCGTGACCGAGCGGCGGGCGGGCGAGTCCGCGCTGGCCGCGCTGCGCCGGGAGCTCCTGGCCGCCGTCGAGCGGCGCGACGCGGTCGCCGGCTTCTCCGGCCCCGACTTCGCCCGCCTGATCACCGGCAGCCCCACCCTGTCCGCCCGGCTGCGCGAGCTGCACGACCTGCGCGAGGACGCGCTCGCGCGGGCGCTCGCCGCCGGCGCCGCTCCCGGCGACCCTGTCCCCCGGGCCGTGGCCGCCGTGCTCGCCGGCGCGCACCGGGTGCTGTTCCAGCAGGTCATGGAGCTGACCATGGCGGGCACGGCCGACCACGAGATCGCGGCCGCCGTCACCGAGGCCGCCCGCCGCGTCTTCGACCTGCTGGAGCCCTCCCTCGGCGGCTACGCCGTACGCGCCGCCTAGCGTTCCTGTCGTACCGCGCACCTCCTCGACGACCTCGACTCCGAGAACGGGCGGCTGCTCGTCCACGACGCCGGCGCCTATGACGACGGGTGGACCCGCATCTGGACGGGCGAGGTGCGGGTCGCGTACCTGCTGCTGGTGCGGGGGCGCCTGTTCTGCCTGCGGTTCTGGCCTGCGTAGGATCAGCGCTGTGATCTACCTCGCGCAGGGCGGCCGGGTCGGGCTCCGTTACCTGTCGATGGCCGACGCGGCCGAGGTCGTGGCGCTCAACCGGGAGAGCCGCGAGCTGCACGCCCCCTGGCTGCCCGGCGACCCCGTCACCACCCCCGAGGCGTTCGAGGCGTACATGAGCCGCTTCGACGGCCCGTCCCACGAGGGCTTCGTCATCTGCCGCCGCGACACCGGGCGCATCGCCGGCCGGGTCAACGTCAACAACATCATCCGCGGCACCCACCAGTCCGCGACGATCGGCTACAGCGCCTACGCCTCCACCGCGGGCCGCGGCTACATGACCGAGGGGCTGCGGCTGCTGGTCCTGTTCGCCTTCGGCGAGCTGGGGCTGCACCGGCTGGAGGCCAACATCCAGCCCGGCAACACCTCCTCGCTCCACCTGATCGAACGGGTGGGCTTCCAGCGCGAGGGTTTCTCCCCCCACTTCCAGCTCATCAACGGCGCCTGGCGCGACCACGAGCGGTGGGCCATCACCGCGGAGATGGTCTGAGCCGGCTCATGACGCCTCAGGGCTGCGGGTGGCCAGGTCGAAGGTGACGCAGAGCTCCCGCGCGTACGCCTCCAGGTCCAGGTCGGGGCGGGTCTGGAGGAGGAACGGCAGCCCGTCCATGCTGCGCTGGATCGCGGTGGCCATGACGAAGGGGTCGAACGCCCGGAACTCGCCGCGTTCCTGGCCGTCGCGCAGGATGGCCTCCAGGTGCCCGAGCGCGTCGCGGTCGTCGCCGGGGCCGTAGGAGCTGAGGTCGCCGCTCGGATGCAGGAAGATCTCCATGACCGCCTTCATCTGCGGCCGGTGCCCGGCGACGAACTCCACCAGGCCGGTGATGTAGGCCCGCAGCCGCCCGCGCGCGTCCCGGGCGGCGTCCACCCGCTCGCCCATGTGCCGCGCGAGCCGCTGGAGCACGTCCGCGAGCACGGCGGCCATCAGCTCGTCCTTGCCGGCGAAGTGGTAGGAGATGAGCCGCGTGCTGCTGAGCCCGGCCCGTTCGGCGATCCTGGCGAAGCTGGTCTGGTTGTAGCCGAGCTCGGCGATCGTGTCGATGGTGGCGGCGACGATCTGCGCCCGCCTGGCCGTCGACGTGAACGTGTGACCGCCGGAGGTTACTCGCATGAGTAATTGGTACCACCGGCGAGGGGCGGTCAGTCGGCGGGCAGGAGGGTGCCGAGCGGGCCGAGGTCGAGGTTGAGGTCGGCGGGCGTCAGCTCGAAGCGCTCGCACAGGTCCTCCATCGCCTCCTCCAGGCTCATGAGCGTGACGCCCAGGGCCTCGATCTGCTCGTCGGTGAGGTTGCCGCCCTCCATGCGGCGCACGCACTGGCGCTCGACGAGCTGGCGTACCAGCTCGACGATGGTGAGCACCAGGCGGGACAGGTCGCGCTGGACGGTCTCCGGGTCGGCGGCGATGCGCCAGCGCGTCCCCTCCTCGTTCACGCGCCCTCCAGCTTGTCGGCGGAGACGAAGATCGTCCGCAGCGAGATGCACACGAGGTCGACGTCGGCGATGGACAGCACGATGTCGCCGCTCAGGGCGACGCCGCCGGCCAGCAGCCGGTCCAGCAGGTCCACGAGCGACACCCGCTCGGGCGGCAGCCGGTCGCTCATCGCCACGTCGTCGCCGGGCGTCGCCGGCAGCGGCGGCGCGCTCACCGGGTCTCCAGCACGGTGAACGAGTACGGCGCCCACGGCCCCGTCACCGTCAGCTCGACCCCGCTCCCGCCGAGCGCGCCCGCCAGCTCGGCGAACTCCCCGACACGGCCCTCGTCCACCAGGTAGGCCCCGTTGAGCAACATCCAGTCCGCCCGGCCCGACAGCCGCGGGTCCTGAGGACGGTGCCGGCGGCTCGCCGCGGCGACCGTGGCGAGCGCGGCGTGGATGTGCTCGGCCCGGGCCAGGGCCTGCCGCCGCGCCTGCTCGCGCCCGCGCAGGCCGGCCCGCCGCCGCCGCAGGTACGCGGTGCCCGGCTTGCCGGGCTCACAGCCCGTCCCGTCCGCGTCGGGGGTGGCGTCGGCCGCCGGCTCGGGAGCCGCCGGGTCGGCGAACGCCTTCACGCCCCACTCGCGGCGCCCCCTGACCTGCTCCAGCACCTCCGCGAACGCCCCGGCGCGGCGCTCCAGCAGGTCGCGGACCTGCTCGTCGTCGTCGTACACGGTGACGAGCCGGACCGGCGCGGTCGGCGTGGCGGCGGCCACGGCGTCCACCACGCGGTGGTGCGCGCGGGCGGTGCCGGCCAGCCAGTCCATGTCCTCCAGCGAGCGGCGCAGCGGCTCCTCGGCGAAGCGCTCCAGCGGCACGCTGCTCACGTACGCGACGAGCCCGCCGCGCGCGATCGTGCGCACGAGCGTGTCCGCCACGCCCGGCGGGCAGCCGGGCACCTCGTCCCTGGCGACGGCGTACAGGTAGGTCCCGGCGTCACTCATCCTGGCCCGCCCGGTCCTCGATGGCCGCCAGGCGGCGGCGCAGCCGGCGGTTCTCCTCGACCAGCTCCCGGTCCCGGCCGGACAGGAAGGGGTCGTGCTTCCACCAGTCGATGCCGAGCTCCCTGGCGGTGTCCACGGACGCGATGAGCAGCCGCAGCTTGATCGTCAGCAGCTCGATGTCGAGCAGGTTCACCCGGATGTCGCCCGCGATGACCACGCCCCTGTCGAGCACGCGCTCCAGGATGTCGCCCAGGTTGGCCGGCTCGTGGCCGGTCGAGGTGGGCCCGTACGAGGGGCGGACGACCGGCCCGCCCGAGGTCCCTACCGAGTCCATGTCACGCCGCCCCGCCCGGTCACAGGGTCTCCCCGTTGTCGCCGCTGCCCCGCCGGTAGCGTCGCAGCCTCCGATATGCCAGCAAGCTCCCCTCCTCGTCGATCTCGACCTGGTAGAGCGCGAGGATGTCGCCGGAGGAGGGGATCCGGCGGTCCTCGACGACCTCCACGGTGATGATCCAGCCGTCCTGGGCGGGGGTGACCGCGGTCACCCCCTCGGTCTCCTTGGTCGTCAGGTCGGCGATGTGGCGCAGGCCCACACCGCCGGCCGTGACGGCCGTCAGCGCCGGCGCGCTCTCGCGCTCGTCCCGCTGCTCATCGATGGCGGGCATCGGTCACCTCCCGGTAGCCAGGCGGAGGACCTGCCGCACCGCCTCGTCGTGCTCCTCCTCGGAGATCTGCCCGGCCTCCAGGGCCGCGTCGATCTCCTCCAACTTCCGCCGGATCGCGGCGGGGTTCTTGGTCTGCTGCTCCACCTGCTGCTGGATCACCTCGCCCAGCTTCATGAGGAGCCGGACCGGCGCGAGCGGCAGACCTCCGATCGCGCCGAACAGGCCCACGCGCTACCCCTCGTCCGCCTGCGCGACGACGAAGTCGTACGGGGCGAGCGGCCCGAGCAGCCGCACGTCCACCCGTCCCGACCAGCGCTTGGCGAAGTCGCCGAGCTTCTGCTCCAGCGCCTCCTGGTCGCTGGTGCGCATCAGCAGGGCGACGTTGACGGCGTCCTGCTCGTGCGTCGGCTCCCTGATCGCCGCCTGGGCGTAGCAGCCGGTCACGGCGTCGAGGAGCAGGCGCGTGTCCAGGTCGCGCTTGGCCTCGATGGTGCCGGCGATGATCTCGCCGAGCCGGATGCGCTCGTTCCTGGTCGCGTCCTCGGAGGTGCCGCGGATGGCCTCGCGCAGGGTCGCGGCCTCCGGGTTCTCGCTGAGGATCTCGCCCATGAGCGTCTCCTCGACGTAGCGGCCCTTGACGATGTACTCGGCGTAGCCCTTGAGCTCGTTGAGCGCGTTGGCGAAGTCGTCGTGGTGCGGCTTCAGCAGCTCCTCGACGACGGCCTCCGCGTTCGTCAGGACCGAGCCGAAGCGGAACGGCAGCACGGAGGTCTTGCCGGAGACGGCGTCGAGCAGCCGTTCGTGGGCCAGGAAGTCGCCCGGCTGGCCGAGCGGCTGGTCCACGGCGACCTCGCTGACCAGGGCGGCGATCTGGCCGTGGCGTACCAGCGTCACCTTGCCGGCCGGGTCGCCGAGGCCGCGCTGGTCCGGCGGCACCTGGGTGTCGGCGGGCACGATGCCGTAGACGTAGGCGCCGAGCGTCGTGTTCTGGCGGCTGGCCTGCTTGGGCACGGAGGCGCCCTGAACCTCTGTCGATCGTCCCATGTCCTACTTGTCCTCTCGCTCGACGTGGGTCTCCGTCTCCGCCGGCTGCTCCTCGCGCTTCTTGGAGAACTGGTCGGCGAAGTCGGCCAGCTTCTCGTCGGCCGCTTCGAGCACGCCCTGGACCACTTCCTTGGTCTTGTCGGGGGACGGCGCGCCCTTGGCCTGCGCGACGACCTCCGGCAAGCCCTTCTCGGACTTGGCCATGTCGAGCCGGTTCGCGGCCTCCGCGAAGCGGAGATAGGTGTCGACACTGGCGATGACGATCCGCGTGTCGATGGTCAGGATCTCGATCCCGACGAGGGACACGCGGACGTAGGCGTCAATGACGAGCCCTCTGTCGAGGATCGTGTCGATGACGTCGGCCAGACCTGTCGAGGACGGCTTTCCCATCTGGCCGGTGCCGGCCGGCTGCACTGAGGTGGTCATACCTTTCCCCTCTCGCCTCAGGCGACCCTCCCCGCAGGAAGGCGACACCCAACCACATACGGCGAGATATCGGACAGGTTTTACCTGCGTCGGCGCAGCCTTGGCCGAACGTGGAGCGGGAGCACGTTTGGCTTACGTGCTGCTGCGCACGGCCAGCAGCGGGGCCAGCAACGTCGAGTCGGGGACGTCACGGCCCTCCAGCTTGTCCATGACCAGCCGCACCGCCTCCCGGCCCACCTCCTCGGCCGGGATCAGCACCGAGGTGAGCGGCGGGCTGGCGCGCTCGGCCACGTCGTCCGGGCAGATGGCCACCACGGCGACGTCCTGCGGCACCCGGCGGCCGAGCTGGCGCAGCGCGGCCAGCACGTGGCCGACCGCGGCCTCGTTGTGCACCACCAGGCCGGACAGCGCCGGGCGGTCGAGCAGCAGGTCGCGCACGCTCTCGTAGACCTCGTCGAAGGTCTCCTCGCAGGGCAGCGCCACGCCCTTCAGCCCGTGACCGGCCAGCGCGGCCGTGAAGCCGTCGCGGGTGCGGGTGGCGAAGCCGGTGCCCCGGTCGTAGACGACCGAGGGCGCGCCGAGCAGCGCGATCTCCTGGTGGCCGCGCTCGGCCAGGTGCTCGACGCAGCGCGCGCCGGCCGCGCGGAAGTCGAGGTCCACGCAGGTCAGCCCGGCGGGGCGGGCGGGGAAGCCGATGAGCACGCTCGGCTCGGCCAGCTCGCGCAGCAGCGGGACGCGGCGGTCGTCCAGCTCGACGTCCATGAGGACCAGCGCGTCCACCAGGGCGCTGGCCGCCACCCGCCGGATCCCGGCCGTGCCCTCGTCGGCGGTCAGCAGCAGCACGTCGTGGTCGAAGCGGCGGGCGGCGGTGACGACCGCGCTGGCGAAGCGCATCAGCACGGGCACGTGCATGCCGGCGCGCAGCGGCAGCACCAGCGCGATCACGTTGGAGCGCTTGCTGGCCAGGGCGCGGGCCCCGGCGTTCGGGTGGTAGCCGAGCGCGCTGATGCTGTCGAGCACGCGCCGGCGGGTGTCGGCCGAGATCGTGCGCTTGCCGCTCAGCACGTACGACACCGTGCTGACCGCCACGCCGGCGTGCTTGGCGACCTCGGAGATCGTGACCGTGCGCCGGCTCAAGCCCCGGCTCCGAGGTCGAGCCGGACCAGGGTCACGCCGTCGTTCTCGAACACCACATAAAGATCGTGCACCCCTTCGGCGGGCGCAAGGGATGACGTGACGGTGTGATGCTCGTAGCGGCCCGTCCGCGGGACGGGGAACGTCGCGAGCACCTCGCCGTAGAGGGGGTCGCCGCGGCGGACGGTGATCATGCCGCCCTCGGCGCTGCCGGCCGTGGCCGCGCAGCTCGTCACGCCGGTCAGGTCCACCTCGCGGAACGCGATCCAGGCGCCCTCGGCGTCGGAGCGCACCGCGTCGCCGTCCTCGCGGGTCTCGGCCACGAACGTGACGGCGTCGTACTCGTCGTGCGCGGCGGCGCGCAGCGGCCCGCGCTGGGGCGGGATGACCTCGCCCGCGACCTCGAA
Organism: Actinomadura luzonensis; assembly: GCF_022664455.2. NCBI lineage: Bacteria > Bacillati > Actinomycetota > Actinomycetes > Streptosporangiales > Thermomonosporaceae > Actinomadura > Actinomadura luzonensis. The sequence goes on from NZ_JAKRKC020000003.1 coordinate 439,173, forward strand.
CCGGGCGCTCAGCCGCAGGTCGGTGGCGCTGCGCCCGACCATGAGCCGGTGCGGCGCGCGCTCCACGACGAAGCGGGCGCGGGTGACGTCCCAGAAGGCCAGCTCGGCGACCGGCAGGGCGAGCGTGACGAGGCGGCTCTCGCCCGGCTCCAGGCGCACCTTCTCGAAGCCGCGCAGGCGGCGCAGCGGCTGCTTGACGCGGGAGCGCTGCTGGTGGGTGTAGAACTGCACGACCTCGACCCCGGGCCGCTCGCCGGTGTTGGTGACGGTGACCCGCGCGGTCACGGTGTCGTCCTCGACCGAGACCCGCAGGTCCGCGTAGTCGAAGGTGGTGTAGCTGAGGCCGTGGCCGAAGGGGTGCAGCGGGGTGCCGCGGAAGTACAGGTACGTGGCGTCGGAGGCGATGATGTCGTAGTCGAGCAGGTCGGGCAGCTCCTGCTCGGAGCGGTACCAGGTCTGGGTGAGGCGGCCCTCGGGGTCGGCGTCGCCGAACAGCACCTCGGCCAGGGCGTGGCCGTACTCCTGGCCGCCGTGCGCCGACCACAACACCGCGGGCACCTCGTCGTCGGTCCAGGTGAGCGGGTAGCCGCTGGTGATGACCATGACGGTGCGGGCGTTGGCCTTGCGGACGGCGGTGAGCACGGCGTTCTGGGCGGGGGCGAGGGCGAGGGTCAGACGGTCCTCGGTCTCGCGGCCGTTGACCAGCGGGTGGTCGCCGACCACGACCACGGCCACGTCGGCCGTCGCGGCCAGCCGGGCGGCCTGCTCGACGCCGCTCCTGACCACGTCCATGGCCAGCCAGACGGCCTGGTCGGCGTCGTCCACCAGGCGCAGCACGCCGTCCGCGGCGGCGCCGACGTAGCAGCCGGTCGAGATGTGGCGCAGGGCGAGCGTGCCGCGCGGGCGCTCCTCCATCCGGAACGTCTCGCGCACCTCCCACCCGTTCGGGCCGGGCTGGTCGTTGACCAGGGTGCCGCCGTCCACCGAGACGAACCGGCCGGTGGTGACCGAGCGCAGCGCGTACGCCCCGCCGCCCCAGTCGAACAGGTCGAACGCCCCCGCCTCGGCCGCCCCCGCGCTGAGCGGCCCGCCGCCGGGGTCGGCGCTGACCGGCCCGGCGTCCGCGGTGAACGTCACCCGGTCCACGGCCTCGCAGAACACCGTCTCGCCGCGCTCGGCCAGCCCGGCGCGGGCGGTGACGGAGTAGGGCAGGGTGCCGCTGTACCAGTCCTCCATGAGTGTGTCGCCGAGCTGCCCGATGACCGCGACGCGCGGCCGGCCGGACAGCGGCAGCAGGCCGTCGTTCTTCAGCAGCACGATCGAGCGGCGGGCGGCCTCCCTGGCCAGCGCCTGGTGCTCGGGGCAGTTGACCACGCCGTCCGCCGTGCACGGCGCCGCCGGGTCGAACTCGCCGAGCCGGAAGCGGATCGACAGCACGTGCCGCACGGCCGCGTCCACGTCGGCCTCGCTCAGCAGCCCCTGGCCGAGGGCGTCGCGCAGGTGACCGAGGGTGGCGGCGGAGCGGTCGTCGTCCTGGGTGAAGCTGTCCAGGCCGGCCTTGACGGCGTGCGCGTACGCCTCGGCCGGCGTGTCGTGGTAGCCCTGGGTGCCGGTGAGGTTGCCCGGCGCGTAGGCGTCGCTGACGACCAGCAGGTCGTCCGGCGCCCAGGCGCGTAAGAGCTGGTTGATCAGCGGGCTGAGGTGCGCGGGCCGGCCGTTGACCAGGTTGTAGGAGGGCATGACGGCCACGGCCGCGCCCTGCTCGATGGCCGGGCGGAAGGCGGGCAGCTCGTACTCGTGCAGCACGCGCGGCGGCACGCCGCTGGAGGTGGTGCAGCGGTCGGTCTCGTTGTTGTAGGCGAGGAAGTGCTTGAGCGTGGGGGCGGTCCGCAGCCTTTCGGGAGCGCTCCCACGGAGGCCGTGGGCGTAGGCCGCGCCCATGACGCCGGTCAGCCAGGGGTCCTCGGAGTAGCCCTCCTCGTTGCGTCCCCAGCGGGGGTCGCGCAGCGGGTTGACCACGGGGGCCCAGACGTTGAGCCCCGCCCCGGACGGGTCCTTGCGGTGGAAGGCCACGACCTCCTCGCCGGTGGCCTCGCCGACGCGGCGGACGAGGTCGAGGTCCCAGGTGGAGGCCAGCCCGACGGCCTGCGGGAAGACGGTGGCCGGGCCGAGCCACGCCAGGCCGTGCAGCGCCTCGGTGCCGGTGCGGAACGGGCCGAGCCCCAGCCGCTCGACCGGGGCCTGGTACTGGTGCAGCAGGCCGACCTTCTCCGTCAGGGTGAGCCTGCGCACCAGGTCGTCGATCCGGTCGGCCAGGGGGGCCGAGGGGTCGCGGAAGGGGGGTTCGTGCATGGTCATCCCTCGAGAGAGTGTCGAAGCGCTTCGACGACCGGCCTGGGGAAGTTACGCGGACGTTTCGGTGGGTTGACTGAAGGGTGCACTTCCGCGTGACCAAGGTCAAGGGATTCGCGACAATCCTCCGGGCAATCTTCCCGAGTCGACGGAGTCGAGCACCCGGGCCGCGCCGCCGAGCGCCGCCGCGTCCTGGCCCAGCGTCGAGGCCACGACCTGGCATCCTCCCGCGTCGGGCGCGATCACCCGATCGGCCAGCTCGGCGTGCACGGCGGGCAGCAGCCACGGCGCGAGCGGCACGTAGTGACCGCCGAGGACGATCACCTCGGGGTCGAGCAGGTTGGCCAGGACGGACACGCCCCGGCCCAGGTTGCGCCCGGTCGTCTCCAGCGTCGTGAGCGTGCCGGGATCGCCCGCGCCGGCCAGCCGGACGACCTCCTCGATCTCCATCTGGATCTCGGCGGGCGGCACGCCGGCCGGGGAGGGGGCCCTGCGCAGCACCGCGCCGACGCCGGCCATCGCCTCCAGGCAGCCGCGCCGGCCGCAGTGGCACTCCGGGCCGTCGGGGTCGAGCTGCACGTGGCCGAACTGGCCGCTGTAGCCGAGGCCGCCGCGCCGGAGCCGCCCGTCGAGGATGATGCCCGCGCCGACGCCCAGCTCGCCGGTCAGGTAGACCAGGTCGGCGGCCCCGGCGTGCGCGCCGAACCGCTGCTCGGCGAGCGCGGCGAGGTTGGCGTCGTTGTCCACCTGGATGGGGAAGCCGGGGTCGCGCAGTGCCTTGGCGAGGTCGCCGCCGAGGTCGGCGTCACGCCAGCCGAGGTTGGGGGCCAGGCGGACGGTGCCCTGCACGTCGACCAGCCCCGGCACGGCCACGGCGAGGCCGAGCACCTGGCGCTCCTCCTTGGCCATGCGGCTGACCACCCGCCGCACGATCGCGCCGACGCCGGCCACGTCCTGGTTGACCGAGTCGCCGGCCGCGAACGAGCGCCGCCAGGTGAGCAGCCGCTCCCCCGCGAGGTCGGTGGCGACGGCCGAGACGTGGTCGACGTTGATCTGCACTCCGATGGCGGCGTACGGGGAGCCGTCGAGGACGAGCATCGTGGCGGGCCGACCGACGCGGTTCTCGGTGAGACCGGTCTCGCGGACCAGGCGGCGGTCGATGAGGTCGGCGACCAGGCTCGACACGGTCGCCTTGTTGAGCCCGGTGGAGGCCGCGATGTCGGCGCGCGAGCAGGGCGCGTGCTCGCGGACGAAACGCAGCACGACCGCGAGGTTGGTGGCCCGTACGTCGGCGAAGTCGGCCGGCTGCGGGCCGGTCGTAGAAGTGATCAAAATCAGCCCCGTTCCCGCCAAGAGATGACCCAAGCATGCCGCATCGTGGGCCTCCTTCACCAACCTGTGACCGCTCCGGTCCCTTGTGGCCGCGCTCACAGTCTACTAATTTGTTTGGTCGGAATACCAACTAACTTTTCCGGCTGATTCCCACCGGCTGATTCCCACCGGGCCCTCCCGTCCGTACGAAGGGGCGAGCCATGCCACCCACCACCACACGCCGCGGGTTCCTCGGCCTCGTCGGCGCCAGCATCTTGGTCGCCGGCTGCGCGGAGAAGCAGACGGCCTCGAAAGGCACCGCCGTCGCCGCCGACAAGCTGAAGAGCCTGGTGCCGACGCGGGTCCCGTTCGAGATCCCCGGGCTCCGGCCCGACCTGCCCGGCGGCGAGTTCGTCGCGCCCGGCTTCCTGACCCGCCCGGCCACCATGGCCCAGGCCGTCACCACCAAGCCGCTGACCAGCGGCAAGGAGGTGACCGCGATGACCCCGCTGTGGGGCACCGTGCCGCCCGGCCTCGGCAGCAACTCCTACTACGACATCGTCAACGAGCGCCTCGGCGGCGTCGTCCGCTTCAACATCTCCGACGGCAACACCTACGGGCAGAAGCTCTCCACCCTGCTGGCCAGCGGCGACGTCCCCGACATGGTGTGCGTGCCGCAGTGGGAGCTCATCAAGATCGCGCACTTCACCGAGGCCGCCAACAAGCTCTTCGCCGACCTGTCGCCCTACCTCGCCGGGGACAAGGCCAAGGAGTTCCCGCTCCTCGCCAACTACGACACCGCCGCCTGGCAGTACAGCGTCTTCGGCGGCCTCCTCCAGGGCATCCCCTGGCAGAACGACCCGTTCCCGTTCGCCACCTTCGTCCGCCAGGACATCCTCAAGGACCTCGGCCTGGAGCAGCCGAGGAGCGGCGACGACCTGCTCGCGCTCGGCAAGGCCATCACCGACGCCAAGAAGAAGCGCTGGGCCTTCGGCGGCGGCATGGAGCAGGAGATGCAGCGGGCCTTCGGCGCGCCCCGCGAGTGGCGCAAGAAGGCCGACGGCACCCTCGAGTACAAGTACGAGACCGCCGAGTGGGCCGCCTCCATCGAGTTCATGACCAAGCTCTTCGCCGGCGGCTGGGTGCACCCCGACATCGTGGCCAACAAGGACGCCGACAACAAAGGCATCTTCGGCAGCGGCCAGATGGTCGTCTACCGGGACGGCCTCGGCTCCTGGCACGAGAACCTGGGCCGCTTCCAGCCCGACAACCCCAAGTTCGACCAGCAGATCGTCGCCCCCTACCCCGCCACCCCCGGCGGCAAGGTCATCATGTGGCGCAACGAGCCCGCCAGCATGTTCGCCTTCATCAAGAAGGGCCTCGGCGACGCCCGCACCCGCGAGCTGCTCGCGCTGGCCAACTGGACCTCCGCGCCCTTCGGCACCCAGGAGTACGAGCTGGTCTTCAACGGCGTCGAGGGCAAGCACTACACGGTCGAGGACGGCAAGATCAAGCAGACCGCGCTCGGCCGCAAGGAGGTCGCGCCGACGTACATGTTCCTGTCCGGCCGCCCCAACGCCAACGAGAAGAGCCAGTACGAGGGCCTGGTCCAGGCCCTGTACGACTGGGAGACGCAGGCCGCCAAGCTGCTGGAGAACGACCCGTTCGTGGGCATCAGGGTCGAGACGCCGTCCAAGATGGCGGGCCTGGTCACCCCCACCGAGGACAAGATGCAGGAGATCTTCCGCGGCAAGCGCCCGGTGTCGGAGTGGCCGAAGATCGTCAAGGAGTGGCAGGAGCAGGGCGGCAACGAGGCGCGCGAGTTCTACATGAAGGTCGCGCGCGAGAACGGGCGGCTGTGAGGGGCCCGGCGTGGGCGTGGTGACCGCCTCCCCGGCACGGCTGCGCGAACCCGCCGTGCCGCAGAAGCTCACCTGGCGCGACAAGCTCCGCAGGGACTGGCCGCTGCTGGTGATGAACCTGCCGATGTTGCTGCTGGTGCTCGCCTTCTGGTGGATCCCGGCGCTCGGCAACGTCATCGCCTTCCAGGACTACAACCCCTACACCGGCGGCATCCTGGACAGCCCGGTCATCGGCTTCACCAACTTCGCGCTGCTCTTCCAGGACCCCCAGTTCCTGCGCGCCATGCTCAACACGCTGTCGATCACGGCGTTCCAGCTCGTGTTCTACTTCCCCGTGCCGATCATGCTGGCGCTGCTGCTGCACAGCATCGTCTCGGCGCGGCTGCGGGCGTTCGTGCAGGGCGTGGTCTACATGCCGTACTTCTTCTCGTGGGTGCTGGTCGTGGCCGTCTTCCAGCAGATGTTCGGCGGGGCCGGGCTGCTGGCCCAGCTCCTGCGCGAGCACGGCCACCAGGGCGTGGACTGGATGACGAACTCCGACACGTTCATCCTGCTCATCACCACCCAGACCATCTGGAAGGACGCCGGCTGGGGCGCGATCATCTTCCTGGCCGCGCTCAGCACCATCGACCCCAACCTGTACGAGGCCGCCGCCGTGGACGGGGCCCGCCGGTGGCGGCGCATGTGGCACATCACGCTGCCCGGCCTCCGCCCGGTGATCGTGCTGCTGCTGATCCTGCGGCTCGGCGACGCGCTCAACGTCGGCTTCGAGCAGTTCATGCTGCAACGGAGCGCGGTGGGCAGCCAGGCGTCGGAGGTGTTCGACACGTTCGTGTACTGGTCCGGGCTGCGTACCGGCGACCTGGGGTACGGGGCGGCGGCCGGGCTCTTCAAGGGGCTGGTCGGGCTGCTGCTGATCCTGGCGGCCAACCGGGTGGCGCACGCGTTCGGCGAGCGAGGGGTGTATACGCGATCATGACCGTACTGTCGCGCGGCAAGCCCGCGAAGCTCGCCCCCTGGGAGGAGCGGCCCTCGCCGGTCGGGCAGGCCGGCAAGGGCGCGGCGGTGACGCTGATCGTCCTCGCCGTGCTCGGGCCGCTCTACACGATCGTGCTGACCAGCCTCAGCTCGGCCGCGACCGTCAACCGCGCGGGCGGCCTGGTGCTCGTCCCGGACGGCCTCACCCTGGAGGCCTACCGCCAGATCTTCTCCGACACCGTGGTGAGCAGGGCCGTGCTGGTGAGCACGGGGGTGACCGTGGCCGGGACGCTGATCAGCACCGCGGTGAGCGTGCTGGGGGCGTACTCGCTGTCGCGCCCCGGCTCGTTCCTGCACCGCCCGCTGCTGTTCAGCGTCCTGCTGATGTTCGTCTTCTTCCCCGGCATCATCCCCGTCTACCTGATGGTGAGCGGGCTGGGGCTGAAGGACAGCTACTGGTCGCTGATCCTGCCGACCGCCGTGTCGGCGTTCAACGTGGTGGTGCTGCGGTCGTTCTTCATGAACATCCCCGGCGAGGTGCTGGACAGCGCCCGCATCGACGGCGCGAGCGAGTTCCGCGTGCTGTGGCGGATCGTGCTGCCGATGTCGAAGGCGGTGACGGCGGTGGTCGCGATGTTCTACGCGGTGGGCTACTGGAACGCCTGGTTCAACGCCATGTTGTACATCGACGACACCCGCAGGTGGCCGCTGGCGCTGATCCTGCGGCAGTACGTGGTCGACTCGAACCCGCTGCCGGCGGCCACCGCCGGGGTGACCGGGGACGCGCCGCCCACACTGGCGATCAAGATGGCGATCGTGGTGATCGCGGTGGTGCCCGCCCTGATCATCTACCCGTTCGTGCAGCGCCACTTCACCAAGGGCGTGATCGTCGGCGCCATCAAGGGCTGAACCGGTCCGCCCGGGCCGCCCGGTCCGCCCAGGGCCGGCGCGACGCCCTGGGCGGCCAGGACCGGCGGCGGTCGCCCGCCTGCCGGTTCAGCCGTGGCGTAAGCCGCCGGGGCCGCCCGCGCCCGGCCGCCCGGCGGTCACGGGGAGGGCGACGGTCAGCGCGCGCGGGGCCGGACGGACGGATCGACGCAGGTCAACGGTGGTACGCATGGCGTTCCAACCCCCTTCGGTCGTGCCTACCGTCATCATTCGCGGCGCGAGGTAAAGCCGCTGTGTTGCCGGACACAGCGCCGCCGGATCCGCCTGGGCGGCCGGTGCGGCCGATTCCGAGGCTTGACCGTCCACGGAGAAAGCCGTCCCGGGGGCCGGGTAGGGGGGGAGGGACGTGAGAAGGGGGAGCCATGAACAGTCCGACACGCAAGGTGCCGAGCGGGGCGTCGGAGCTGGGCGACGGGATCGTCGTCGGGGCCGGGCCCGTCACCGTGGACGCCTACGAGGACTTCCTGTGCCCGTTCTGCCGGTTGTTCGAGCAGACCGCGGCCCCGCTGCTCGACGAGCTGGTCGACGCCGGGGCCATCAGCCTGGTCCGCCACCCGATGGCGTTCCTGGACGAGCTGTCCACCACCCGCTACTCCACCCGGGCCGCCGCCGCCTCCGCCTGCGCCGCCGACCAGGGGCGGTTCGCCGCGTACGCCCGCGCGCTGTTCGCCGAGCAGCCGCCGGAGGGCGGCCCGGGGCTCGGCGACGACCAGCTCATCGAGCTGGGACGCCGCGCGGCCGGGCTGGACGAGGAGGGCTTCGGGGCCTGCGTACGGTCCGGCGCCTACCTGGACTGGGCAGGGTACGTGACCGCCTTGGCCGTCGAGCGGGGCGTCAGCGCGACGCCGACCGTGTTCGTCGCGGGCTCGCCGGTGCCGGCGAACCCGGAGACGATCCGGCTGGCGGTGCGCGCGTCGCTCCGGTGAACCGCCGGACGGCCGGGCGGCTGGACGGCTGGACGGAGTTCAGACCAGCGCGGTGCAGATCGCGCCGGCCGGTCGCGCGGTTCCGCCGCGGCCGGAAGGGGCGACGCACGCTCGTGCCCGCTCGTCCGGCGCGTAGACCTCGTCGGAGTAGCTGACGCCGGTGCCGAAGTCGCCGCCCGAGTACCGCGTCAGCCTCCAGTCCGGTTCGTCCCCGTCGATCCGGGACTCCCGCTCCACCCACACGACGTAGCCGGCGCCCTGGCCCCGCGCGACGAAGCGCGCCCAGTTGACCTGGCAGGTGCGCGCCCTGCCCCTCATGAGGTCGTTGACCAGCTCGCCCGGCCCGTACCGCAGCTCGACGTAGCCGCCGAAGGCGCGGGCGCGGACGGGCACTCCCCCGTGCTGGACGGTCCAGGCGTTCGCCGTGCAGCCGGTGGCGACCGGGTCCTTGCCGTCGCAGCCCGTCCGGTAGCAGGGCACCGTACGGATCAGCTTGTCGCGCGGCGGTTCGGGGGCGGCGTTCGCGGGCGAGCAAGGGAGCAGGACCAGGGTCAGCGCGGCCAGGACGGCCGGCATCGGACGCAGACGCACAGGAATCCTCCGGAGGAGAGGGGAACGGGAGCCGGCGACGGCCGCGGGATCGCGAGGCCGGCTCCTGGACGCTAACCGCGGCCCTTGCCCGGGCGGAACGGCGTGGACCACCCTGGGACCAAGGCCGGACCGGACGCGGACCGGACGCGGACCAGGCGCGGACCAGCGGAGGGGCGACACGTGAGCGGGAACGGCGACGACGCGGCACGCCGGCTCGGCGCCGCGATCCGGGCGCACCGGCTGGCGCGGGGCCTGTCGCTGCGGGCGCTGGCCCGCGCGGTCGGGCTCACCGGTCACGGGACCCTGGTCGACTACGAGCACGGCAGGCGGCTGCCTCCGCTGGACCTCCTCACGTCCGTGGAGCGGGCGCTCGGCGTGCCGGACGGGGAGCTGCTGCGCCTGCGGGACGCGGCGCTGGCCGATCGCGGGCAGGTCGAGGCGGCCCGGCTGCTCCAGGACCCGCCGCCGGCGGCGGCGCGGGAGGAGGCGCACGGCACCGCGGGCGACGCCGGGCCTTCGCGCCGCCGGAGGGGGCCCACGCGCGGGGTCGTCATCGCGGCGGCGGCCGTGGCGGTGGCCGCGGTGGCAGTGGCCGCGGTGGCGGTGACGACGATGGTGATGACGGCGGTGGTGGCGGCGTCCCGGCCGTCTCCGGAATCGACGCGGCCCACGCAGCCCACGCAGCCCCCGGCCCCGGCCCCTGCCGCGGCCGCCACGTCCGTCGTCATGATGGACTTCGAGCGGCCCGGCGAGCGCTGGTCGGTCTTCTGGGGCTCGCAGGTCGCGAGGAGCGAGGTCACCTCGGCGGTCGCGCACCACGGCAGGCGGGCCGTGCTGGTCAAGGTGACGGGCGCCACGTCCGCGCGGGGCTACTCGGCCGTCGGCACCACCCACGGCCTGACCGGGCTGAGGCCCGGCATGAAGGTGACCACCTGGCTCTGGGTGCCAGGCGCCCAGCCGGGCGCCGGCGTCCGGTTCTTCGCCATGGACGCGGCCTCCAGGACGGTGTTCGCGCCGGAGAACCCCGACACGGAGACCAGGCTGCCGGCCGCCCGCGGCTGGACGTCCTTCACCTGGACCGTCCCGCGGATGGACGAGCTGCACGCGATCGGCGTGCAGCTCTACGCCGAGACCGACGACCCGGTGACCGTCGGCATCGACGAGGTCACCTGGTGAGCCGCCGTCAGCCGGTGAAGACGTCCTCGGCGGCCACCTCGCCGTCGCGGCTGACCGGCAGGCCGGTGGTGGCGCAGAAGCGGCGCGGGGCCGCGTACGAGGGGCCGGCCCAGTAGTCGGAGCGGGCGACGCGCGGCACGTACAGCCGGGTGCCCGGCCTGTCAGGACCTCAGCAGCCGGTACGCCGCGTACGCCGTGGCCCCGTACGCCAGGTGCGGGAGCACGTCCGAGATCCAGTCGGTCGCCGACCACGTGCGCGGGTCGGTGGTGCCGAGCAGGGTGAGCGGGGCGTTGGAGCCGGTCATCGCGAGCGCCGTGAGCGCCAGCACGCCGACCGGCCACGACGGCCGCCACCGCTCGGCGGCGAGCCCGTAGCAGAGCGCCGCCGCGGCCCCGGTGCCGTAGCCGAGCAGCGCGCCCAGCGCCTCCTTGCGGTTGCCGGCCCGCTCGCTGTCGCCCAGGTCCACGTCGGCGAGGTGGGTGAGCTTGTCCACGGCCCGCTGCGGGGTGCTGCTGGCGGGGCGGGCGCGGATCGCCATGTCGAGGTAGCTGACGGCGTTGAGCGCGGCGGTCCCGGCGGCGCCCGCGATCAGGCCCTTCGTGAGCGTGTGCATGGCCCGGCAGCTACCCGGGCGTCCCCCGGCTACGCCCGGTGTCAGGTGTGCAGGACGTTCTGCGCGTACCGCCCGGGGACGTTGCCCGGCGGCTGGAGGACGAACACCACGTACGTCTCGTAGTGCAGCGGGCCCTGCCCGGCCACCCGGCCCGCGCCCACCCGCGTGCTCTCCTTCCACACCAGGCGGCTGAAGTGCGCGGTGCGGGCGGGGTCGCCGGGCGGGTCGGCCCAGTCGTAGTGGACGACCTGGTCGTACCAGGCGACGACGGCCTCGGAGGCGGTGCGGGGCGTGCCGGAGCTGGCGCCCCAGTAGACGTTCTCGCCGGTCCCGTCGCGGACCGGGCCCGGCGTCTGGTGCTCCGACCAGGACGCGGCCCGCAGCCTGGCGTACGCGACCAGCTCGGGGTCCATGACCAGCCGCGGCGCGTAGTGCTTGGCCCGGTAGGCGTTGGCCTCGCTCAGCGCCTCGGCGAGGAAGGCGAGGTCGGTGGCGTCGGGGAGGGCGATGCGGGTTCCGGCCAACACGATCACCTCGTTGGGAGAGACCACCCGATCGTGCGCCGGGGTCTCGCGGCGGTCAACCTTGTAAGGCTTTGGCCTGTTCTCTCCAAGTACGGGTGTAGATCGACGAAGGGAGCATGGCCGGTGCGTCTCAAACGGGCGAAGCTCGCCACGGACCCCGCGGCGTTCGAAGCCTTCTACCGGCAGCACGTGGACGCGGTCACCCGGTTCCTGGCCCGCCGCGCCGACGACCCGCACACGGTCGCCGACCTGGTGGCGGACGTGTTCCTGGCGGTGCTCGACTCGGCGCACACCTACCGTCCCGGCCGGGGCAGCGAGATCGCCTGGCTGTACGGGGTGGCGCGGAACACGTTGTCGGCCGAGCGGCGGCGGGCGCTGAAGCAGTCGCAGCTCACCCACCGCGTCAGCGGCCGGCGTCCGCTCGACCAGGACGACCTGGCCAGGCTGGAGGAGCGCATCGACGCCGAGCGGCCCGCCAGGCGGGCGTTCGAGGCGATGGCGGACCTGCCCGACGGGGAACGCGCGGTCCTGGAGCTGGTCGTGCTGGAGCAGCTCACCGTGACCGAGGCGGCGGAGGCGCTCGGCATCCGCTCGGGCACCGCCATGGTACGGCTGCACCGCGCCCGCAAGACGCTGCGGAAACTGCCCTTCGTCCTGGAAGGAATCACCCGATGACATTCGAGGAGCAGTTGCTGATGGATCTCAAGGCCGAAATCTCCGCGCGCGCCCAGCGTGCCCGCCGCACCACCCGCCGTCTGCTGGCGGGCGCGGCGGTGGCCGGGGTGGCCGCCGTGGGGGCGATCGCGCTGCCGCTGGTGACGGGCGCGCAGCCGCCCGCGTACGCGGTGAGCAAGAACCCGGACGGCACCGTCCGGGTCGAGGTCAACGAGTTCAGGGACGCCGACAAGCTGGAGCGGGACCTGGCGCGGGCCGGGGTCACGGCCGACGTCACCTACCTGCGTCCCGGCACCCGCTGCCGGGGCGACCGAGGGCGGATCGTCGGCGGCGAGGAGCCGACGACCCCGGAGGACTGGCGCACGTCGGTCTCCTACCGGGCCGCCAGACCGGCCGGCGCGGGGGTCGACCTCTCGCCCGCGTACGTCAAGCCCGGGCAGACGCTGGTGATGGAGTTCACCGAGAACGCCGACCAGACGTCCGGGCCTGCCAAGCCGCGCGTGTTGTGGCAGTTCAAGGCGCTGGTGGTGGAGGGCCCGGTCCAGCCGTGCGTCCTGGAGGCCGACCCCGGCTGGAACGACCTGGGCGGCCCGGCCGGCCGACCGCCCGCCGGCAGCTAGGGAAGCAGGAGCCCCCAGTACAGGGCCCACGGCACGAACACCGCGCCGCCCGCGACCAGGACCCCGAGCCGGATCCGCTCGCCGCGGGCGGCGTCCTGCCCGCGGCGGCGGCGGGTGGCCGTGACCGCCGTGACCACGGTGGCCGCGATCGTCAGGACCGCGACGGCCTGGAGCGCCAGCCAGACGACCGGCCGCCCGGCCAGCAGCGGCCCGGGCGCGGCCAGCTTGCCGCCGGTCAGGACCACGTAGCACAGGTAACCGAACCCGCCCAGCACGACCGTCAGCCCACCGGCGCTGACCAGCCGCGCGGCCCGCACCGGCGCCACCACCCCGGCGGCCCTCCTTCGCCGCAGCCGCCGGGCCAGGGCGACCACCGGATACCCGCCGAACGCCACCAGGAACACCACCAGCGCCGCGAGCTGCACCCCGGCCGACTCCCACCACGCGGGAGGCGGCACCCCCACGCTGTCGTCGGCCTGCACCGGCGCGGGCCCCTCGATCCGGGCCACGGGAGCGCGTCCCGTGGTGGCCTGGCCGGTCCACGTGCCCACCAGCTCCGCGTAGCCGGGCGCGAGCTCCGGCAGCCGGGTGACCCCGCCGTCGGGCGTCGCGTGCGCCGCGTGGTCGGCCCCGTCGAAGAAGCGGAACGTGTAGCGGCGGTTCCCGCCCCGCTCCAGCGCGGCGGCGAAGATCGGCGGCGTCTCCCTGGGCGGCGTGAGCAGGTCGTTCGTGCCCCAGATGGCGAGCACGGGCTGCCGCAGCCGGGCGAGGACCGGCAGCGGGTCGTGGTACGGCTCGGGGAACAGCCCGCCGTCCGCGATCACCCGGTACAGGGTGGGCTCGGCCCGGTCCACGAGCGACCCGCGCACGCCCGCCTTGCGCAGCCCGGCCGCGACCGCCCAGGTCTGCTGGCGCAGCGGGATCAGGGCGTTGGCGCCGACGACGATGACGAAGGCGATGCCGGTGGAGCGGGAGGCGGCGAGCGGGGCCACCCATCCGCCTTCGCTGAGGCCCAGGATGCCGACCTTGCCGGGGTCGACGCCGGGCTGCCGGCGCAGGGTCTCGACGGCTCCGAGGGCGTCCGTGGCGAGCTGTCCGTACGACCGCTGGAACGTCGAGTAGCCCTGCGAACGCTTGTCGTAGACGAGCACGGCCAGGCCCTGCCGGGCGAACGCGACGGCCTCCGGCAGCAGCTTCTCCCGCGGGGTGCCGGTGCCGGCCCCGTGCACGAGCACCACCCCGGCCCGCCCGTCCCCCGCCCCGGCCTGGTTGATCACACTCCCGTGCAGCAGCAGGTTCCCGTCGCCGCGGAAGCTCACTTCGGTCGAGGTCAAGCCCTCGGGGAGGGCCGGAGGCGCGGCGGCGACCGCCGGCCCGCCCGTCAGCAGCAGGAGCACGACGGCCACGGCCGCCGCCCACAGTATCTTCATGTCCGCAGACACTACTCTGCAGAGAGTTGTCGGCAAACGATTCTCTGCAGATATCGTTCTGAAGGACTAGCCTGATCCTCATGAAGGACGAGGAGCCGTTCGTGCTCGACGACCCCGACCGGCTCAAGGCGCTGGCGCACCCGATGCGCCGCCGCATGCTGACCCACCTCAACGTGCACGGCCCCGCCACCTCCACCACGCTCGGCGAGCTGCTCGGCGCGAAGACCGGCACCACCAGCTACCACCTGCGGCAGCTGGAGAAGTACGGCTTCATCGAGGAGATCCCCGAGCGCTCGTCGGGTCGCGAGCGCTGGTGGCGCCGCGCCGAGCTGCCCCGCGACATGCGCCTGCCCACCCCCGACCAGGTGGCCCCCGAGGACCGGCCGGTGCTGGAGGAGTTCCACCGCGTCGGCTACGAGGAGGACCGCCGGCTGTTCGACCGCTTCCCCGCCGCCTACCGCGCCGACCCCGGCTGGGCGAAGGGCTCGCGCGGGCTGGCCCGCATGACCAAGGAGGACCTGGACGCCTTCTACGACGAGTACATCGCCCTGCTCCTGCGCTACAGCCGCCGCGCCGACGAGGCCCCGCCCGGCGCCCGCCCCGTCCACGTCCGTCTGTTCACCCTCCCCGCGGACGAGGACTGAGCCCCGTCCCCGCCCGCGGGAAGCCCGGCGGATCAGGCCTTCAGGACGTTCTCCCGGTACTGCCCCTCGTAGTTGCCGGGCGGCTCGAACACGAAGACGATGTACGTCTCGTAGTAGTCGGTGCCCTGACCCGCCACGCGGGCCGCGCCGACCCTGGTCGTGCCCTTCCAGACGAGCTGGCTGAAGTGGCCGGTCCTGGCGAAGTCGCCGGGCGGGTCGTCCCAGTTGTAGTTGGTGATCTCGTTGTACCAGCTCGTGACGGCGTCGGCGGCGGTCTTCGGCTGGCCGGCGGAACCGGCTCCCCAGTAGATGTTCTCGCCGGTCCCGTCGCGCAGGCCGTCGTGGCCCGCGGACAGCTTCTCGTACTCGGAGCGGGACGCCGCCCGGGACTTGGCGTACTCGACGAGCTTGGCGTCCATGGTGAGCGGTGGTGCGTGGTGCTTGGCCCGGTAGGCGTTGGCCTCGCTGAGCGCCTCCGACAGGAAGCTGTCGGTGGTGGCGTCCGGCAGGGCGGGACGGGTTCCGGCCATCACGATCACCTCGTCGTGAAAGGAGTGGGGACTCCTGGAGCGTGCTCCCTCGCCTACCGTGCGTCAACGTCCGGTTGCGGACACGGGGCGGCGCGGACCGGGAGAGCGCGAGAGGGCCGGGAAGCCCTCTCGCGCGCGTCGGGCATCGGGTGATGGGAAGCCCGCCTGCTGGGTCAGGCGGGGGCGCAGGCGAGGGTGGGGGTGGCGGCGGCGCCGGAGCCGTTGAAGCCGAACGAGGTGGTGGCGTTCGCGGCCAGGGCGCCGTTGTAGCTCGCGTTCGTCACGGTCACGTTCGCGCCGGACTGGGACACGGTGCCGTTCCAGAGGGAGGTGACCTTCTGGTCGGCGGGCCAGGTCCAGGTGACCTTCCAGCCCGAGATGGACGCGGAGCCGGTGTTCTGGACCGAGACCTCGGCGCCGAAGCCGCCGGGCCAGCTGTTGCCCGGCTTGTACGTGGCGGTGCAACCGGTGCCGGTGGTGGGGGTGACCGTGGGGGTGACGGTCGGGGTCACGGTGGGGGTGACCGTGGGGGTGACCGTGGGGGTGACGGTCGGGGTGACGGTGATGGGCGGGCCGGTGCGGTCGCCGTAGATGATGCCGCGGCCGTTCGTCCCCACGTACACCCGGCCGTACACGCGCGGGTCGCCGGTCAGCGCCTCGCCCATGTTGCCCCACTGGTGCTTGTCGTCGTTGATGCGCAGCCAGCTCGCCCCGCCGTTGTCGGAGCGGTAGAGGCCGGTGACGTTGTCGATCGTGGCGACCGTGTAGACCGCCGCGTACGTCGCGCCGGGCGCGGCCTTGCCGAAGCCGACGTTCACCGACTTGGTGACGCCGCTGACCTTGGTGAAGGAGGCGCCGCTGTTGGTGGAGTGCCAGAGGCCGCCGTCGCCGGCCAGCCACAGGTCGCCCTCGACGCCGGGCACCGCCTTGAACTTGCCGCTGGTCGGCAGGCCGGTGGCGGCGGTGGCGGTGAAGGTGGCGCCGCCGTTGGTGCTGAGGTAGAGGCGGCCGCCGCTCAGGCCGTAGAACTTGGCCGCGTTGACCCGGTCGGACTCGACGACGGCGTCCGTCGGCAGGCCGGAGGCGGTCTGCCAGGAGTTGCCGTAGCCGACCGAGTAGACCGGCGTGACGCCCTTCGGGGCCCACACGAAGCGGGAGCCGTCGGCGGCGGCGGCGACCGTGCCGCCCTCGTTGACGCCGCCCGGCTCCGTGCCCTGGAACCAGTTCGCGCCGCCGTCCGTGGAGAAGGCGACGTGGCTGTCGTTCGGGCGGTCGGCGTCGGTGAAGCTGCCGGCCCTGACCATGACGGACGGGTTCTTCTCGGCGTAGTCGAGGCTGGTGGTCGAGGTGAACAGGGGTTGCGTGAACATCATCGGCGGTACGGCGTCCAGGTTCGCGTGCCGGAAGCCGGCGATGTCGCCGAGGCCGCTGATCAGCGGGGCGCCGCTCGGCGGGCTGATCAGGTCGAGGACGGCGGTCTCCTCCAGCCCCCTGGCCATGGGCTTGATGGTGAACTGGCCGCCCGCGTCCCACTGGGTGAGGTTCTCGGTGCCGTACACGGTGGCGCCGGTGCCGTACATCATGCGGTTGGAGTCGAACGGGTCGATCTCCAGCGACTCCGTCATCCAGCCGAGCTTGGGCGTGACCTCGGGCGGCTGCGGGTTCGTGCCGAAGGTCAGCCAGGGGTCCTCGGTGATGTCCATCTTGTAGCGGAAGCTGCGGTTCGGGTAGGAGGTCCAGTCCCAGACCCGCGTCCAGGTGGCGCCGGAGTCCGTCGAGCGGAAGAAGATGACGTCCGGCCACCAGGAGATCTGGGTGGCGACCATGAGCGTGCCGGGCTTCTGCCGGTCGAGGGTGAGGCCGCTGTAGCCGAAGTAGTCGTCGCTGGAGGACGACGGGACGGGGCTGATCTGGGTCCAGGCGCCGGTGGCGGTGGCGTAGCGCCACACGTCGCCCTTGGCCCCGTCGTACGGGCCTCCGGTGTCGCTGGTGGCGATGTACAGGTAGCCGTTGACGGTGTCGAGCACGCCCTTGTGGGCGATGTAGCCGGTGGGCTGGCCGGCCAGGCGCGACCAGGTGGCGCCGCCGTCGGTGGTGCGGTAGACGGTGTTCTCCTTGTCGGCGACGCCCACGTAGATGGTCTTGGTGGCGGTGCCGGAGGCGGAGGAGCGCTTGTCGTAGGTGACCCAGACGACGCCGGGGCGGTGGCTCAGGTAGCCGTTGGCGTCGTTGGGGTCCTGGGCGTAGTTGCCCGGGTTGGGGAAGGAGGCGACCTTGGCCCAGGTGGCGCCGTAGTCGGTGCTGCGCCACAGGCCGTTGCCGTTGGGCGTGCCGAAGTAGAGGACGCGGTTGTCGTTCGGGTCGACGGACAGCGCCTCGCCCATGCCGCGGCCGGGCATGTTGCCGCCGAGCTTGAACGGCAGCGGCGTGACCTGCCAGGTGTCGCCCTTGTCGGTGGAGCGCAGGATGGCGCCGTTGTTGGGGTCCCAGCTATTGGTGTACATGCCGGCGGCGGCGTACACGCGGTTGGTCTGGACGGGGTCGGTGGCGAGGCTGATCACGCCGTTGTAGCCCCAGTTGTCCCAGCCGACCCAGTCGAGCAGCGGGGTCCACGACTTGGTGGACTGGTTCCACCGGTAGGCGCCGCCGATGTCGGTGCGGGCGTAGATGAGGTTGCGCTCGGTGGGGTTGAACACGATCCCCGGCACGAAGCCGCCGCCGTCGATGCGCACGTTCTTGTACGCGTACGGATCGGAGGCGACCGCCGCGACCGGCGTCATCCGGACCACGGCCGCCACCAGCAGGACGGCGGCCGTCGCCAGCAGGGCCAATAACCTTCTTCGCATGCGCGGCTCTCCCTTTCCGGGCACGCCGGAGGGCGGCCCCAAGGCTTCTGATGACCGCCATGCACGAGCAGAGTGCGAGACCCTGACCGTCGCCGCGCCTTCGCGCATGAGCTTCCCCAAGAGGCTCACACACGCCCGCGCCGAAGGTCAATAGTTTGGATGTACAACGAATTAAGGAGCGCAGGATGCACTATCCCGACTTCCGGGTGGACGGCCAGGTCGCCCTGGTCACAGGGGCGGCGCGGGGTCTCGGCCACGCCATCGCCCTGGCCCTGGCGAACGCCGGCGCGGACGTCGCCCTGGGCCTGCGGGACGCCGGGAGCGACGGCGGGCTGCCGGCCGAGATCACCGCGCTCGGCCGGGAGGCCCTTCCCCTCCAGATGGACATGACCGTCCCGGCCCAGATCGGCGCGGCCGTGCAGGCCGTCCTCGACCGCTTCGGCCGCCTCGACATCCTGGTCAACAACGCGGGCGTCGCCCCCGGCAACCCGGCCGAGGACGTCACCGAGGAGGACTTCGACCGCACCCTCGCCGTCAACCTCAAGGGCACCTTCCTGGCCAGCCAGGCGGCCGGCCGGGCGATGATCCGCCAGGGCTCCGGCCGCATCGTGAACGTCGGCTCCCAGGCCGGCGAGGTCGCCCTGCCCGGCGAGTCCGTCTACTGCATGACCAAGGCCGCGATCGCCCACCTGACCCGCTGCCTCGCGGTCGAGTGGGGCCCGCACGGTGTCACGGTCAACAACGTCGCGCCCACCTTCATCCGCACGCCGGGCACCGAATCGGCGCTGTCGGACCCGGCGTTCGAGGCGGACGTGATCGAGCGCGTCGCGGCGCTGCACCGCATCGGCGAGCCCATGGACGTGGCCGGCGCGGTGCTGTTCCTGGCCTCCCCGGCCGCGTCCCTGGTCACCGGCCACACGCTGGTCGTGGACGGCGGCTGGACGGTCCGATGAGGCCCGAGTTCGAGGACACCTTCGACGGCGACCGCCTCGACGAGAGCAAGTGGATCCCGTACTACCTGCCGCAGTGGAGCGGGAGGGAGGCGGCGCGGGCCCGCTACCGGCTCGGCGGCGGCCTGCTGCGGCTGCGCATCGAGGAGGACCAGCCGCCGTGGCTGCCGGAGGTGGAGGGCGAGCTGCGGGTGTCGTCCCTCCAGACCGGCCTGTACGCCGGCCCGCTCGGCAGCACTGTCGGCCAGCACGGGCGCGGCGGCCTGCGGGTGCGCGAGGAGCAGCCCGCGCAGCGGCTCTACACCCCCCGCTACGGCCGGATCGAGATGCGCGCCCGGGCCCTCGACGACCCCGACTGCATGGTGGCGCTCTGGCTCATCGGCTACGAGGACGCGCCGGAGCGCTCGGCCGAGATCTGCGTCGCCGAGATCTTCGGCAGGGACGTCGGCCCGGACCGCGCGCGCGTCGGCATGGGCGTGCACCCCTTCGGCGACCCGTCGATCACCGACGACTTCACGGTGGAGGAGCTGCCGATCGACGCGCGCGAGTTCCACGTCTACGCCGCCGACTGGACGCCGGACCAGGTGTCCTTCGAGGTGGACGGCCGGCATGTGCGGACCGTGCGCCAGTCGCCGGCCTACCCGATGCAGCTCATGCTCAACGTCTACGAGTTCCGCCCGGGCTCGGGCACGTACCCGAAGGAGTTCACCGTGGACTACGTACGCGGCTGGGCTCACTAGCCGCCCACAGCGCGATCCCGATGTAGAGGACCTGCTCGGGGACGCGCTGCCACAGCGGCGTGGCGGGCTCGCCGCCGAACGTGACGTCGTTCAGCGCGGCGTGCACGTTGGCCGGGAGCATGGCGAGGAACAGCAGCGCCAGGCAGACGCCGGCGGGCCGCCGGAAGCGTTCGAGCACGAGCCCGGCGGCCCCCGCCAGCTCCAGCACGCCGGTCAGGAGGACCACGAAGGCCGGGAACGGCACGAACGGCGGCACCATGGCGACCATGTCGGCGTGGTTCGGCATGAAGGTCACGCCCGCCGGGACGAAGTGCGCACTGGCCGTCATGACCAGCATGACGGCCAGCCCGTGGGCGGCGCTGACCCGCCATGTGGCGAAACGGGACACGCCGAGCGCGCCCAGCAGCCGGAACGCCAGGGTGGCGGCCAGCAGGACGAGGACGGTCATCACAGCCTCCCAAGATTGGATAGTGCCACTATCTCACATACTCGATAGTGACACTATCCAATTCGGTGGGCTACCGCGCGAGCGTGACGTCCTTCAGCCGCAGATCGCCCTTGAAGACCAGGTACAGGGTGCCCGCGCCGGCCTTCACCGCCGCGCTCGCCGTCCCGTACCGATAGATCCCGCCGGTGGCCGGCACCTCCACGGTGCCGAGCAGCGGGCCGGCCGGCGAGCCCGAGCGCACCTCGAACGCCCCGCCGTTCACCGACGCCACCGACGCCGTCAGGCGCGAGCCCCAGGACGCCTTCGCGAACGACACCCAGTCGCCCGCCGAGCCCTCGACGACCTCCCCGGAGACCTTCGTCTCGTCGGCGAACACGACGCCGGAGTAGTCGTCGAAGTCCATCGCCCGGGTGGTCCGCGCCAGGTCGCGCACCGGGACGGTCTCGCCCGCGACGCGCAGCGCGCCCGTCGCCCGGATCCGGTCGGAGGCCGAGCCCACCAGGACGTCGTGCGTGGCGTTCTCCACCACCCACCGGCCCCGCGTGTGGTCCCAGACCGCGAGGTCCGAGCGCTTCAGCGGGAAGGTGACGGTCCGGCTCTCGCCCGGGTTCAGGGTGATCCGCTGGAAGCCGCGGAGCTGCTTGACCGGCTGGACGAAGCGCGACTCGCGCTGGTGGGTGTAGAGCTGCACGACCTCGTCGCCGCGGGTCCGGCCGGTGTTGGTGACCCGCACGCTCACCCGGTCGCCCTGCACCTTGAGCCCCTGGTAGCCGAACGTGGTGTAGCTCAGCCCGTGCCCGAAGGCGTAGAGCGGCTTGTCCTTCCCGTACAGGTACGTCATCCCGGTCTTGGTCAGGTCGTAGTCGAACCTGCTCGGCAGCGCGTCGCTCGCGGGCCAGGTCTGGGTGAGCCGGCCCGCCGGGTTGACGTCGCCGAACAGCACGTCGGCGACGGCGTGCCCGGTCTCCGCGCCCGCGTGCGTGGTCCACAGCAGCGTGGGGGCGTCCACGATCACCGGGTAGCTGGTCTCCAGCACCACCACGGTCCTCGGGTTGGCCTTGCGCACGGCCTCGATGAGCCGCCGCTGCCCCTCGCCGAGCTGCAGGTTCGGGCGGTCGTGGAACTCGCGCCCGGACACGAACGGGTGGCTGCCCACCACCACGACCGCGACCTCCGCCTTGGCGGCCTGCGCGGCGGCCTCGGCGACGCCGTCGGAGACGACCTCCTTGCCGAACCTCGCCGCCTCGGCCTTGGGGGCCAGGGCGAGCGCGCCGTCGGCGGTGACCGTCACGTACGGGTCGGGCAGCGCGTACCAGCCCTCGACCGTCTCGTAGCCC
This sequence comes from Actinomadura luzonensis, assembly GCF_022664455.2. Classification (NCBI taxonomy): domain Bacteria; kingdom Bacillati; phylum Actinomycetota; class Actinomycetes; order Streptosporangiales; family Thermomonosporaceae; genus Actinomadura; species Actinomadura luzonensis. The sequence continues at coordinate 460,675 of NZ_JAKRKC020000003.1, forward strand.
GCGTAGCGGATGAGGTAGCTGCCGTCGTCCTGGCGCTCCAGGGCGAACTGCTGCTGCACGTACCAGCCGTCGGGTTCGGCGTCGTCGGTGTCGAGCGAGCGCCAGTCGCCGCCGAGCAGCTTGCCGTTGCCCGCGTTGCGCAGCGTGGACACGCCGCCGGTCCAGTCGGTCAGGTCCCACTGCGAGGCGGCCGTCGGCGCGGTGTCGAGCAGGGCCGCGTTGTCGTCGGGGCCGGTGCCGGTGGCGGTGATGTACTTGCCGGAGGCCAGGTGCTTGAGCGCGACGCGCTCCAGCCCCTGCCCGGTGCTGACGTCCGGCACCCGCTCCTTGATCCCGGCCAGCGGCGTCACCTGGTACGGGAGCTGCCCCGCGTACCAGTCACGGTGGAGCCGGTCGGCGAGCGGCCCGACCACGGCCGCCGACTTCGGCCTGGCCAGCGGCAGCGTTCCCGAGTTGCGCAGCAGCACGGCGGCCTTGGCCGCGGTCTCCCGGTTGAGCTTCTGGTTCGCCGGGCTGTTGATCACGTCCTGGGTGATCTTCTTGTACGGCCCGCCGTCCGGGTCGAAGTGGCCGAGCCTGGTGCGGATCGACAACACGTGCCGCACCGCCTGGTCCACGTCCGGCACCGTGATGAGGTTCTGGTCCAGCGCCGCCCGCAGGTTCGTGACCAGCGGGCCGGTGTTGCTGTCGTCGATGGTGTAGCTGTCGAGCCCGGCCTTCAGCACGGCGGCGAACGCCTCGGGCTTGGTGTCGTAGTAGTGCTCGAGGTCGGTGAGGGCGTGCGGGCCCCAGGCGTCGCTGACGTTGTAGAGCGTCTTGTCCGTCCAGGAGCGGACCACCTGGTCCAGGTCCGGGTTGACGTGGTTCGGGCGGCCGTTGACCAGGTTGTAGGAGGCCATGACACCGGTCGCCGCGTCCGCCGAGATCGCCGCCTTGAACGCCTGCTCGTAGTACTCGTGCTTGAGCTTGGGCGTCAGGTTGGAGGAGGTGACGCCGCGGTCGGTCTCGTTGTTGTAGGCCAGGTAGTGCTTCAGGACCGGGGCGGTCTTCAGGTAGAAGGGGTCGTCGCCCTCCAGGCCCTTGCCGTACGCGGTCGAGACGGCCCCCGTCAGGTACGGGTCCTCCGAGTAGCCCTCCTCGTTGCGGCCCGCCCGCGGGTCGCGCAGCAGGTCCACCACGGGCGCCCACACCTGGAGCCCCCACAGCGTGGGGTTCGCCGCGTTGTAGCCGCGCGCCTCGTCGCCGACGGCCGAGCCGACCTTCCTGATCAGGGCCGGGTCCCAGGTGCTGGCCAGGCCCACGGCCTGCGGGAACACGGTGCCGGAGGCGAACTTCTGCTTCCAGCCGTCGTTGAGGTCGTTCGACCAGGCCACGCCGTGCAGGGCCTCGGTGCCGTTCTTGTGGTAGGCGATGCCGAGGCGCGGGATCGCCGCCTGCGACTGGTGCAGCAGGCTCAGCTTCTCGTCGAGCGTGAGCCGGCCGAGCAGGTCGTCCACGCGCTGCTCCAGGGGCAGGCGCGGGTTCTGGAAGGGATAGCCGGCCGCCTGCGCGGCGGGCGGCGCCGCGAGCAGCGAGGCCGCCAGGGTGAGGGCGGCCAACAACGGGACACGTGAACGCATGGGCACTCCGTCACTTGATGGCGCCGACCGTCACACCGCGGGTCAGCGTGCGCTGGAAGATCAGGAAGAAGGCGACCGCCGGGACGATGCCGAGCAGGGCCGAGGCGCTGGACATGGTGGCGTCCATGAACTTCTCGCCCTGGAGGACGGCGAGCGCGACCGGCACCGTCTGGGTGTCGTTGGAGATGAGGAAGATGAGCGGCAGGAAGAACTCGTTCCAGGTCCAGATGAAGAAGAAGATCAGCAGGACGTTCAGGGTGGGCCTGCTGATCGGCACCACGATCTGCCACAGGGCGCGCAGCCGCCCCGCGCCGTCGATGGCCGCCGCCTCCAGGATCTCCTTCGGGAACTGGCCCAGCACCGCGCTCAGCAGGTACGTGCCGAACGCCGCCTGGATCACGGTCATGACGATGATCACGGCGAGCTGGGTGTCGTACAGGCCGGCGGCCTTGGCCAGGTAGTACAGCGGGTAGGCCAGCGCCTCCTGCGGCAGCGTGTTGGCCACCAGGAACAGCACGAGGATCGACAGCCGGCCCCTGATCCGGCCGATGCCCAGCGCGTACGCGTTGAGCACCGACAGCACGACGGCGAACACCGCCACCGACACGCTGATGACCAGGCTGTTCCACAGCTTGCCGGCGAAGTCCACCCGGGTCCAGAAGTCGGCCAGCCCCTGGAGGTACAGCCCGTCCGGCAGGCTGAGCGGCCCCTGCGTGCTGTACTCGGCGGGCGACTTGACCGCGTTCATCGCCACCAGCGCGAACGGGAACAGCATGACGACCGCCAGCACCGCCAGCGCGAACAGCACCGCCCAGCGCCCCGGCCCCCTCACTGCGCACGCTCCTGCACGCGCAGGAACAGGAACGTCACCACGATGATGATCAGCGCCAGCACCGTGGCGACGGCCGAGCCGTACCCGACGTTGCTCTTCTGGAAGAAGTTCAGGTACGAGAAGTACGACGGCACCATGGTGGCGTTGCCCGGTCCTCCCCTGGTCAGCACGAAGATCGGCCCGAAGACCTTCAGCGCCGCGATCGTGCACGTCAGCAGCACCACGAAGATCTCCGGCCGGATCTGCGGGATCGTGATGTGCCAGAACTTGCGGAACCACGAGGCCCCGTCGATCTCGGCCGCCTCGTAGTAGGCCGGATCGACGCGCTGCAGCCCGGCCATGAAGATCACGACCGGGTAGCCGAGCTGGAACCACACCATGACCGCCATCACCGTGGCCAGCGCCAGGTCGGGATCGCCGAGCCAGTCGAGGTCCAGGTGGAAGATCTGGTTGACGGCGCCGTACGACGGGTGCAGCATCCAGCCCCACACCACGCCCGCCACCGCCACCGGCAGCACCTGCGGCAGGTAGTACATCGCGCGCAGCGTCGCGGCGGTGCGCGTCCCGAACCGCTTGGCGACGTAGTCGAACAGCGCCGAGGCCAGCACGAGGCCGATCGCGGTCGGCACGACGGCCATGGCCACGATCAGCCCCACGTTGTGCTGGAAGGACTGCCAGAACCGCTCGTCCCGCAGCAGCCGGGCGTAGTTGTCGAAGCCGATCCAGCGCGGCGTGCCCACCCCTGACCAGCGGGTGAAGCTCGCCCCCACGTTCATGAGGAACGGCACGACGACGACGACCACGAACAGGACCAGGCTGGGGGCCAGGTAGAGCCAGTACCCCCGCGTGCGCACCCTCATCTAGTTGCCGATGTCCTGGAGGTTGTCCTCGTACGGCTTGGCGATCTCGTCCAGCACCTGCGCGGGCGTCTTGCTGCCGTTGATGAGGTTCTGGACGCCGGCCACGAGGACGTCGTAGTAGCCGGGCGCCGGCCAGTCCGGGTAGAAGGCGAGGCCGTCGGTGCTGGTGAGCTTGTTGAAGGTCTCGATCAGCTCCTTGCTCCTGGCGTCGGTGATCGCGGCCGGGTCGGCGGCCACGGGGAGCCCGCCGGAGTTGCCGAGCAGGTTCTGGATGTCCTTGCTCATGGTGATGTCGATGAAGTCGTAGGCCAGGTCCTTGTTCTTCGACTTCTCGGGGACGATCCACAGGTTGCCGCTGGAGCCGGGCGACAGCGTGGCGCCGGGGAACAGGAAGTGGCCCCACTCGAAGTCCTTGACCTCGGAGGCGACGCGGCCGTACCACCAGCTCCCGCTGATCATCATGGGGAACTTGCCGTTCATGAACGCCACGCCCATGTCCTCGGCCTTCAGGCCGGAGGAGTTCTTGGCGATGTAGCCCTTCTTCACCCAGTCCGCGAACGTCTGCGCGCCGTAGGTCAGCTCGGGGCCGTGGAAGTCCACCTTGCCCTGGTACGACTGGTACGCCGCCAGCCATGGCTTCTGCGCCTTGGTCAGCGCGAGCTGGTAGAAGATCTGCTGGGCGGGGTACTCGGCGCCGGCGTTGGCGATGGGCGTCACCCCGGCCTTGACGAACGTGTCGAGGGCCGCCGTGAACTCCTCGAACGTGGCCGGGACCGGCACCTTGTGCTTCTCGAACAGGTCCTTGTTGTAGTAGACCATCACGAACTCGCCGTAGTTCGGGACGCCGAACCAGTTGCCGGAGCCCATGACGCCGCGGTCGTCGTACTTGGCGGTGGTCTGCAGGCCGCCGGGCAGCAGCTTGTCCCAGCCGCGCTTGGCGGCCTCCTCGGTGAGGTCCGTCAGCAGGCCCTGCTTGGACAGCAGGCCGGCGGTGGCGTTGCCCTTGTTGTACTCCATGATGTCGGGCGCCTCGTCGGAGTTCAGCACCATGCTCGCCGTCTTCTGGATCTGCTCGAAGCCCTTGGACTCGAACTTGACGGTGACGTTGGGGTGCGACGCCTCGAACTTCTTGATCGCCTCGGCCCACGCCTTGCCCATGGCGCTGTCGGGGGTCTCGTAGTGCCAGAGCTTCAGCACGCGCGGCTGGGCGGCCGACGCCGACGGCGGGGTCTCCGCGCCCGAGCCGCAGGCCGACAGGACCAGGACCGCGGCGGCCAGCGCCGCGGCGCCTCTCAATCTGACCATGATCCCTCCAAGGGGGGTGTTACTCGATGACGGCCCGGACGGGAGCTCCGGCCACCGGGGCGATCTCGACCGCGGTGACGCGCTTCGGGCCGGTGACGGCGACGCGCAGCTCGTCGCCGTGCCTGGTGGCGACGGCGAACGTCACGCCGTCCTCGTCGTGCACGCTGGTGGTGCCGTCGCCGCCCCCGAAGGCGACGAGGGTGATCTCGGCCGGCACGTCCACGGTGCCGCCCGCGCCGGCGACCGGGATGAGCGCGCCGTGCCGGACGAACAGGGGGATCTGGTCGAGCGGCTTGGCGACCTCGACGTAGCGGCCGCCGTCCAGGGTCTCGCCGGTCCAGTAGTCGACCCACGCGCCGCGCGGCAGGTACACCTGGCGGACGCCCTCGGGCGAGGTCATGGGGGCGACGAGCAGGTCGCGGCCGAACAGGTACTCCAGGTCGGCCTGCCAGGCGACCGGGTCGTCCGGGAAGTCGACGCAGAGCGCGCGCATCATCGGCGCGCCGGTGGCGGCCGACTCGACGGCCGCCGAGTAGAGGTAGGGCATGAGCCGGTAGCGCAGCTTCAGCGCGGCCACGGCCTGCTCCTCGACGGCCGGGAACTCCCACGGCTCGCGGGTGGTGGTGCCGTGCAGGCGCACCAGCGGCGACAGGGCGCCGAACTGGGTCCAGCGGACGTACAGGTCGTCGCTCGGCCGGCCGGTGAAGCCGCCCGCGTCGTGGCTCCAGAACGGCACGCCGGACAGGCCGTGCGCGAGGCCGCCCCTGATCGTGCTGCCCATGGCGGCGTAGCTGGTGTAGGTGTCGCCGTTCCACTGGGCGCTGTGGCGCTGCCCGCCCAGGTACGACGAGCGCGCCCACACCAGCGAGTGGCCGTTGACCTCGCGGGTGACGTCGGCGACGGCGTCGTTGAACAGCAGGGTGTAGACGTTGTGCAGGTCGGTGCCGGTCATGCCGTTCGCGGCGACGGCGTCGGCCGGCACGCCCTCGGCGAAGTCGGTCTTGAAGGCGTCCACGCCCTGGCGCAGCAGGTCGCGGAGCAGGCCCTGGAACCAGGCGACGGCGGCCGGGTCGGTGAAGTCGACGATGCCGCAGGCGGGGAAGGAGCCGTGCCAGCAGTCGGCGACGTAGGGCTCGCCCTGCTGATTTTTCAGGAAATATCCGGCGGCGGCCGCCTCCTCGAACGCCGGGCTCAGGTGCGACACGTACGGGTTCATCCACAGGCACACCCGGAACCCCATCGCGTGCAGCTCCGCCAGCATCCGCTCGGGCTCGGGGAAGTTCACCGGGTCCCACCGCAGGTCCGACCAGTGCCCGTCGCTCTGCCAGTACGTGTCCAGGTGCAGCACGTCGCACGGGATCCCGCGCTCGCGGATCGTGCGCGCCCGCGCCAGCACCCGCTCCTGGCTGTCCACGCAGAACCCGGAGGAGATCCAGGTGCCGAACGCCCACTTCGGCGGCAGCGAGGGGCGGCTGGTCAGCCGGTCGTAACGGTCCAGGATCTCGGGCGGCGTGGGCCCGGCGATCACGTAGTAGTCCATGACGTCGTCGGGCACCACGATCTGCACCACGCTGTGCGTGGACTGGCACACGTCGAACTCGCTCGGCGCGCCGCTGTCCAGCAGGACGCCGTAGCCGCGGCTGGAGACGTACAGGGGCACGTTCTTGTAAGCGCGCTGCGACTCGGCGCCGAAGGCGTCGAAGTTCCACATGAGCGGCCGCTGCCCGCGCTTGTCGAGCCGGGTGAACGACTCGCCGAACCCGGCGAAGCACTCGTCGGGCGCGGCGGCGAAGCTCTCGTGATAGGCGACGGCGGTCCCGCCCGCGCTGGAGCGGCCGAACGGCAGGGTGCGCAGCCGGCCGCTGATGTCGGTGTGCCCGCGGTCCTGCTCCACCAGCGTGCGCCCGGTGGCGTCGGTGAAGCGCAGGTGCCACGGGGAGAGCCGGATCTCGGCCCGCAGCGGGCCCGCGTCGATCACGATCGGCTCACCCGGTGTCACCCCGGCACGGGCCCCTGAGTACGTGCCGGGGTTCACCAGCGCGATGGCCGCCGCCGAGCGTGGCCGGGCCGCCGCGTCCTCCGACAGCCGCACCCGGATCACGCCCTCGCCCGCCACGCCCACCTGGACGACCAGCGTCTCCTCCGCGGAGGTGACCGCCTTGAGCATCACCTCCGCGCCGTCGGCCGCGACCAGCTCGGCCGCGGTGACCGCCGACAGGCCGCCCTCGCCTCGCTCGCGTACCGGCAGCTCGGGCGGGTCGGCCACGAAGTACTCGTGCGCGACCAAGGGGGGGCGATAGGGCATGGAAGCTCCTTCGAACGGCTGCGCCAACTCGTGAGTTAGTTTGGTGCCCATACCAACAAACGTCAACGGTTGACGGCGGCCGTCCTCAGGCGCGCACGACAGCGGACCGTCCGAGGCCACCGCCCGGGCGCGGACGCCCCCGGGCAGCACGACGGGCGCGACGGGCCCTGCCTCGTCGCGCTCGCGGAGCGGGGGTCTAGATGCCCGAGGCCGTCTGCGGCTGCATCAGGCGGCGGGCCGCCTCGGTGACCGAGCCGGACAGCGACGGGTAGACCGCGAAGGTGTGGGCGAGCTGGTCGACGGTCAGCCGCTGCTGCACCGCCACCGACACCGCGAGGATCAGCTCGGAGGCGCGCGGCGCCACCACCACCCCGCCGAGCACGATGCCGGTGTGCGGGCGGCAGAACAGCTTGACGAAGCCGTCGTTGAAGCCCTGCATCTTGGCCCGCGCGTTGGTGGCCAGCGGCAGCTTGACGACGTTGGCCTCGATCTCGCCCGCCTCGATGGCCCGCTGCGCCACGCCGACGGCCGCGATCTCGGGGTCGGTGAAGATGTTGGAGGCCACGGTGGCCAGGCGCAGCGGCTGCACCGCCTCGCCGAGCGCGTGCCACACCGCGATGCGGCCCTGCATGGCGGCGACCGAGGCCAGCATGAGCACGCCCGTGCAGTCGCCGGCGGCGTACACGCCGGGCGCGGAGGTGCGCGAGACCTTGTCGACCTTGATGAAGCCGCCCCGGTCGAGCTGGATGCCGGCCTCCTCCAGGCCGATGCCGGAGGTGTTGGGGACCATGCCGACCGTCATGAGGGCGTGCGTGCCCTCGGCCGTGCGACCGTCCTCCAGCGTCACCACGACGCCGTCGGCGGTGCGCTTGACGCCGGCCGCCCGGGAGCGGCCCATGACGTTCATGCCGCGCCGCCGGTAGACCTCCTCGAGCACCTCGGCGCCGTCGGCGTCCTCGTTGGGCATCATGCGGTCGCGGCTGGAGACCAGCGTGACCTCGGCGCCGAGCGAGCGGTAGGCGCCGGCGAACTCCGCGCCGGTGACGCCCGAGCCGACCACGATCAGGTGCTCGGGCAGCTCCTCCAGGTCGTAGAGCTGGCGCCAGGTGAGGATGCGCTCGCCGTCGGGCTCGGCCCCGGGCAACACGCGCGGCGTCGCGCCGGTGGCGACGAGCACGACGTCGGCCCGGATCGTGCGGTCGCCCGCCCGGACGACCTGCGGGTCGACCAGCCGGCCCCGGGCCTTGATGATCTCGACGCCCTCGGCCTCGACGCGGGCCGCGATGTCGGCGGACTGCGCCTGCGCCAGCTCCTTGACCCGCTTGTTGACCAGCGGCAGGTCGACGCCGACCGCGCCGGCGTCGTGGTCGGCGCCGCCGTCGAAGGAGATGCCGAGCGACGGCGCGTCGTGCAGCGCCTGCTTGCGGACCGAGGTCGCGATCAGCGTCTTGGAGGGCACGCAGTCGGTGAGGACGCAGGCGCCGCCGGGCCCGTCCTGTTCGACCATCGTGACCTGCGCGCCTAGCTGGGCGGCCACCAGCGCCGCCTCGTAGCCGCCTGGTCCGCCACCGATGATCACGATCCTCGTCACGTATCCATTCTCGCCCATGCTCAGCCGTGACATCGAACGGGTCGGCCTCTCAGGCGCTAGTCTTGGCTGCTGTGCCTGTGTACGCCGCCTACGGCAGCAATCTCGATCCCGAGCAGATGGCCATGCGCGCCCCGCACTCCCCGATCAGGGGGAACGGCTGGCTCACCGGCTGGCGGCTGACGTTCGGCGGCCACGACCCGGCCTGGGGTGGCGCGCTCGCGACGATCGTCGAAGACCCAGACGAGCACGTGTTCGTCGTGCTCTACGACGTGCCGGAGTGGGAGGAGACCTCCCTCGACCAGTGGGAGGGCGCGGTGCGCGGCGCCTACCACAAGGTGCGGCTGCGGGTGCAGACCCTCGACGGCGACGTCCTGGCCTGGTTCTACGTGCTCGACGGCTACGAGGGCGGCCTGCCCACGGCCCGCTACCTCGGCAGCCTGGCCGAGGCGGCCGAGCGGGCGGGCGCCCCCGACGACTACGTCAAGGAGCTGCGGGAGCGCCCCTGCACCTCGTTCGGCTAGCGCAGCGGCTGGTCCTTGGTCTCGCGCAGCACGAAGACGTACACCAGCGTGGAGATCAGCGCGAGCGCCGACATGTACCACGGGAACGCGCCCGGGTTGCCGGCCTCCTGCAGCGCGGTGCCGATGAGCGGCGCGGTGCCGCCGAACAGCGCCACCGTCAGCGAGTACGGGAACCCCGCGCCCGCCGCCCGCACCCGCGTGGGGAACAGCTCGGAGTTCACCGCGGCCGAGATCGAGGTGAAGCAGCCGAGGAACACCATGCCGACGAGCTGCACGGCGAGCAGGCTGCCGTAGGAGTCGCTGAGCAGCCCGAGCAGCGGCACGGGCAGGATCAGGAAGCCGAGGCCGAACGTGATCAGCATCGGCTTGCGCCCGATCCGGTCCGACAACATGCCGAGCAGCGGCTGCAGGATCATGAAGAAGACCAGGCAGATCGTACCGATCTGGAGCGAGTCGGCCTTGTCGAACTTGACGGTGATCTGCGCGTACGTCGGCAGGAAGCTGGTCCAGGTGTAGTACGCCACGGTGCCGGCGATCGTGATGCCGACGATGGTGAGCGCCGAGCGCGGGTGGTGCTTGAGGAACTCGAACATCTTCGGCCGCACCGCCTCGCCGCGCTGGATCTCCTCGGCCACGGCGGAGGTCTCGTCGGCGCCCTTGCGGATCCACAGGCCGACGAGGCTGAGCACGGCTCCCAGGACGAACGGGATGCGCCAGCCGTAGGAGTTCATGTCGGCCTCGACCAGGGCCGTGGCCAGCAGCGCCGCCAGGCCGGAGGCGATGAGCTGGCCGATCGTGGTGCTGACGTACTGGAAGCTGGAGAACAGGCCGCGGCGGCCCGGCGGGGCCGACTCCACCAGGAACGTGGTCGCGGCGGCGAACTCGCCGCCCACCGACAGGCCCTGCACCAGGCGGGCGAGGGTCAGGATGATCGGCGCGAGCAGCCCGACGGCCTCGTAGGTGGGGGTCAGCCCGACCAGCAGCGAGCCCGCGCCCATCAGCACGATGGTGAAGGTCATGGCGCTCTTGCGGCCGTAGCGGTCGGCGAACGCGCCCACCAGCAGGCCGCCGAGCGGGCGCATGAAGAACCCGACCGCGAAGACCACGAACGAGCTCAGCAGCGGCACCAGGCTGTTGCCGGCGCCCTTCGGGAAGATCTGGGCGGAGAAATAGGTGGCCAGGAACGTGTAGGCGTACCAGTCGTACCACTCGACCACGTTGCCGATGCTGGCCGCCATGAGCTGGCGGACCCGGCTCTTGGGGATGCCGAGCGGTGATTGCGCCACAGGGGGTGTCGCCACGAATGGCTCCTTTGCTGACAAGTGCGTAATGGCTTACTGTGCAGTTGGAAGACCGAAACAGTCAAATATCTGGCCAGAGTTTTACATATCCGACACGGAGCCGCTTGCAGGTGGACGTTCTCGACCGGCGCCTGGTCGCCGCACTCCAGGTGAGCCCGCGCGCCTCGTGGGGCGAGATCGCCCGCGTGGTCGGCGAGCACGAGCGCACGGTCGCGCGCCGCCTGCAGAAGCTCATCGCCGAGGGCCAGGTCCGGGTCACCACGATCTACGACGACCTGCGCACCGGGCACGGGCGGCCCGCCCACCTGCACGTGCACGTGCGTCCTGGCACCGCGGGCAAGGTCGCCGAGGCGCTGGCCGACCGGCCCGACACGCGCTCGGTCTACGCCCTCACCGGCGCGGCCGACCTCGGCTGCGAGCTGGTCTCGCCGTCCCGCGAGGCCCTGCACCGCACGCTGTCCACCGAGATCAGCTCGATCGACGGGGTGCTCCAGACGCAGACCCAGGTCGTGCTGCACACCTTCAGGACCGTCGCCGAGTGGCACGCCCCGTACCTGAGCGAGGAGGAGGTCGCCGAGCTGAGCCCGGCCCCGCCCCCGGAGGACCTGCCCGACGAGGAGGGCCTGTCGCCCCTGGAGCAGGAGATCGCCGAGCTGCTGGCCGCCGACGGCCGGATCGCCTTCACCGCGGTGGCCGAGCGGCTGGCCGTGTCGCTGCCGACCGCGCGCCGCCGGGTGACCTCGCTGCTGGAGCGGCGGCTGCTGCTGCCGCGCGCCGAGGTCGAGCCCGCGCTGCTCGGGCTGGAGGTGGAGGCCATGCTGTGGCTCAAGGTCCGGCCGTACGCGCTGGACCTGGTGGGGCAGCGGCTGGCGGCGCACCCCAGCGTGCGTTACTGCGCCGCCACCTCGGGCACGCACTCCCTCATCGTCCAGGTGGTCTCGGCCCACGAGGCGGACCTCTACCGTTTCATGACGGGCGTCGTCGGCGCCTACGACGAGATCGCCGACAGCGACCTCACCCTGATCACCCGCGCCTACAAGCGCGGTCACCTCCGCAAGTCCGGACTGCTCACCCTGGAGAAGACACCATGACATCTGCCGAGCCGACCTCGCCCGCCGAGAAGGAGGTCGCCGACCTCTGCGTGGAGCTGATCCGCGTCGACAGCAGCAACTACGGGGACGGCAGCGGCCCCGGCGAGCGGGCCGCGGCCGAGGTCGTCATGGCCAGGCTGGCCGAGGTCGGCATCGAGGCCACCTACGTGGAGAGCGAGCCGGGCCGCGGCAACGTGATCACCCGCGTGGAGGGCACCGACCCGTCGCTGCCCGCGCTGCTCGTGCACGGCCACCTGGACGTCGTGCCGGCCAACGCGGCCGACTGGTCGGTCGACCCGTTCGGCGGCGAGGTGCGCGACGGCTACATCTGGGGCCGCGGCGCCGTCGACATGAAGGACATGGACGCGATGATGCTGGCCGTGCTGCGCCAGCTCACCCGCGAGGGCCGCAGGCCCCGCCGCGACCTGGTCTTCGCCTGGGTCGCCGACGAGGAGGCGGGCGGCGTGTACGGCGCCAAGCACCTCACCGCCCACCACCCCGAGCTGTTCGAGGGCGTCACCGAGGCCATCAGCGAGGTCGGCGGCTACTCGCTGGAGGTGGACCCGTCGCTGCGGCTCTACCTCATCGAGACCGCCCAGAAGGGCCTGGCCTGGATGAAGCTGGTCGCCGACGGCACCGCCGGGCACGGCTCGATGCTCAACGCCGACAACGCGGTGACCGAGGTCGCGCGGGCGGTGGCGCGGATCGGCGAGCACGACTGGCCGCTGACGTACACGCCGACCGTGCGGCAGTTCCTCACCGAGGTCGCCGACGCGTTCGGGATCCCGTTCGACGAGGACGACCCGCAGCCCGTCCTGGACCGGATCGGGCCGCTGGTGCGCTTCGTCGGCGCCACGCTGCGCAACACCGCCAATCCCACCCAGCTCGCCGCCGGCTACAAGTCGAACGTCATCCCCGGCCAGGCCACGGCCGTGGTCGACGGGCGGTTCCTGCCGGGCTTCGAGGAGGAGTTCTTCAAGACCATCGACTCGCTCACCGGGCCGAAGGTGCGGCGCGAGTTCATCCACCACGACATCGCACTGGAGACGACGTTCGACGGGGCGCTGGTGGAGTCCATGATCGCGGCGCTGAAGGCCGAGGACCCGACGGCGCGGGCGATCCCGTACTGCATGTCGGGCGGCACCGACAACAAGACCTTCTTCGCCGACCTCGGGGTGCGCGGGTTCGGATTCGTGCCGCTGCGGCTGCCCGCCGGGATGGACTTCGCGGCCATGTTCCACGGCGTGGACGAGCGGGTGCCGGTGGAGGCGCTGCAGTTCGGCGTACGGGTGCTGGACAGGCTGCTCCTAAACTACTGAAGTGTGAGCAAAGACGCATACACCCTGGCCAGTGAGGCCGCCGCGGCGCTGCGAGCCGCGACCGGCCTCGACACCTTCGACGTGGCGCTCGTCATGGGGTCGGGGTGGGTGCCCGCCGCCGACGCGATCGGCGAGACCGTGAGCGAGGTGCCGTTCACCGACCTGCCCGGCTTCCGGGCGCCGGCGGTGGCCGGGCACGGCGGCAGGATCCGGGTGGTGCGCACCGCCGCCGGGCGGCACGCGCTGGTGTTCCTCGGGCGCACGCACCTGTACGAAGGGCTCGGCGTCGAGGCCGTCGTGCACGGCGTGCGCACGGCGGCCGCGGCCGGGGTCCGCACGCTGGTGCTGACCAACGCGGCGGGCGGCCTGCGGCCCGAAACCCAGAACGTCGGCGACCCCGTCCTGATCAGCGACCACATCAACCTGACCGGCGCGAACCCGATCACCGGCACCACGTTCATCGACCTCACCGAGGTCTACTCGCGGCGGCTGCGGGCCCTGGTCCACGAGGTGGACCCCACCCTGGCCGAGGGCGTGTACGTGGCCTTCCGCGGGCCGACGTACGAGACGCCGGCCGAGATCCGCATGCTGCGCACCCTGGGCGGTGACCTGGTCGGCATGTCCACCGTCCTGGAGGCCATCGCCGCCCGCGAGGCGGGCGTCGAGGTGCTCGGCGTCTCCCTGGTCACCAACCCCGGCGCGGGGCTGGCCGGCGAGCCGCTGAACCACGAGGAGGTCCTGGAGGTCGGCCGGGCCACCGCCGCCCGCATGGGCGCGCTGCTCGGCAAGGTGGTGGACAAGCTGTGAACCTCATCGAACGCGCCCGCGCCTGGCTGGCCCAGGACCCCGACCCCGACACGCGGGCCGAGCTGGCCGGGCTGATCGAGCGCGAATACCTGGACGAGCTGCACGAGCGCTTCTCGGCCAAGCTGGAGTTCGGCACCGCGGGCCTGCGCGGCGAGCTGGGGGCCGGGCCCAACCGGATGAACCGGGTCACCGTCATGCGCGCCGCCGCCGGGCTCGCCGCCGTGCTCGGGCCGGGCAAGCACGTCGTCATCGGCTACGACGCCCGGCACAAGTCGGACGTGTTCGCCCGCGACACCGCCGCCGTGCTGACCGGCGCGGGCCTGCACGCCTCGCTGCTGCCCCGGCCGCTGCCGACGCCGGTGCTCGCCTTCGCCGTCCGCCACCTGGGCGCCGACGCCGGGGTGACCGTCACCGCCAGCCACAACCCGCCGCGCGACAACGGCTACAAGGTCTACTGGGGCGACGGCTCGCAGATCGTGCCGCCGCTCGACAGCGAGATCTCGGCCGCGATCGACGCGGTCGGCCCGGTGGACCGGCTGCCGCTCGGCGGCCCCGGCACGCTGACCGAGCTGGGCGACGGCATCGTGGACGACTACCTGGACGCGGTCACGGCGCTGCCGCTGGGCGACGCGCGTGACCTGCTGGTGGCGTACACGCCGCTGCACGGGGTGGGCGCGGCCACGCTGACCGGGGCCTTCCTGGCCGCCGGGTTCCCGTCGCCGCTGACCGTCGAGGAGCAGCGCGACCCCGATCCCGACTTCCCCACCGTCTCCTTCCCCAACCCGGAGGAGCCGGGCGCGATGGACCTCGCCATCGCCCTCGCCGCCGCGCGCGGCGCCGACCTGGTGCTCGCCAACGACCCGGACGCCGACCGGTGCGCGGTCGGCGTGCCGCTGCCCGGGGGCGGCTGCCGCATGCTGACCGGCGACGAGGTCGGCGGGCTGCTGGCGGAGCACGTCATCACGCACACCACCGGCGACCGCATGGTGGCGACCACCATCGTCTCCTCCACGCTGCTGAGCAAGATCGCGGCGGCGCACGGCGTCCGGTACGGCGAGACCCTGACCGGCTTCAAGTGGATCATCAAGGCCGGCCCCGGCCTGGTCTTCGGCTACGAGGAGGCGATCGGCTACAGCGTCGGCTCGGACGCCGGCCTGCCGGTGCACGACAAGGACGGCATCGGGGCCGCGCTGACGGTGGCCGCCATCGCCGCCGCCGCCAAGCGCGACGGCCGCACCCTGCTCGACCTCCTGGACGACCAGGCCCGCCGCTACGGCCTGCACGCCACGTCCCAGCTCGCCTTCCGCGTCGCCGACCTGTCCCTGATCGCCGGCGCGATGGCCCGGCTGCGCGCCGACACGCCGGCCGAGCTGGGGGGCCGCAAGGTGCTCGCGGCCGACGACCTGGCGCGGGGCGACGGCGGCCTGCCGCCGACGGACGGCCTCCGCTTCCGGCTGGAGGGCGACGCCCGCGTGGTCGCCCGCCCGTCGGGGACGGAGCCCAAGCTGAAGTGCTACCTGGAGGTCGTCGTCCCGGTCACCACCGACCCGGCCGCCGCCCGCACCACCGCCGACACGGCCCTGACCAGCCTGAAAGCCGACCTCACCGCCGCCCTGGGGCTCTAGGGGCGGTCAGGCGAGGCGGAGCTGGAGCTCGGTGTCCCAGTTGCCGAGGTCGGGTTCCTCCATCGGGTGGGTGAGGTAGAGCTCCAGGCGGGCGCCCCAGTGCTCGACGCCGTCCTTCTCCGTCAGGTCCCAGGTCAGGCCCTCGCCGGCGGCCCAGGACAGCAGGCGGTCGAGGGCGGCGGCCAGGCCGTCGGGGTGGCCGTGGTGGAGCTCGGTGACGTAGCGGCCGGCCGGGAGCGTGTCGGTGAAGAGGTCGCCCTCCGGCCGCACAGGGGACGGCACGGGAACGCCGGCCTCCACCACCAGGCGGTCGTGCGGCAGGTCGATCTCCCGGTAGCGGAAGAACGGCGCGCCGGCGGGCGCCACCCCCTGGTCCAGCAGCCAGGCGATGACGCCGGCGATGCGGTCGCCCACGACGCCGAAGGTGGTCATGGTGATGGTCGCGCGCACCCCGACGTACGGACGCTCGGGGAACTCGGTGATCTGTGGCATGGTGTTTCCTCCTTCACCGATCAGTACGACGCGCGCCGCCGGAACTCATCGGCAGCCCGAAGAACGGGAACAGCCCGGGGTCCAGGTACGTGGTGACGCCGGCCACCCGCCCGGCCGCGACGTCCAGGACGACCAGGGCGAACGCCGCCCCGTCCGCCGCGTACCGGGCGAAGGCCGGGCCGCCGTTGGCGCGCGCCGGGACCAGGCGGGAGCCGGCGCACGGCGCGGGAGCGGCGCGCATCACGGCCGCGATGTCCGCCCGGCCCCGCAGCCACCAGGTGAACGGCGGCATCGACGAGGTGGCGTCCTCGTGCAGCAGCGCCACCAGGGCGGTCACGTCGTAGCGTTCGAAGGCCGACAGGTAGCGGGCGAGCAGGTCCTCGTCCACGTCGCCCCCGTCGCCGGGCGCGGGGAGCCGGGCGCGGGCGCGTTGCAGGGCGCTGTTGACGGAGGCGACGGTGGTGTCCAGGAGGGCGGCGGTCTCGGCGGCCGACCAGGCGAGGACGTCGCGGAGGACGAGCACGGCCCGCTGCCGGGGCGGCAGGTGCTGGAGCGCGGCCACGAACGCCAGCCGGACCGACTCCCGGCCCACCGCCACGTCGGCCGGGTCGAGCACCCGCTCGTCGGGGACGGGCTGCACCCAGCGGCCGGGCGGCAGCGGCTCACCGAGGGCCGCGCCGGGGACGGCGGGCGGCGCCAGGTCCATGGCGAGGGCGCGGCGCTGGGCGCCGCGCAGCATGTCCAGGCAGACCTGCGTGGCCAGGCGGAACAACCAGGGACGCAGCGGCCCCCGCCCGGCGTCGTACGTCCGCCAGGCCCGCACGAACGTCTCCTGCACCGCGTCCTCGGCCTCGAACCCGGAGCCGAGCATGCGGTAGCAGTAGCCGGTGAGCTCGACCCGGTGCCGTTCGCCGTCGAAATCCGTCATGCTTCGGGGGCCACCTCGATCTGCAGCTCGGTCACCCAGGCGGCCGGGTCGTCCGGGCAGTGCAGGGAGATCTCCCTGGCCAGGCCGAGCCAGCGGTAGCCGTGCTCCTCGATCCAGTGCGCCAGCACCTGGAACGACGAGCTCACCACGTCCATGGAGCCCTGGTGGACGAGGCTGGCGGCGGTCTCGATGCCGGGCAGGACCACCACCTCGAAGCCGGGGTCGCCGGCGGGCGGCGGGGCGGCGATCGGCAGGCAGGCGTGCGCCAGCACCGCGCCGTCCTCCTCCGGCAGGTAGTACGCGATGCCCGGGCCGGTGACGGGCAGCCCGGCGGCCGCCACCCGGCGGTGGATCTCGCCGAACAGCGGCTTGATCACCGGCCCGATGGCCTCGCTCTCGTAGTCGGCGGCGCGCGCGGCGAGCTGGGCGACCCGCACCGGGGGCACCTGCTTGAGCAGGACCTCGGCGGCCCCCATGCGGCCTTCCGTCTCGATGGTGCGAAGCCGCGCCTCGACGCTGCGCAGCCGGGCCAGGTCGGCGCTGATCCGCGCCTCCAGCTGGGCGCGGCGCAGGCGGACCATGCCGTGCAGCTCCTCGGCGCTCACCTTCTCGTCGAGGATGGCGCTGACCTGCTCCAGGGTGAAGCCGAGGTCCTTGATCGCGACGATCCGGTGCAGCCGCGAGAGCTGCTCCGCCTGGTACGACCGGTAGCCGGTGACCGGGTCCACGTGCGCGGGGCGCAGCAGGCCGATGGCGTCGTAGTGGCGGAGCATGCGCACCGACACGAGCCCGAGCCTGGCGAAGTCTCCGATGGTGAACATGGCGGTTCCCGGTGTAGGGGCTGACACGGTGTCAGGGTCAACCTATGGCGTTTTCGGATGACATGGGGTACTTTTCCGACAGGACCACGACCGAACGTTCGGTAGGAGCCCATGGACCTCAAGGACCGGGACGCGAACGCGAACCGCCGGATCAGGACGGCGGCGGTGCTGCTGTTCGCCCAGCGCGGCTACGCCGCCACCGGCATCCGCGACCTGGCCCGCGCGGTCGGCATGACCAACGCCGGCGTCTACCACCACGTGGCCAGCAAGGAAGCCCTGCTCGCCGACCTCATGCGCGTCGCCCAGCGGGGCCTCATCGACGCCACCGAGCGCATGCTGCACGGCGTCGAGAGCCCCGCCGACCGCCTGGCCCTGCTGATCAGCTCGCTCACCGCCACCCACGCCCTCAGCCCGATGACCACCCGGGTCATGGACGGCGAGCTCCGCTCCCTGACCCCCGGCTCCCCCGCCCGCGACGAGATCATCGCCCTGCGCGACGCCTACGAGGACCACTGGAGGAGCGCGATCGCCGACGGCGTGGCCGCCGGCGCCTTCCACATCGCCGACCAGCGGCTGACCCGCCTCGCCCTCATGTCCATGTGCACCGGCACCAGCGAGTGGTACCGCCCCGACGGCGACTCCAGCCTGGAGCAGGTGTGCGCGGAGTTCACCGCGATCGGGCTGGCCGCCGTGCGCTCCTCCGTCCAGGTCGTCGCGGTCCCCGACCTCTCCCTGCTGCCCGAGTTCCCCTGGGAGCCGCCGGATGTCAGAAACGATCCCCCAATTGCTGAGGCAGGCCGCTGACCGGTACGGCCGCCGCGATTTCCTCCGTTTCCCCGACCACCCCGCGCTGAGCTTCGCCGAGGCCGACGCCGTCACGGACCGGCTGGCCGGGGCGCTCGCCGCGCGCGGCGTCCGGCCCGGCGACCGGGTGGCGATCATGCTGGACAACGTCCCCGGCTGGCCGTTGACCTGGCTGGCGACGCTCAAGGCGGGCGCGGTCACCGTGCCGGTCAACGTCCGCTACCGGGCCGCCGACCTGGAGCACGTGCTGCGCGACTCCGGCGCCGTCGCGACGGTGACGACCGAGGAGCACGCCCCGCACCTGCCCGGCACGGTGCACCTGCTCGCCGGCCTCGACGACGACGCGCCCGCGCCACGGGTGCGCGTCGGCGCCGGCGACGTGGCCAACTTCCAGTACACCTCGGGCACCACCGGGTTCCCCAAGGCGTGCCTGCTCACCCACGACTACTGGACGCGGACCGCGCGCATCCTCGCCGAGGCCGTCCAGGTCAGGGACGACGACGTGCTCATGATGGCGCAGGCGTACTCGTACCTGGACCCGCAGTGGGCCACGCTCGTCTGCCTGGCGGGGGGCATCCCGCTGGTCGTCCTGCCGCGTTTCTCCGCCTCCGGCTTCTGGCGGGCGGCGCGGGAGCACGGGGCGACGCTCACGTACGTGCTCGGCTCCATGCCCCTCCTGCTGCACAAGCAGCCGCCGTCGCCCGAGGACCGCGGGCACCGGATGCGGCTGGTGCTCTGCTCCGGCATCCGTCCCGGCCTGCACCGGGAGTTCGAGGAGCGCTGGGGCGCGCCCTGGCGCGAGCTGTACGGCTCCACCGAGAGCGGCCCCGACCTGCTGGTCCCCCTCGACGACGCCGGCTCGGTCGGCACCGGCGCGCTGGGCGTGCCGCCGCCCGGCAAGGAGGTCGTGCTCGACGCGGAGACCGGCGAGATCCTGGTCCGCGGCCGGCCCATGATGACCGGCTACTGGAACCAGCCCGAGGCCACCGCCCGCGCCCTGCGCGACGGCTGGTACCACACCGGGGACCTCGGCGTCCGCGACGAGCACGGCCGGATCGCGCACGCCGGGCGGATCAAGGACATGGTCCGCAGGGGCGGCGAGAACATCTCGTGCGCCGAGGTCGAGAGCGTGCTCACCGAGCATCCGGCGGTGCTGCAGGCGGCGCTGGTGCCGATCCCCGACGAGCTGTGGGGCGAGCTGCCGAAGGCGTTCCTCCAGCTCCGCCCCGGGCACGCCGCCGACGCCGCGACGGCCATGGACGTGGTCGGGCACGCCCGGCGCCGCCTGGCCCGGTTCAAGATCCCGGCGTACGTCGAGTTCGTCGAGGGGTTCTCGCTGACCCCGTCGGCCCGCATCGAGAAGCGTCACCTGCTGCCGCCGGGACGCGACCAGCGCGCCGCCCCCGCCATCCCGGTCCACGAGGAGAGAACATGATCGACGTCACGGTACGCGACGAGGTGGCCGTCATCACGCTGGCCCGTCCCGCGAAGCTCAACGCGCTCACCGCCGCCATGCGCGCCGACCTGGCCGCCGCCGTGCGCGAGCACGGCAGCAGTGGGCACGGCAGCAGTGGGCACGGCCGCAGCGGGCGCGGCATCGTGGTCACCGGCACCGGGCGGGCGTTCTCGGCCGGGGAGGACCTGCACGAGGCCACCGGACGCTCGCTGGTCACGGAGGTCGAGCTGTTCCACGACATGACCCGGGCCGTGCTGGAGAGCGAGGTGCCGGTCGTGGCCGCGGTCAACGGCCTGGCCGTGGGCGGCGCCGCCGAGTGGACGCTCTGCTTCGACGCCCGGCTCGGCGTGCCCTCCGCCGGGTACTTCTTCCCCGAGAACCACCTCGGCCTGTCGATCTCGAACGCCGCCTCCCTGCTGCTGCCCCGGCTGACCGGCGGCGGCCGGGCGCTGCGGCTGGTGCTCGGCTCGGCCCGGCTGAACGCGGCCGACGCCCTCGACGCGGGCCTCCTCGACGAGATCGTGCCTCCGGAGGAGCTGGTGGACGCGGCCGTGGCCCAGGTGCGGCGGTGGAGCGAGCCGGGGGCCGCCACGGCGGCGCACCTGGCGCTGCTGCGGCCGTCCCTGGCGGAGGTGGAGCGGGCGTTCGCGGCCGAGACCGAGGCGGCCGTGCGGGTGGAGGCGAGCGGCCTCGCCCAGGCGGGCATGGCCCGCTTCACCGCCGCACACCCTCAGACCGGGGAAAGCTGACCACGGCCACCGGGCAGGCGGGTCAGGGGACGACGATCGCGACGACCACCAGCGCCAGCGCGGCCACCCCGGCCGCGACGGCGTCGTAGGCCCAGGAAGCCTGGACCGGCGCCGCCTCCTCGTGGCGGCGCCGGGCCGCCTCGGCGCGCTCGCGGATCTGCTCGCCCACCCAGTCGGCGTGCGTCCGGCCGGCCAGTGCCTCCTGCGCGGCCTGCTCCGCCTTGCTCAGCGCCGGCTCGGTCTGGAAACGGCCCCGCCGCTGGCTCGCCAGGCCGCGCCGCTGGGCCTTGGCGCGCTCCCTGGCGCTGCTCATCGGCGTCCAGAGGCGCAGCACCTGGTCGTCGCCGTGGTGGACGCCGATGGCGTGGGACACGGTGACGTCCTCGATCGCCGCCCACGGCACGCGTACGGTGCGCAGCGGGTTACGGGCCACCAGCTCGCGCTCGGTGAACACGGTCGCGGGCCGCAGCGCCACGACGTACACGACGGCGGTGAGCACGGCCAGCACGGCCAGCGCCACCATCGACGCCTTCCCGCTGTACTTGTGGATCAGGTCGTAGACGTTGAAGGCGACGAAGGCCAGCCAGAACCACGCCATCACGAACGCGGACCTGGAGCGGTAGGTCTGTCTCACGGCTGCCACTTGAGCTGCGCGAAGCCGGGCTTGATGCGCCCGTTGATGAGCGACAGCCGCTCGTCGAACGGCAGGAACGCCGACTTCATGGCGTTGACCGTGAACCACTGCAGGTCGTCCCAGCCGTAGCCGAACGCCTCCACCAGCTTGGCGAACTCCAGTGACAGGCTGGTGCGGCTCATCAGCCGGTTGTCGGTGTTGACGGTGACCCGGAAGTGCAGCCGCCGCAGCAGCCCGATCGGGTGCTCGGCGATGGAGGCGGCGGCCCCGGTCTGCAGGTTGGACGTGGGGCACATCTCCAGCGGGATGCGCTTGTCGCGGACGTAGGCGGCCAGGCGCCCCAGCTTGGCCGTGCCGTCGTCGCCCACCGCGATGTCGTCGATGATGCGCACGCCGTGGCCGAGCCGGTCGGCGCCGCACCATTGGATGGCCTGCCAGATCGACGGCAGCCCGAACGCCTCGCCCGCGTGGATGGTGAAGTGCGCGTTCTCCCGCTGGAGGTATTCGAAGGCGTCGAGGTGGCGGGTGGGCGGGTAGCCGGCCTCGGCCCCGGCGATGTCGAAGCCGACCACGCCGACGTCGCGGTAGCGGACGGACAGCTCGGCGATCTCCATCGAGCGGGCCTGGTGGCGCATGGCGGTCAGCAGCGTGCCGACCCGGACGCCCCGGCCGGCCGACCCCTGGCGGAAGCCCTCCAGCACCGCCTCCACCACCTCGTCGAGGCTCAGCCCCGTGGTGGTGTGCTGCTCGGGCGCGAAGCGCACCTCGGCGTAGACGACGCCGTCGGCGGCGAGGTCTTCCGCGCACTCGGCGGCCACGCGGGTCAGCGACTCGCGGGTCTGCATGACGCCGACCGTGTGGTCGAACGTCTCCAGGTAGCGTTCGAGCGAGCCCGAGTCGGACGCCTCCTCGAACCACTGGCGCAGGTGGTCGGGGTCGTTGGTGGGCAGCCGATCGTAGCCGGTCTCCCTGGCCAGCTCGACGATCGTCTCGGCGCGCAGCCCGCCGTCGAGATGATCGTGCAGCAGCACCTTGGGAGCCCGCCGGATCTCGTCAAGCGCAGGACTCATCCGCCCATGATATGACCAGCGGCGTCACTCGCGCCCAGCGCCGTCCGGCGAGAACGCGGGCAGGCACACGGCGACGTACTCGGCCCCCTCGGGGCCGGCGCTGTAGCGGATCTTCTCGCCCGGCTCGGTGACCACCGACTGCCCGGCGGCCACCTCCGTCCGGCCGCCGTCGTGCTCGACGATCACCGTGCCGCGCAGGACCAGCGTGTACTCGGTGAACGACGGCGTCTGCGGCGGCTCCTCCCAGCCCGGCGGCGCGGTCATGTGGGCGATGGAGACCGCCTCGTCGCCGCTGTTGACGCGGCCGATGTGCTCGTCGATGAGCTTGCCGCCGGGTACGGGGATGCGGGCCGGGCCCTCGATCTTTCTCACCACGCAGGTCAGTGTGCCACGTCGAGGACCAGCCGGTTGGGCTCGCCCTGCTCCTCGATGGAGAAGGCCGCCTGCCGGGCCAGCACGAGGCCGATGCCGACGCGGCCCTCGAAGTCGCCGGTGCGCACGACGTCGGTGAGGTTGCCGAGGTCGGCCGGGTAGATCGGGCCGCCCTTCCAGGTCGGCACGCCGTCGTCGTCGTGGGCGTTCGCGGGGAAGAGCGTGAGCTGCAGGTACGCGCCGCCGCGCACGTCGATGGGGCGGCCCGAGCCGTCCTGGACGAACTCGTCCACCCATTTGACGTTGTAGCCGGGGATGTCGCCGTCGAGGTCGATGACCAGGCGGTCGTAGGTCGGGTGGGCGGCGTAGCGCACGGCGGTCACGACGGCCGGGTCCATGCCGCCGCGTTCGACGTCCACCTCGCTGGTGCTGGTCGGGGCGCCCGGCTCGGCGCCGCGGCCTGGGTCGCCGGGGCTGTCCGGGTTTTCGGGCGTGCGGGCCGCCGACGAGCCGGCGCCGGACGGGGCGCCGGGCAGGGCGGTCTGGGAGGCCGGGCCGCACGCGGTGAGCGCGGCGAGAGTGGCGAGAGCGGCGATCGGGGCGGCGACGCGGAGGCGCGACGACCGGATGCCGGACGGGGAAGACGGTCGCATGCCCGGTAGATGCCCAGCCCACGGGGTCGCAAGCGGTGTTTTGCCTGATCAGAGGGGTCTTTCCGGGGGCTTTCGCGGGACCGGTCGGCAGTTCTACGCTGATTGGCCCACAAGGAGTCGAATACGTGACTAGATCCAGCGAATTACCGATATTTCTGGCCAATTATGGGCCGCCGATCGCGCGGACGGCGTACCTGCTGACCGGCGACCCCGACCGCGCCCGGGACCTGGCCGTCGAGGCGCTGGTCGCGGTGGGACGCCGCTGGGCGAGCGTCCGCTGGGGCCAGCCGGCGCACGACGCGCTGCGCGAGCTCTACCGCCGCCACGCCGACGCCCACGACCGGCAGCCCACCCCGGCCGATCCCCCGGCCGATCCCCCGACCGATCCCCCGCTTGTTACGCCGGACGTGCTGGCGACGTTGCCGCCGCGGGGCCGGGCCGCGCTCGTCGCCTGCTACCACGACGGGCTGCCGCCGCAGCTCGCGGCCACCGTCGCCGGGCAGTCGCCGGCCGCGTTCGAGGAGGAGCTGCGCACGGCCCGCGCCCGCCTGCGCGCCGCCCATCCCGACCTGTTCACCTTCGCCCCGCCCCCCACGGACGAGGAGCCCGCCTCCCAGGAGCCGCACGACGCACCGCCGCAGGACACCCCGCCCCCGGCGGCCGCGTGGACGGCCCCCTGGACCACCCCCGCCGCAGCCACCCCCACCGAAGCCACCCCCACCGAAGCCACGCCCACCGGGACCACCCCGGCCTGGACGGCTCCCGGGCAACAGCAGCAGCCCTGGTCGGCCACCGAGCCGGCCGACGACCCCGCCCTCCGCTCCGCGCTCGTCGCGGCCGCCGCCGCGATGCCCCACGTGCACCTGTCCGACCAGGTGCTGCGCCGGCTCGGCCGCCGCCGCAGGATCAGGGCCGCCGCCTGGACCGCCGCCGGCCTCGGCGTGGTCGGCGCGCTCGTCGGCCTGGGCGCGCTGGCGGTGACGGCCGTGGCCCGCAACGCCGAGCGCCTGTCCGCCGACCCCGCCTTCGACCCCGCCGGCCGGCCGCAGCGCGACCCGGCGCCGATGCCGGCCGTCCTGACCGAGCCGGTGCACTACGCGTACACGAGCTACTGCGGCGACACCCCGAACGACGCCGCGAACCCGCAGCCGTGCGGCCAGTGGCGCCTGGTGACGACGTCCGGGGCCGAGTGGCGGCTGCCGGGCGCGGGCGCCGGCTACGACGAGGCCACCGGCGACCCCCTCCCCCTGGCCGTCAGCCAGGACGGCCGCCGCCTCGGCTACCGCGACAACCAGGGCTCCTACGTCATCCACGACCTCCCCACGGGCGTCCGCAAGCGCGTGGACGTGACCGGCTCCCCCTCCACCGCCCGCATCGTCGCCTCCCCGGGCGGCCGCTACTTCGCCTTCGACTTCCCCGGCTCCGCCGCATCGGCGGCGCTGCTGGATTTCCAGACCGGCGTGACCCGCTACACCACGGGCAGCGACGTCGAGATCATCGCCGTCGGCGACGACGGGAGCCAGGTGGTCAGCGAGACCGAGGACGTGACCGACGTCCCCGGCCACGCCTCCGTCACCACGCTCGAACTGCGCGGCCCGGCCGTGTACGCGGGCGGCTACAGCATCGATCCGGCCCTGGTCTCCTACGGCGGCGCCCTGTCCCCCGACGGCCGCACGCTCGCCCTGGTCGCCGACGACCGGACGCTGGTCACGATGGACGTCCGCACCGGCCGGGTCGCCGCCAGGCGGGCGACGCTGCGGGAGTACGACGTGGTGTCCGTGGAGCGCTGGCTCGGCCCCGAGGAGGTCCTGGTCCGCCAGTACGACGACGACTACATCTACCTGACCAGGGTGGACGTGCGCACCGGCCAGGTCTCGGAGTACGCGGACGACGTGACGCACTCCCTCGACTACGAGGACCCGCTCGGCCGGCTCGGCCACTGACGGGAAGGGCCCCGCCCGGTGTCCGGACGGGGCCCTCGCGCGACCGGGGCGTCACACGGTCTCGTACACTCGCGTCTCCTCCTGGCCGGCGGCGACGGCCGCGCGGCGGCGGCGCAGCCCGGTGGCGGAGATCGCCAGCCCGACCAGCGCCAGCACCAGCGAGACCACGATGGCCGCGCGCAGCGACCCGATCGACAACGTCTCGCCGCCGCCGCCCGAGGTGAGCACGGCGGTCACGACGGCCAGCACGATCGCGCCGCCGACCTGCCCGGAGGTGTTGAGCAGCCCGGAGGCCAGGCCCTGCTCGTCGTCGTCCACGCCGTTGGTGGCCTGGATGTTGAGCGAGGGGAACGACAGCGCGAACGCCACGCCGAGCAGCAGCATGCCGGGGATCACCATCCCGGCCAGGCTGGGGGTGGCGTCGATGCCGAGGAAGATCGCGTACCCGCCGGCCAGGGCCGCCGCGCCGATGACGATGAGCCGGCCGGTGCCGAACCGGTCGGCGAAGTCGCCCATCTTGGTCGAGGTGACGGCCACCAGCAGGCCCGCCGGCAGGAACGCGAGGGCGGTGCCGAGGGCCGACCAGTGCAGGAGGTTCTGGAAGTACTGCATGGCCACGAACTGGAAGGCCACGTACGAGCCCATGAGGATGACCAGGCCCAGGTTGGCCCGCACGATGTGGCCCGAGCGGAGGATGCCGAGCCGCACCAGCGGGTGCCTCATGCGCGACTCGGCGAGGACGAACAGCGCCAGCAGCACGGCCACGGCCACCAGCGAGCCGATCGTGCGGGCCGAGGCCCAGCCGGCCTCGGGCGCCTGCACGACGGTGAAGACCAGCAGCAGCATCGAGGCGGTGATGAGCACGGCGCCGACGAGGTCGTGGCCGCCCTCGGCCCGTTCCTCGGCGCCGCGCGGCAGCACCTTGAGCGCGGCGACCAGCGCGATGATGGCGACCGGCACCGGCATGAGCAGCGTCCAGCGCCAGCCGAGCTCGGTCAGCAGACCGGACAGCACGAGGCCGAGCGAGTAGCCGCTGGCGCCGCAGGCGGTGAAGATGCTCAGCGCCTTGTTGCGCTCCGGGCCCTCGGGAAAGGTGGTCGTGATGATCGACAACGCGGCGGGGGCGGTGAACGCGGCGGCCACGCCCTTCACGAACCGGGCCGCGATGAGCAGCCCGCCGTCGTCCACGATGCCGCCCAGCAGCGACGCCACGGCGAAGACGCCCAGCGCGGCCAGGAACACCCTGCGCCGCCCGAGCAGATCGGCGGTCCTGCCCCCGAGCAGAAGAAGACCGCCGTAGCCGAGCACGTAACCGCTGACCACCCATTGCAAGGACGACGTGCTCAGGCCCAGGTCGTGCTGGATGGCGGGCAGGGCGACCCCCACCATGGACACGTCCAGGGCGTCAAGGAATATCACTGCGCAGAGCACGGCGAGCGCGCCCCAACGAGAAGAGGACATGGCTCAGAACGATTACATGCATCCGCATCATATGCAAGCGCATTTAATGCCGTTGCATAAGCTTTAGCCGGGTGGTAACCTCCGCGACATGGACGAGGAAGTCGTGGTCGAGACCTGGCATTACGTCCTGGCGAAGCACGCCAAGGCCATGTGCGCACTGGAGCGCGAGCTGGGCGACCGGCACGGGCTGGGCCCGAGCGAGTTCGAGGTCCTCGACCGGATCGTCCACCACGACCGCCAGCTGCGGCTGCAGGAGCTGTGCGACGAGGTGCACCTCAGCCAGAGCGCGCTGTCGCGGGTGGTGGCGCGGCTGGAGAAGGCCGCGCTGGTCTCGCGCGACGCGTGCAGCTCCGACCGGCGCGGGATCTTCGTCTGCATCACGCCGGAGGGCCGCGCCCGCCACGCCGAGGCCCTTCCGACGCAGCGGGCCGTCCTCCGGGAGGTCTTCGCCGACGCCCCGGCCCTGGCCCCCTGACCAGGGGCTACCCGGCGGTGATGCGGTCGATGACCAGCGGGAGCCGCTCCCCCGCCGCGTCCTCCACGGCGTAGCCGCCCGCCAGCGCCTCCAGCGCCCGCTCGAAGCGCGCCGTCTCGTCGGCGTGCAGGGTCAGCAGCGGCTGCCCGGCCCGCACCAGGTCGCCCGGCTTGGCGTGCAGCGTCACCCCGGCCCCCGGCGACACCGGGTCCTCCTTGCGCGCCCGCCCGGCGCCCAGCCGCCACGCGGCCAGGCCCACCGCGTACGCGTCCAGCCGGCTCAGCACCCCGGACGCGGGCGCCTCCACGGTCAGCGTCTCGGCCGCGCGCGGCAGCACGGCGTCCGGGTCGCCGCCCTGGGCGGAGATCATCCGCCGCCAGGCGTCCATGGCCGAGCCGTCCCGCAGCGCCTCGGCCGGATCCTTGGCCCCGGGCAGCCCGGCCGCCTCCAGCATCTCGCCCGCCAGCCGCACGGTCAGCTCCACCACGTCCGCGGGCCCGCCCCCGGCCAGCACCTCGACCGACTCCTCGACCTCCAGCGCGTTGCCGACGGCCCGGCCGAGCGGCCGGTCCATGGCGGTCAGCAGGGCGACCGTGCGGACGCCCGCGTCGGTGCCGAGCGCGACCATGGTCTCGGCCAGCTCGCGCGCGGTCGTGACGTCCTTCATGAACGCCCCGGAGCCCACCTTCACGTCGAGGACGAGCGACCCCGTCCCCTCGGCGATCTTCTTCGACATGATCGACGAGGCGATGAGCGGGATCGACTCCACGGTGCCGGTGACGTCGCGCAGCGCGTAGAGCTTCTTGTCGGCGGGGGCCAGCCCGGAGCCGGCCGCGCACACCACGGCGCCCGCCGTGCGCAGCACGCCCAGCATCTCGTCGTTGGACAGCGAGGCCCGCCACCCGGGGACGGACTCCAGCTTGTCCAGCGTGCCGCCGGTGTGGCCGAGGCCGCGCCCGGACAACTGCGGCACGTACGCCCCGCACGCCGCCACCAGTGGCGCCAGCGGCAGCGTGATCTTGTCGCCGACGCCGCCGGTGGAGTGCTTGTCGGCGGTCGGCCGGTCCAGCGCCGACCAGTCCATGCGCTCGCCGGAGCGGATCATGGCCTGCGTCCAGTCCGCGATCTCGCGCCGGTTCATGCCGTTGAGCAGGATCGCCATGGCGAGCGCGGACATCTGCTCGTCGGCCACCTCGCCGCGCGTGTAGGCCGCGATCACCCAGTCGATCTGGGCCGTGGTCAGCTCGCCGCCGTCGCGCTTGGCGCGGATGACCTCGATGGCGTCCATCAGGCGCTCCGGCTGAGGTCCTGCGGGCCGAACGCGTACGGCAGGATCTCGGCCATCGGCTTGGGGCCGTCCACGGTCTCGACGAGCAGGTCGTCGCCGCCGAACTCGTACAGGAGCTGCCGGCAGCGCCCGCACGGCATCAGCAGCTCGCCGTGGCCGTCCACGCAGGTGAAGGCCACCAGCCGGCCGCCGCCGGTGCGCTGCAGCTCCGAGACCAGCCCGCACTCGGCGCACAGGCCGACGCCGTAGGAGGCGTTCTCGACGTTGCAGCCGGTGACGACGCGCCCGTCGTCCACCAGCGCCGCCGCCCCCACCGGGAACTTCGAGTACGGCGCGTACGCGTACCGCATGGCCTCGGCCGCCTGCTCGCGCAGGGCGTCCCATTCGATGTGCTCGGTCAATGTTGTTCCCCCCGCCGGTAGCGCACGCCGTCGGCCTTGGGCATCCGCAGCCGCTGCGACGCCACCAGGAGCACGAGCAGCGTGAGCACGTGTGGTGTGATGAAGACGAACTCGTTCGGCAGCTGCTCGACGGTCCGCCACAACCAGAGCAGCACGACCGTGCCGAGGGCGGCGAGCGCCAGCACGGTGTACTGCCGCGCGCCCCTGCCCGCCGGGTCGGCGGCCATGAGCTGACGGGCCCGCATCACCAGGTAGCCGAGCAGCAGCACCGCGCCGAACAGGAAGAACGAGGTGACGGCCTGCTGGTCGCGCAGCTGCAGGCCGTCGGCGTAGCCGAACAGCGCCGCGCCGGCCGCGAGGCCGCCCGGCCGCCAGTTGCCGAAGATCATCGCCGCCAGGCCGATGAAGCCGCGCCCGGCCGTCTGGCCCTCGACGTACTTGGTGGAGACGAAGACCAGGAACACGCCGCCGAGCCCGGCGAACGCGCCGGAGACGACGACGGCCAGGTACTTGATGAGGTAGACGTTGACGCCCAGCGACTCGGCCGCCCACGGGTTCTCGCCCGCCGAGCGCAGCCGCAGGCCGAAGGAGGTGTGCCAGAGCACGAAGTACGTCAGCGGCAGCAGCAGGACCGCCAGCACCACCAGGATGTTGATCTGGTGCGTCACCCCGCGCAGGATGCCCGCGAGGTCCGACAGCAGGAACCAGTGCGTGCTCTCCAGCTTGCCCAGCAGGTCGGGCCCGTCGGACAGCACCGGCAGGCTGGGCGTCCAGGTCGACCCGCTGATCGCGGGCGAGGTGGTGATGCCAGCGCCGGCCGCCGCGGCCGGGGTGCCCTCCTTGTAGAGCACCTCGGACAGGAAGCGGGTGACGCCGGGGCCGAGCAGGTTGATGGCGACGCCGCTGATGATGTGGTCCACGCCGAACGTGACGGTCGCGACCGCGTGGATGAGCCCGCCGATCGCCCCGGCCAGCAGGCCCGCGACGAGCGCGGCCACCGGCCCCCACTGGTAGCCCGCCCAGCCGGCGAACCAGGTGCCGAGCACCATCATGCCTTCGAGGCCGATGTTGACCACGCCGGCCCGCTCGGCCCACAGGCCGCCGAGCCCGGCCAGGCCGATCGGCACGGCCAGCAGCAGGGCCGCGTAGAAGGTGCCGGACGAGGTGATGTCGTTGTGGCCGGTGATGATCCGCACCAGCGACATCACCACCAGGAGCGCCGCGACGCCGATGAGCGTCAGGTGGTACTTGCTGACCCTGGTCATGCGGTCACCTCAACGGGAGTGTCCCTGCCGAGCTGCTGCGCCGCCCGGCGTTCCTCGATCCGGAGCGCCAGCCGGTTCGTCACCTCGTTCGCCACCACGACCAGCAGCACGATCACCGCCTGGATGATCGTGACCACGGACGACGGCACCCCCGCGAACTGCAGCGAGCCCTGCGCCCGGTCGAGGAAGGCGAACAGCAGCGCCGCGACCGCGATGCCGGCCGGCTTGTTGCGGCCGAGCAGCGCCACGGCGATGCCGAGGAAGCCGAGGCCGGCGGTGAAGTTGGAGTTGAAGGCGCCCTTGTCGCCGAGGATCTCGGGCAGGCCGATGAGCCCGGCGATGCCGCCGGACAGCACCATCGCCGCGATGACCATCTTCTTCGGGTTGACGCCGGAGGCGAGCGCGGCCGGGCCGTTGAGCCCGCTGGCCTTGATGTCGAAGCCGAAGCGGGTGCGCTCCAGCACGATCCACACGACCACGCCGAGCACGATCGCGACCAGCAGGAAGCCCTGGAGGCCGCCGCCCCGGGTGGGCGCGAGCTGCCCGAACCAGTCGAAGACGAAGTTGAGGTTGGGGAACATGGCCGACTCGGGCAGCTCGGGCGTGGTGGTGGTGAGCTGCCCGGCCGCGCGCTGACCCGCGAACGGCCCGCGCACCAGGTACGACGTCAGGTTGATCGCGATGTAGTTCAGCATGATCGTGGCGATGACCTCGTTCACGCCCCTGGTCACCTTCATGACCGCGGGGATGAGCGCGTAGAGGCCGCCGGTGGCCGCCGCCACGATGATGATCACCGCGATCTGGATCGGCGCGGGCGCGGTGAACGTGGAGCCCACGTAGGCGGCGACGATCGCGGCGAGCCGGTACTGGCCCTCCACGCCGATGTTGAACAGGTTCATCCGGAAGCCGACGGCCACGGCCAGGCCCGCGATGAACAGCGGGACGGCCCGGTTGATGAAGGTCGCGATGCCGTTGGACTGCGCCCGCGCGGTCTCGCCGAAGTCGAAGAAGGCGGCGAAGGCGTCCAGCGGGCTCGCGCCCGCGGCGATGATCGCCACGCTGGAGATCGCGATGGCCAGCACGATCGCGATGACGGCGCCGGCCACGGTGAGCAGCGCCCGGTTGAGCCCCGCGGGCATCACGTCTCCTCAGTGCCGGCGATGGCGCCGGTCATGTAGCCGCCCAGCCGCTCGGGCGTGATGTCGGACGGGTCGAGCGCGGCCACGAGGCGCCCGCGGTAGATGACCCGGATCGTGTCGGACAGGCCGATCAGCTCGTCGAGGTCGGCCGAGATGAGCAGCACGGCGAGGCCGGCGGCGCGGGCGTTGCGGAGGTGGTCCCAGATGGCGGCCTGGGCGCCGACGTCGACGCCGCGCGTGGGGTGCGCGGCGATGAGGAACTTCGGCTCGCTGCTCATCTCGCGGCCGACGATGAGCTTCTGCTGGTTGCCGCCGGACAGCGCGAGGGCCAGGGTCTCGACGCTCGGGGTGCGCACGTCGTACTCCTTGACGATGCGCTCGGTGTCGGCCTTGGAGGCGCGCCGGTCCACCCAGATGCCCTTCCTGGCGGGCTTCCTGGTCTGGTGGCCGAGGACGCGGTTCTCCCACAGCGACGCCTCCAGGAGCAGGCCCTGGCGGTGGCGGTCCTCGGGGATGTAGCCGATGCCGGCCTCGCGGCGCTTCAGCGTGGGCCAGGCGCTCACGTCCTGCCCGGCGAGCCGGATCAGGCCCTGGGCCGGGCGGATGCCCATGATGGCCTCGATCAGCTCGGACTGGCCGTTGCCCTCGACGCCCGCGATGCCGAGGATCTCGCCCTCGTGGATGTCGAACGACACGTCGTCCAGCAGCCGCCGCTTGCCGTCGGTCTCGACGGTGAGGTGCGCGGCCTGGAAGGCCACCCGGTCGGTGACGGTGGACTCGCGCGTCTCGGGCGTGGGCAGCTCGCTGCCGACCATCAGCTCGGCGAGCTGGCGGGCGCTCGCGACCTCGGCGCGCGGCATGCTCGCGACCGTGGTGCCGCGCCGGATCACCGTGATGGCGTCGGCGATGTCGAGCACCTCGTCGAGCTTGTGGGAGATGAAGATGACGGTCAGGCCCTCGGCCTTGAGCTCGCGCAGGTTCTGGAAGAGCTCCTCGACCTCCTGCGGGACGAGCACGGCCGTCGGCTCGTCGAGGATCAGGATGCGGGCGCCCCGGTAGAGCACCTTGAGGATCTCCACGCGCTGGCGGTCGCCGACGCCGAGGTCCTCCACGAGCCTGCCGGGATCGACGCGCAGGCCGTGCGAGGCGGCCAGTTGCTCGATGCGCACCCGCGCCGCGTTGGTGTCGAGCACGCCGGCCTTGGTCGGCTCGGCGCCGAGGACGATGTTCTCCAGCACGGTGAGGTTGTCGGCCAGCATGAAGTGCTGGTGGACCATGCCGATGCCGACGGCGATGGCGTCGCTCGGCGTGCGGAAGCTGACCTCCGTGCCGTTCACCTTGATCGTGCCCTCGTCCGGCTTCTGCATGCCGTAGAGGATCTTCATCAGGGTGGATTTGCCCGCGCCGTTCTCTCCCACGATGGCGTGCACCGTCCCGGGTCTGACGGTGATGCGGATGTCATGGTTCGCGACGACACCGGGGAAACGCTTGGTGATGCCCTCCAGCTCTACGGCGGGTTTCGCCGTGGCCAGGGTGTCAGCACTCATTTCGCCTCTCCTAGGAGCAGGGCGGGATAGACAGAAGGCCCGAAGCGGACTCCGGGCCCTCGGTCGTCGGTCCTGCCCAGGTTACGGCTTGGCCGGAACCGTGATCTTGCCGTCGACGATGTCCTTCTTGGCAGCGTCGAGCTTGTCCTTGATGTCGTCGATCTCGCCACCGGTGGTGGCCAGGCCGACGCCGTCGACCTTGAGGTCGTAGACCGTGTCGCTGCCGCCCTTGGCGCCGCCCTGGAAGGCCTTGATGAACTCGAACACGCCGACGTCCACGCGCTTGAGCATCGAGGTCATGATGACCTTCTGCAGGTCGCTCTCCTTGACCGTCTGGCGCTGGTCGGAGTCGACGCCGATCGCCTTCTTGCCGGCCGCGGCCGCCGCCTGGAACACGCCGAGACCGGAGTCACCGGAGGCGTGGTAGACGATGTCCGCGCCGTCCTGGTACATCTTCTCGGCCGCGAGCTTGCCCTTGTCGGGGGCCTTGAAGCCGGAGAAGTCACCGTCGGGGGTGAGGTACTTGACGTCGATCTTGGCGTCCGCCTTGACCGACTTCACGCCGGCCTGGAAGCCCGCCTGGAACTTCTTGATCAGGTCGTTCTCGACGCCGCCGACGAAGCCGACGTGGCCGCTCTTCGACTTGAGCGCGGCGGCGACGCCCGCCAGGTAGGAGCCCTGCTCCTCGGCGAACAGCAGGCCCGTCACGTTGGGGGCGTTGCTGGCGGAGTCGACGACCGCGAACTGGATGTCGGGGTACTCCTCGGCGGCCTTCTTGATGTCCTCGCCGTAGGCGAAGCCGACGCCGATGATCGGGTTGTAGCCCGCGTCGGCGAGCTGGCGCAGCAGGTCGCCGCGGTTGGAGCCGTCGGCGGCCGGGCTCAGCTCCTTGATGTCCGCGCCGAGCTCGGTCTTGGCCTTCTCCAGACCCGCGTACGCGGCGTCGTTGAAGGACTTGTCACCGCGCCCGCCGACGTCGAACGCCAGGCCCACCTTGAGCCCGCCCTGCGGCGCCGCGCTGCTGGCGCCGGCGCTGCTCGGCGCCTCGCTGGCCGTGGTGCCCCCGCTGTTGCCGCCACCACACGCGGCAGCCGCCATGAGCATGACGCCGGCCACGGAGCCGAACGTCACTTTGCTGAATCGCTTGCCGAGCAAGGCGACTCCCTTCCATTTCCCCGCCGTCGGGTTCATCGCAGGCGCGAAGAAACGTACGGCACCTGCACGGAAGATAGTTGCTTGACCAGGGCAGACCAAACCGGCACACAGGGTCGCAACCGCTCCGTTATCGACATCAGGCGCGTCCGTGACCTAGGTTCCGCGCCATCCGACACGCTATCCGCGAGAACAGGTTTTGCCCAACTTTGGCACTCCCTGCCCCCTTGTCCGACGGCCGATCTTGACAGAGATTCCGAACATGCACCCTAGGAGACTTTTAGCCGTGCCGCTGGCCGCGCTCCTCGTCGCGGCCGTGACCGGCCCCGCGCCGGCCGCGGCGGACACCCCTGCCGTCAAGGTCGAGAACAACGCCACCCAGCCGGTCTTCTCCCGGGCCGACGCCGTCAAGCAGACCGTCCACGTCGAGGTCGCGGGCACCGACAGCGACTCCGACGGCCGCCCGGACCGGGTCGCGGTGGACATCCTGCGGCCCAAGGAGACCGAGGCCGGGCTCAAGGTCCCGGTGATCATGGAGGCCAGCCCGTACTACGCGGGCGGCAACGACGTCGCCAACTACCCCGTGGACGTGGACGAGAACGGCAACCCGCTGCCCACGCTGAGGGCCCAGGCGAACAAGCTGGCCGCCGAGCCGTTCGACGGCTACTACGACAACTACTTCGTGCCCCGCGGCTACGCCGTCGCGCTGGTGGAGAACCTGGGCAGCGGCCGCGCCACCGGCTGCCCTACCTCCGGCGACCGCAACGAGACCGCCGGCCCGAAGGCCGTCATCGACTGGCTGAACGGCCGGGCCAAGGGCTACGACGCCGACGGCAACCCGGTCGAGGCCACCTGGTCCACCGGCAACGTCGGCATGATCGGCGTCTCCTACAACGGCACCCTGCCCAACGCCGTCGCCGCCACCGGCGTCGAGGGCCTGCGCACGATCGTGCCGATCGCCGCGATCTCGTCCTGGTACGACTACTACCGCGCCAACGGCGGCGTCCTCGCCCCCGGCGGCTTCCAGGGCGAGGACCTGGACGTGCTCGCCAAGTACGTCCTGACCAGGGAGAACGGCCAGGAGG
This sequence comes from Actinomadura luzonensis, assembly GCF_022664455.2. NCBI lineage: Bacteria > Bacillati > Actinomycetota > Actinomycetes > Streptosporangiales > Thermomonosporaceae > Actinomadura > Actinomadura luzonensis. The sequence goes on from NZ_JAKRKC020000003.1 coordinate 495,586, forward strand.
TGTGCGGCCCCCTGATCGACTCCATCACCGCCGCCCAGGACCGCGTCACCGGCGACTACAGCGCCTTCTGGGCCGCCCGCAACTACCTGAACGACGTGGACAAGGTCAAGGCCAGCGTCTTCGTCGTGCACGGCCTGAACGACTGGAACGTCAAGACCAAGCAGTTCGCCCAGTGGTGGTACGCCCTGGCCGAGCGGAACGTGCCGCGCAAGATCTGGCTGCACCAGGGCACCCACATGAACCCGTTCTCGCTGCGCACCGCCGAGTGGCTGCGCCAGCTCCACGGCTGGTTCGACCACTGGCTGTACGGCATCGACTCGGGCATCACGCGCGAGCCGCAGGCCGACGTGGAGATCGGGCCCGGCCAGTGGGAGCGGCACGCCTCGTGGCCGCTGCCCGGCGCCGCGACCGTGCCGCTGCACCTGGGCTCCGGCGGGCGGCTGGGGCTGCTGCCGCGCCCGCTGTCGGGGCGCGAGACGTTCACCGACCAGAAGACCAGGACCGCCGAGCAGCTCGTCGAGGCGAGCGGCGCGGACCCGAACCGGCTCGCCTACACCACCGGGGAGCTGCCGGCCGACGTGCGGATCTCCGGCACGCCCCGGGTGTCGGTGCGCGCCTCCTTCGCCGGCGGCTCCTCGCCGTACCTGACGGCGCTGCTGGTCGACCACGGCAGCGACACCCGGGCCAACGGCACGCTGGTGCCGACCGGCGAGACCTATTGCTACGGCCAGGGCGTGCCGGGCGACACCGGGTGCACCGCGCTGCGCACGCTCGGCACCGCGGTGACCCCGTACAAGATCGTCACGCGGGGCTGGCTGGACGTGCGCAACCGGCACCGCGCCGACCGGACCGAGCCGCTGCGGGCGGGCAAGGAGTACGACTTCACCTGGGACTTCCAGCCGACGGACTACCTGGTCAAGAAGGGCCACCGGCTGAGCCTGGTGATCATCTCCACCGACCGCGACTACACCCTGCGCTACCCGCCGGGCACGCGGATCACGGTCGCGCCCGGCAGGTCGGCGCTGCGGCTGCCGGTGGTCACGCCAGCGCGCTGGTGACCGACGGGTCGAGCGGCCCGACCTCCCACAGGGCGGTGAACGCGGTGGCGGCCATGACCCGCACGCCCATCGCGATCGCCTTCTCGTCCACGTCGAAGGTGCCCTGGTGGATGTCGTAGGTGACGCCGTCGGGGGACCGGGTGCCGAGGCGGGCGAACGCGCCCGGCACCGACTCCAGGTACCAGGCGAAGTCCTCGCCGCCGAGCGACTGCTGGGTGGGCACCACGGCGCCCGCGCCCAGCACGCGCTCGGCGGCCTCGCCCAGCATCTCGACGCTGACCTCGTCGTTGACGACCGGCGGCACGCCACGGGTGTAGTCCATGGTGGCCTCGATGCCGTAGGCGCTCGCGACCGACTCCAGCAGCGACTTGATCAGGTCGGGGGCCGCGTGCCAGGCGTTCTCGTCCAGGCAGCGCACGGTGCCCTCGGCGATGCCGTCGTCGGGGATCGCGTTGGCGGCCGAGCCGGCCTCGACGCGGCCCCAGACGAGGCTGAGCGAGGAGCGCGGGTCGACCCGGCGCGACAGCGCGGCGGGCAGCTCGGTGAGGATCTTGGCCAGCGCGAAGACCAGGTCGGCGGTCAGGTGCGGGCGGGCCGTGTGGCCGCCGGGGCCGGAGACGCGGACGGTCAGCCGGTCGCAGGCCGAGGTGATCGGGCCGGTGCGCAGGCCGAGCTGGCCGACGTCCACCCGGGGGTCGCAGTGCAGGCCGAAGATGCGGTCGACGCCGCTGATGCCGCCGTGCGCCATGACCTCCAGGGCGCCGCCGGGCAGCTCCTCGGCGGGCTGGAAGATCAGCCGGACCCGGCCGGGCAGCAGCCCCGCCGCGGCCTGCTGGGCGAGGAAGAGCGAGGTGCCGAGCAGCACCGTGGTGTGCACGTCGTGACCGCACGCGTGGCAGGCGCCCGCCACCGTGGAGCGGTAGGGGACGTCCTTCTCGTCCTGCAGCGGCAGCGCGTCGATGTCGGCGCGCAGGGCCACCGTGGGGCCGTCGCCGCTGCCCACGTCGCAGATCAGGCCCGTGCCCCTGGGGAGCACCTGCGGGCTCAGCCCGGCGGCGCTGAGCCGCTCGGCGATCCGCTGCGTCGTGCGGTATTCGGCGAAGGCGAGCTCCGGGTGCATGTGGAGGTCGCGGCGGAACGCCACGAGATCCTGCTCGGTCTCCGCCAGGAACGCGTCGAGTTCCCCCCGCAGCTCACGTCCCCGCATATGTCACCGTCCCGTCCCAATGCCGCGCGCCACATCACTATGAACCAGCGCGGCTAGTGCGCTGTCGTACTCGTCCACTTCGCGCCGTGGGCCGCCGTGGTCGAGCGGCCGACTCGGCGAATCAAAAAACACACCCGCTGGTTCGGGTGCGTGAGATCGTCGGCATGGGCATGCGTACGTCGGTCGCGAGTGCCGCTGCAGCCCGGGAGCACAGCGGTCGGCCGTGAGCCCGATGGCGATGCTTCGACTCTATCGCCCGCGTACGGCTTCGCGCCGACAGATACACCAAAAGTTAGCCGACGGCACGCCCGTAACCCCTGCTCGTCACCATACGTGAACGACCGGCTGGTCCGGAAATAGTCACAAGGGATCATTAGATAGTGACCCGTCGCCGCCCCTCCCAAACGTGGTCGCCGATTCCGAATCCTGTCACCTTCTGTCATGGTCATGACACTTCGGGGCTGGCTGCATTTGGGGTGAATCGGTGTTTCACTCGCTATATGATCACTAATATCCCGTTCGGGGAGAAGAGTGCTGGGTTGAGCATCTTCGAGCCGAGGGAGGGGACCCTGGTGGTCGTGCCCTCGCTCTCCCTGCCCCAGGACGAGCTCCGCCGCATCAAGGCGGCCAGGTCCTACGAGGAGCGCCTGCTCTTCCTGCTGCTGACGCTCCGCGAACCCGGGGTAAAGGTGATCTACCTCTCCTCCGCGCCGATCGATCCCGACATCATCGACTACTACTTCGCGTTCCTGCCCGATCCGGATGACGCCGCCAAGCGCCTCACGCTGATCACGCTCGACGACCCCTGGTCCCAGCCGCTGACCAGGACCCTGCTCCGCCGTCCCGACGTGCTGGAGCAGTTACGGGCGGAGATCGACGGCGACGCCTGGCTGGTGCCGTTCGTGCTCAGCGAGCTGGAGGAGGAGCTCGCATCGTCACTCCACGTGCCCATCTACGGTCCGGCCACCTCGTACGCCTATTACGGCTCCAAGAGCGGCGCCCGCGAGATCGGCCGCGAGGCCGGCGTGCCCATGGCGCGCGGCTTCGGGGACGTGCGCACGGCGCTGGAGATCGAGGAGGCCATCGAGGCCCTGCCCGGCGAGCGGGTGATCGTCAAGCTCAACGACGCCTACTCGGGGCTGGGCAACGCCATCGTCACCAAGGCCGACCGCTCGCTGATCAGCTTCTCGGCGGGCGACGAGACCTGGGAGGCGTTCTCGTCGAAGATCAGGGATCGCGGCGCGGTGGTGGAGGAGTTCATCGAGCACCGGCCGCTGTACTACCCGAGCGCCCTGGCGTGCGTCAGCCCGGGCGGCCACGCCCGGGTGCTGGCCACGCACGACCAGGTGCTCGGCGGCGACAGCGGCCAGGTCTACCAGGGCTGCACGTTCCCCGCCGCCCCCGAGTACCGCGCCGAGGTGGGCGCCTCGGCCGAGCGCATCGCCCGCGTCCTCGCCGACCGCGGCGTGGTGGGGCTGTTCGGGATGGACTTCTTCGCGCTGAAGGCCGACGCCGGGTACGCGGCGCTGCTGTGCGAGATCAACCTGCGCATCGGCGGCACCACGCACCCGTACGGGGCCGTCACGCTGACCACCGGGGCGGTCTACGACCCCGCGGACGGGCTGCTCGTGGCCGACGGCCGGCCGAAGTACTACACAGCGACCGACAACTGCGCCGCCCCCTGCCTGCGCGGCCGCACGCCCGGCGAGGTCATGCGCACGGCCGACCGGCTCGGCCTCGGCTTCGACCACGAGCGCCGCACCGGCAACGTCTTCCACCTGCTCGGCGCCATCCCCGAGCACGGCAAGCTGGGCTTCACCACGATCGGCGACTCCCGGGAGGAGGCGGACGAGCTGCACGCCCTCACCGGGCGCCTCCTGAGCGGCCTGTGAACCCCCGGACGCCGATCCAGGCGAGGACGAGCGCGAGGACGAGGTTCACCGCGATGAGGATCCCGTGCACCACGTAGAAGCTCGTCGGATGCCCGTCGGCCAGGTTGAGGCCGAGATTGATCCATTCGAAGATCATGAATGCGCCGAGGGCGATGAGGAATCCGGCGATCTTTCGTGACATGACCATCTCTCTAGTATCGAAGGTGGATCTTCGGGGGATGTGTCGCCACATGGGCATTCATCCAGGGCTACGCTGAGACCCGCCATGTGGACAAAAACCGTGCTTTTTGCGGCACTCATCGCCTCGGCCTCGCTGACCGGCGGGACCGCTCACGCCGCCCCGGCGACACCCGTCGGCGGCGAGGCACTGGGCAGCCGTGGCCTGGTGGCACCCCAGGGCGTCAGGAAGCCGCCCAAGACCAAGGCTACGTCGTACGTCGTCGCGGACGTGGAGACGGGCCAGGTGCTCGCCGCCAAGGACGCCCACGGGCACTACCTGCCGGCCAGCACGCTGAAGACGCTGACGGCGCTCACGCTCATCCCGAAGCTCGACAAGAACCGCCGGATCCGCCCCAGCCAGAACGCCTGCAACCAGGAGGGCACCGCGGTCGGGCTCACGCCGAAGGCCACGTACTCGGTGGACGACCTGTTCAAGGGCCTGATGATGTCCTCCGGCAACGACGCGGCCATGGCCCTCGCCGAGGTCAACGGCGGCCTGGCCAAGACCATGAGCGAGATGAACGCCGAGGCGCGGCGGCTGCAGGCGTACGACACCGTCGCCAAGACGCCGAGCGGCCTGGACAAGCCGGGGCAGAGCAGCTCCGCCTACGACCTGGCGCTCATCGCCCGCGCCGGCCTGGCCAACCGCGACTTCGCCCGCTACATCAGCACCAGGACGGCGAACTTCCCCGCCCCCAAGGGCAAGACGTACCAGATCAGCAACCACAACAAGCTGCTCTGGCGCTACCAGGGCATGATCGGCGTCAAGAACGGCTGGACCTCCAAAGCCCTCGGCAGCTTCGTCGGCGCGGCCACCCGCGGCGGCCACACGATCGTGGTGAGCATCATGCGCCACGAGGGCTACTTCTGGGAGGAGGTCGGCAAGCTCATGGACTGGGGCTTCTCCGTACGGGGCAAGGCCGCCCCGGTCGGGCAGCTCGTCGACCCGCTGCCCGAGGGGCAGCCGGCCGCGCCCCAGCAGCAGGCCAGTGGCGGCCCGGTCACCCAGGTCACCCCGGCCCGGCAGCCGCCGCTGCTGGACGCGGCCGCGCGCAAGCAGACCGACCACACCAAGACCGTCGGGTCGGTGGTGATCGGCGGCGGGCTGCTGGTCGGGGTCGTGTGGCTGGTGTACGGCATCCGGCGCCGCCGCCGCGGGGGCTCAGGCGCCTGAGCCCTCCTCCAGCGGAGCGGGCACCGGCGTGGGCGCGGGCGGCGGGCAGTAGCCGGCCGTGGCCGTCCACGCCGCGACGTGCAGGACGAGCCGGGCCGAGAAGTTGATCCAGATCAGCAGCCCGACGATGACGGCGAACGTGCCGTAGACGGGGTTGTGCAGCGTCGTCGCGAGCAGCAGCGTGGCGAGCTGCTTGAGCACGCCGAACCCGATCGCGCCGATCAGCGCGCCCTTGGCGATCACCTTGAACGGCTGAACCGGCCGGGCGACCCAGCCGAGCAGGATGAGGAACAGCACCCAGTCCGCGGCCACCCCGGCCACCACGCCCGCCAGCCGCAGCCCGAAGGTGGCCAGCGGGGACCCGCCGCCGAACAGCAGGTGCAGCACCCGGTCGGTGGCGCTGGTGGCGAACCCGCCGACCAGCACCGAGGTGATCATGGCGATCCCGATCATGATGATCGAGGACAGGTCGCGCAGCTTGCCGACGAAGAAGTTGAGCGGCGGCTCGGTGGTCATGTACATCTCGCGCAGCGCCCCGCGCAGCGCGTCCAGCGCGCCGAGCCCGGCGTAGAGCAGGCCGAGCAGGCCGATGATGCCGGCGGTCGTCTTGGCCTCGCCGATGGCCTTGAGGTTGAGCTGCTCGGCGATGCCCGGCAGCCGCTCGGTGATGGCCGTCTGCAGCGCCTCCCTGGTGGCCTCGCTGGTCGCCACCACGTAGCCGAGCAGCGCGTACGCCAGCGCGACCAGCGGGAAGAACGACAGGAACGCGAAGTAGGTGACCGCGCCCGCCAGCCGGTCGCCGCTCTGGAGCTGGTAGCGCTGCACGCCGCGGATCAGGTGGTCGAGCGACAGCCGCCGGACCCGCCAGTACTCGACCCTGCGGCGCCCCCACGCGCGGACCGCCTCCACGCGCTGCCAAAGACCCGCCATACACGCCCTCCCGGCCTCACCCCGCGACCGCGGCGGCGGACTCCCGGAGAGAGGCGAGCACCGTCGTCAGGTCGTGCTGGAGCAACTGCCCATCTCGCTTCACGACACGCCCCCCGACCAGCACCGTTTCCACGTCGGCCGGGCTCGCGTGCAGCACGACCGCGCCGATCGGGTCGTGCGCGGCGGCCATGCCGGGCCTGTCGGTGCGCAGCAGCACGATATCGGCCTGCCCGCCGGGCCGCAGCGAGCCGACGGACCCGGCCAGGCCCAGCACCTCGGCGCCCTCGGCGGTGGCCATGCGGAGCGCGTCGTGGGTGGTGAAGCCGAGCCCGGCGCCGTCGGGGCGGCCGCGTTCGAGGAGGTGGACCGTGCGCATGAGGGAGAACAGGTCGCCGGGGGCGCACACCACCGTGTCGGCGCCGAGCCCGGCCGGCAGCCCGGCGGCCCTGGCCCGGCCGGCGGGCGGGCAGCCGAGCCCGAGGTTCATCTCGTCGACGGGTGCGAAGGAGACGCTGCCGCCGCTGCCGGCGATGCGCTTGAACTCCTCGTCGGTGTAGTGCAGCGCGTGCACGAACGTGGTGCGGACCGACAGCAGGCCGTGGGACTCCAGGAACGCGAGCCCCCGCGCGGCGCTCTCCCTGCCGTGGCCGCCCAGGTGGGCGGTGACCGGCAGGCCCAGCTCGGCGGCGAGCCGCCACTCGGCGAGCGCGCGCTCCTCGCCGGCGATCTCCGGGCCGAGCGCGGCCAGGGCCATGGTGAGCAGGCCGTCCTCGGTGTCGAACAGCTCCTCGCGCACCCGCCGGGTCTCGCGGGCCAGCTCGGCGGGGTCGCCGCCGTGGCAGTAGCCGAACACGGCCCTGATGCCGGAGTCGCGGAGCGCGCGCACGGCGGCGTCGGTGTGGGCGGGGGTGAGCTGGATGTGCGACCAGTCCAGCAGCGTGGTGACGCCGGCGTCCAGGCACTCCAGGGCGCCGGCCAGGTTGCCGGCGTAGACGTCCTCGGGGCGGAAGCGGGGGGCGGCCTCGCCGAGGACGCGGGCGAGGTAGCCGTCGAAGGAGACGTCGGGGGCGAGCGCCCGGATGGGGGCCTGCCAGGTGTGGCGGTGGGTGTCGACGAAGCCGGGGAGCACGAGCCGGCCGGTCGCGTCGATGACCTCCGCCCCCGGGGCGGCGGTCAGGCCGGGGCCGACCTCGGCGATGACGCCGTTCTCGACGCGGACGTCCGCCGGGCCGAGGACGACCGGCGCGGGCGCGGTGTCGATGACGACGCCGTTCTTGATCAGCAGGGAGTTGAGCATGGCGAAAGCTTAACCAGAAGCTTTTCAGAAAGCAATCGATGGATGAGTATCCTCGATGGGATGAAGCCTGACGAGATCGACGCGCTGGTCCCCCGCTGGGAGGAGGCGGGCATGTCGCCGTCCCTCGTCGCCACGCTGGAGCTGAGCAAGCGCGCCGCCCGGCTCAACCTGCTCTTCGAGCAGGCGGTCAAGGCCGAGCTGGCCGAGCTGGGGCTGACCTACGCCGAGTTCGACGTGCTGGTGGCGCTCAGCCGGGCCCCCGCGTCGCGGATGAAGCCGAGCGAGCTGGCCAAGAACCTCCTGCTGACCTCCGGCGGCACCAGCAACGTGCTCCAGCGGCTGACGGCGGCCGGCCACGTCGAGCGCGAGGCCGACACGGGCGACGCGCGCAGCCGGTGGGTGCGCCTCACCGAGGAGGGGCGGCGCACCGCCGCCGCGGCCCTGGAGGTGTCGGGCCGCGTCCACGAGGAGGTGACGGCCGGCATCCCGGAGGAGACGCTGCGGCGGGCGGCCGACGCGCTCCGCGAGGTGCTGGCGCCGCTCGGCCGCCGCCGCTTCCGCTGAGCACCCGCGTCACAGGCCGTGGCGGCGGGCCCAGGCGTCGATCGCGGCGGCGATCTCACCCGGCTTGTCCTCCGTGGCGTGGTGCCCGGCCGGGCCGCAGTGCACGGTCTCCAGCGCCGCGACGTTCTCCGCGCACCAGGCCGCCACCGCCGGGGTGATCAGCAGCGTCGGCGAGGTGTCGAAGGTGAGCAGCAGCTTGGGCACCTCGGCGGCGGACGCCAGCCACTTGCGGCTGAAGGCGACCCGCTCGACCACGTCGGCCGGGTCCCCGTCGAGCGGCGACGAGCGCGCCCACTCCAGCAGCGGCCGGCGGCTCTCCCGCGTCGGGTACGGCTCCAGGTAGGGCCGCAGGTCGTCCTCGCCGAGCGGCGTGAGCACGCCGCCGGTGTAGGCCGAGCGGACGAGGAAGTCGCCGTCCAGCACCAGCGACTCGCCCTCCGGGCCCCGGATGGCGGCGGCCCGCCGGCGTGGGGCCTCGCCCAGCTCGTCCCAGCTCAGCTCGCGGACGATGGTCTCGAAGAAGGCCACGCCGCGCACCCGCCCGGGATGGCGGGCCGCGTGGTCGAAGGCGAGCGCGCCGCCCCAGTCGTGGCCGACGAGCACCACGTCCTCCAGCCCGAGGGCGTCGAACCAGGCGTCGAGGTAGCGGGCGTGGTCGCCGAAGCGGTAGGGCAGGTCGGGCTTGCCGGAGCGGCCCATGCCGATCAGGTCGGGGGCGAGCAGGCGGCGGCCGGGGGCGGCCACCCCGGGCAGCACGTTGCGCCACTGGCGGGAGGAGGAGGGGTTGCCGTGCAGGAAGACGAAGGGGACGCCCTCCCCGGAGTCCTCGTAGTACAGGGAGGAGCCGAGCACGTCGATCATCATGACGGAATCCGTTCGTTGAACTAACGTTTGTGACACTAACGAAGCTACATCGTTAGTGCGACTAACGCAACCCCGGTAAGCTCGGGCCATGACCGACGACGGCCGCATGCCGGGACAGCGCACCCGACCCACTGGTCAACGAGCGCCTGGCCCGCCTCGACGCCCGCAAGTGGCACCACGCCGCGCTCGTCGCGCCGCGCGAGTCCGGTCCCGCGAGCCAGGCCGAGCTGAGCACCACTCACGTTCCTGACCTGCGCGGAAACCGGTACAGGGGAGGTTCTGGAGTCCTAGCCTGTGGTCTGTTGCGACAGAGCCAGGAGGCGCCACGCCCATGACCGAGATCAGCACCGGTCAGATGGTCCGACTCCAGCGCGAGCGTAGGGGCATGAGCACCACCGCGCTGGCCACCCAGTCCGGCTGCACCACCCGCCACATCGAGCTCATCGAGCACGGCAAGCGCACCCCCTCGCTGCCCCTGCTCCGCGAGATCGCCAAGGTGCTGGGCGTGCGCACCGCCGTGCTGCTGGGCGAGACCCCGCGCGACTCCCACGAGCCGAGCAGGCCGCAGATCAGCGACATCGAGCGGGCCCTGTTCACCTGCCGCTCGCTCGCCCCCGACCTCGAACCGCCGGACGCCGACCAGCTCTCCGAACGGGTCGCGGCCGCCCGCAACACCTGGTTCACCTCGGCCCGGCGCTACTCCATCCTCATGGCGGCGCTGCCGTCCCTGGTCACCGACGCCGAGAGCCTGGCCGCCGAGCGCACGCCGCGGGCCTGCAGCGTCGCCACCGACGCGTACATGCTGGCCAGGGGCGTGCTCAAGCACCTGCGCCGGGTGGACCTCGCGCACCTCGCGGCCGACCGCGCCATGCGCTTCGCCGAGGAGTCGGAGGACCCGCTGACGATCGCGTGGGCGTACTGGAGCCTCGGGCAGTCAATGTTGTCCGACGACATGCACCAGATCGCCCACGACGTGGCCCGGCGCGGCATCGAGCTGCTCGAGCCGCACGTCGCCGACGGCGACCAGCGCCACCTCAAGGCGCTCGGCGCGCTGCACCTGCTGGCCGCCGTCGGCGAGGCCCGCTCGGGCGACGACGACCGGGCCAGGGAGCGCCTGCTCGGCACCGCCACCCGGCTGGCCGAGCGGGTGCGCGACGACTCCGACGTCTACGACCTGGCCTTCTTCGGCCCCACGAACGTGGCCATCCACCTGGCCAGCATCGAGAACGACGCCGGCCGTCCCGAGGACGTGCTGCGCATCGCCGACGACATCGACCTCCGCACCACCCCGTCCATCGAGCGGCGCACCACCCACCTCGGGCACGTCGCCCGCGCCTGCGAGGACCTCGGCGACGACGCCGCCAGCCTGCTCCACCTGCTGCGCATCGAGCGCGAGTGCCCCGAGGAGCTCGACCACAAGCTGCTGCTCCGCGAGATGGTCCGGTCGCTGGCCCGGCGGGCCCGGCCGTCGTGGGCCCCCGAGGTCCGCCAGCTCGCCGAGCGGCACGGCATCCTGGGCTGACAGTGCGCCACCCGGAGCGAACTCTGTGTTCGGTGCGGGCGAACTGAGAGTTCTTCCGCTCGAGTTCGTCACGCATCGGCGTCCGGATGACACGCTGCGTTCATGACCACAGCGCCGACTGCCGATCTCGTCATGGAACGACTGCTCAACGAGGCCGCGAGAGAGTTCCCCGGCTGGGCCTTCGAACGAGATCAGGCCGGCTGGACAGCCGTCAACGGCGACCTACGCCTCACCAGGCACAGCCTGGCCGCCCTCCGCGCCCTGCTGCGCGTCCACCGGGCGGCCGGCAGGAGGTGAGCGGCCCGTCCACCGACGCCGACGCCCAGCTCCCCTGGCGTCAGCTCGCCGTCCTCCGCAGCACCTACCCCGCCTGGGAGATCGACTACCTGGCCGACCCGCCCGTGCCCGACCCGTGGACGGCCACGCTGCGCCGGCCGGTCGCCGAGCGGTCGTCGGCGCGCGGGGTGCGCCGGCGTCTCGACGCCCCCGACGCGGTCACGCTCGCCTCGGCCCTGGCCCACCAGGCCACGTTGCTGCACAACCAGCGCCTGGAGCTGTGGCCCGGCTGAAGCCCCTCCGTCCTGGTCGCCATCCTCCGTCCTCCTCCAGCCGGATGGCGGCCAGGCACTCACCCCCGAACACCCGCCGCCGGGAGGGCAGGCCCCGGCGGCGGGCCCACCCCGCCCCTCAGAACTTCGGCAGGAAGCCGATCCGGTCGCGGACCTGCTCCATCGTCTGCCTGGCGACCGCGCCCGCGCGCTCCGCGCCCACCGCGAGCATGCGGTCGAGCTCGGCCTCGTTGGACAGCAGCTTCTCGGTGCGCTCGCGGATCGGCGTGAACGTCTCGGCCACCGCCTCGGCCACGTCCTTCTTGAACGTGCCGTAGCCCTGCCCGGCGTAGCGGGCGACCAGCTCGGGGATCGGCGTGCCGGTCAGGGCCGACTGGATGCGCAGCAGGTTGGAGATGCCGGGCTTGTTGTCCTCGTCGAAGAGCACCTCGGTGCCGGTGTCGGTGACCGCCCGCATGACCTTCTTGCGCAGCGGCCCCGGCTGCTCCAGCACGTCGAGGATGCCGGCCGGGCTGGAGGACGACTTCGACATCTTCGACGTCGGGTCCTGGAGGTCGGTGATCTTCTCGACCTCCTTCAGGATGTACGGCTCGGGCAGCCTGAAGGTGTCGCCGAAGCGGTGGTTGAAGCGCTGGCCGAGGTCGCGGGTCAGCTCCAGGTGCTGCTTCTGGTCGGCCCCCACCGGCACCTTGTCGGCCTGGTAGATGAGGATGTCGGCGGCCTGCAGGATCGGGTAGGTGAACAGCCCGACGCTGGCCGCGTTCTCGCCGAACTTGGCCGACTTGTCCTTGAACTGCGTCATCCTGGCCGCCTCGCCCATGCCGGTGAGGCAGATCAGGATCCAGGCGAGCTCGGTGTGCTCGCGCACGTGCGACTGCACGAAGACGGTGGAGCGCTCGGGGTCGAGCCCCGCGGCGAACAGCTGCGCGGCGGCCACGCGGCTGCGGCGGCGCAGCGCGGCCGGCTCGGTCGGCACGGTGATCGCGTGGAGGTCGACCACGCAGTAGAAGGCGTCGTGGGTCTCCTGCATGGTGACCCACTGCCGGACCGCACCCAGGTAGTTGCCCAGGTGGAAGGAGTCCGCGGTGGGCTGGATGCCGGAGAGAACACGAGGTCTGGCCATAGCAGGCAATTGTGTCAGGAATCCTGCTCCTGCGGCGACTCGGCGACCGGTCGGCGTTTCACCCTCACCCTGGCGATACGCCGCCCGTCCAGCTCGATGACCTCCAGCTCGAAGCCGGGCAGCTCCACCCGCTCCCCGATGGCGGCCACGTGACCCAGGCAGGCCATGACGAAGCCGCCGAGCGTCTCGTACGGGCCGTCGGGCAGCTTGATGCCGGTCTCGGTGGCGAAGTCGTTGAGGTTGGTCAGGCCGTCGATCTCGATCTCGCCGGCGGGCAGGACGACGACGTCGTCCTCGATGTCGTACTCGTCCCTGATGTCGCCGATCAGCTCCTCGACCAGGTCCTCCATGGTGACGATGCCGGCGGTGCCGCCGTACTCGTCGACGACGATGGCGAGGTGCTGGCCCTCGTCGCGCATCTCGTTGAGCGTGGTGAGCAGGCGCTTGGAGGCGGGCACGAACTTGGCCGGCCGGATCGGCACGACCGCGCTGATCGGCTCGGTGCGGCCGGACAGCTCGGGGTCGAGCAGGTCGCGCACGTGCACGAAGCCGATGATCTCGTCGTACGAGGTGCGGTAGACGGGGAAGCGGGAGTGCGGCAGGCGGGCGGCGAGGGCGGCGGCCTCGGCCAGCGGCGTGTCGGCCTCCATGAACTCGACCTCGGTGCGCGGCAGCATCACCTCCCTGAGCTGCCGCTTGCCGGCGGCGAAGACCTCGGCGATGACCTTGCGCTCGTCGGCGGTCAGGTCGGTGTGGCCGACCACCATGTCGCGCAGCTCCTCGGTGGTGACCTCCTCGCGGTCGGCCTGCGGGTTGCCGCCGAGCAGCCGGACCACGCCGTCGGTGGACTTCGACAGCGCCCAGATGACGGGCCGCGACAGCCGGGCGATCCAGTCGAGGAAGGGCGCCACGAAGAGCGAGAGCCCTTCGGTGCGCTGCAGGGCCAGGCGTTTCGGGGCCAGCTCGCCGAGCACCAGCGAGAAGTACGAGATGGCCAGTGTGACCAGGACGAGCCCGAGGACGGGCGCGATGGCCCGCGGCACGCCCCAGCCTTCGAGCACGGGCGTGAGCTGCGCGCCGAGCCGGTCGGCGCCGAACGCGGCCGACAACATGGTGGCCACGGTCACGCCGATCTGCACGGCGGACAGGAACCGGTTGGGATCGCGGGCGAGCTTGGCCACGCGCTCGCCGCGCCGGCCGCGCTCGGCGAGCTTGCGGATCTGACTCTCGCGCAGGGAGACCATCGCCAGCTCGGCGGCGGCGAAGAACCCCCCGATCAGAATGAACAGCAGGACCAGGGCGATGTTGGCCGCGACGGTGTCAAACATGGTGGTTGGCAGCGTATACGGCAGCTTTCCCGCGTATGCTGAACGGCAAGCCTTACAAAATCAAACATATTTGAACAGGAGTCCACATGAGATTGCTGGTCACCGGTGGAGCGGGGTATGTCGGCAGCGTTGTCGCGGCCCAACTCGTCGAGGCGGGACACGAGGTGACCGTACTCGACGACCTGTCGACCGGGCATCAGGACGCGGTGCCGGAGGGCGCCCGCTTCGTGCGCGCGGACATCGCCGAGGCCGGCGACGCGCTCGACGGCATGGACGCGGTGCTGCACTTCGCGGCCAAGTCGCTGGTCGGCGAGTCGGTGGAGAAGCCGGACCTCTACTGGGCGAACAACCTCGGCGGCACGCTGGCGCTGCTGGAGGCCATGCGGGACAAGGGCGTCGGCCGGATCGTGTTCTCCTCGACGGCGGCGACGTACGGGGAGCCGGAGCGCTCACCCATCGAGGAGAGCGACCCGACGCGCCCGACCAACCCCTACGGCGCCACCAAGCTCGCCGTCGACACCGCGCTGACCGCCTTCGCGCGCCTGCGCGGCCTCGGCGCGGTCAGCCTGCGCTACTTCAACGTGGCCGGCGCCTACGGCCGCTTCCGCGAGCGCCACACGGTCGAGACCCACCTCATCCCGAACGTGCTCAAGGTCGCCACCGGCGAGCGCGACGCGGTGAACGTCTTCGGCACCGACTACCCGACTCCCGACGGCACCTGCGTCCGCGACTACGTGCACGTCACCGACCTGTCGCGGGCCCACCTGCTGGCGCTGGAGGCGATCACGCCCGGCGAGCACAAGATCTACAACCTAGGCAGCGGGTCCGGCTTCAGCGTGCGGGAGGTGATCTCGGTCTGCCGCGAGGTCACGGGGCACGAGATCCCGGCGGTCGTCGCGGAGCGGCGGGCGGGCGACCCGGCCGTGCTGGTGGCCTCGTCCGCGAAGATCCAGCGCGAGCTGGGCTGGAAGGCCGACCGGCCGGCGCTGCGCGACATCGTCTCCGACGCCTGGGCGGCGCTTTCCACCGAATGACCCACATGGGTACGGGATCTGTGCTGTAGTACCCAAACGTGAAGAGCTTTTCACCAAGGGTCACGAAGCTGATCTTTGGCGCTCTCATCGTGGGAGCCAGCCTGCTCGCCGCCGCCGGGGTGGTGTTCGCCACCCCGAAGGCGACGCCGGGCGGCCCGCGGGCGACCTGTCCCGCGCAGAGCGGCGGCGCGATCCCGCGCTAGGGACGCTCCCGGCGCGGGAACGCCCCCCGCCGCGAACGGCGAGGGGCGTGACGTTCCCCGGCCCGACCGGGACCGGCCGTCCGGCCCGGCTCAGATGAGGCCGAGCTCCTTGACGGCGGAGCGCTCCTCCTCCAGCTCGCGCACGCTGGCGTCGATGCGCTCGCGCGAGAAGGCGTCGATCTCCAGCCCCTGGATGATCTCGAACCGGCCGCCGGCCGCGCGGACCGGGAACGACGAGATGAGACCCTCGGGCACGCCGTAGGAGCCGTCGGAGACGACCGCGGCGGAGGTCCAGTCGGTGCCGTTGACCCAGTCGTACACGTGGTCGATCGCGGCGTTGGCGGCCGAGGCGGCCGAGGAGGCGCCGCGCGCCTCGATGATGGCCGCGCCGCGCTTGGCGACGGTCGGGATGAAGGTGTCCTTCAGCCACTCCTGGTCGACCTGCTCGGCCGCGATCTTGCCGCCGACCTCGGCGTGGAACAGGTCGGGGTACTGGGTGGCGGAGTGGTTGCCCCAGATCGTCATCTTCCTGATCTCGGTGACCGGCACCTGGAGCTTGGCCGCGAGCTGCGACAGCGCGCGGTTGTGGTCGAGGCGGGTCATCGCGGTGAACCGCTCGGCCGGCACGTCGGGGGCGTGCTGCTGGGCGATGAGCGCGTTGGTGTTGGCCGGGTTGCCCACCACCAGGACGCGGATGTCGTCGGCGGCGTGGTCGTTGATCGCCTTGCCCTGCGGGCCGAAGATGCCGCCGTTGGCGCCGAGCAGGTCGCCGCGCTCCATGCCGGCCTTGCGCGGCATGGCGCCGACCAGCAGCGCGACGTTGGCCCCGTCGAACGCGACGTCGGGGCTGTCGGTGATCTCGATCCCGGACAGCAGCGGGAACGCGCAGTCGTCCAGCTCCATCGCGGTGCCCTCGGCGGCCTTCACGGCGGCCGGGATCTCCAGCAGGCTGAGCTTGACCGGCACGTCGGCGCCGAGCAGCTGCCCCGACGCGATGCGGAACAGCAGTGCGTAGCCGATCTGGCCGGCGGCTCCGGTGACGGTCACCTTGACGGGCGCAGTGGCTGACGACGCCATGGCCTATCCCCTAACTCGCAGCGGAATGTTTGTCTGACGTTCGGGATGTTACCCGCTCGTCATCCGCAGGCTTCCATCGCGGGTTGCCCAAGCTCGGGTTCGAAGTCCACCTTGCCGAAATAGCGGGTCAGGAGGTCCTTCATCGCGCCGGTGCGGTAGAGGTCGGCGATGATGCCGTTGACCGCCTTGCAGGTGGCGGCGTCGCCGGGGCGGATGCCGACGCCGTAGCGCTCGTTGCTGAGCTTGGCGCCCAGGATCTTGTAGCGCTGGGGCTCCCGGTCGGCGAAGCCGGCCAGGATCAGGTCCTCGCCCGGCACCGCGTCCACCTTGTCGGAGCGCAGGTAGTCCATGCACTCGGCGTAGTTGTCCGCCACGACGGGCTTGACCTTCACGCGGTCCTGGACCTCGCCCACGGACGGGCTGTTGGGGGCGCACACCCGCTTGCCCGTCAGGTCGCCGAGCTTGTCGATGCCGCTGCCCGACCGGACCAGGATGTCGCGGTGCGCCAGGTAGTAGGGGCCGGCGAAGGCGCCGCGGTCTCGTTCGATCACGTACGTCGCCACGACCAGGTCGAGCTTGCCCTGGGCCAGCCCGGTCGGCCGGTCGTCCCTGCTGACCCGGACGAACGAGGTCTCCTTGGCGCCGAGCCCGGCCGCGAGCCGCCTGGCCAGCTCGATGTCGAAGCCGTCGAAGGCGTCGCCGTTCTGCAGCCCGACGCCCGGCAGGTCGCCCTTGACGCCGATGACGATCTTGCCGGTGGTGGCGACCTTGTCCACCACCGAGGCGAACGACGGCCCCTCGACCGGCGTCCTCGTCGGCGTGACCGGCTGCCGGAAGGCCAGCGGCCAGCCGTTCATGGCGGCGGTCATCGCGGCGGCGGCGACCAGCGTCAGCACCGCGCCGAAGGCCAGCCAGAGCCGCAGCCGGCGGCGGCGCGGCGGCGCGGGCTCGCCGGGCACGGGGTACGGGGACGGCGCGGACTCGGCCGGGCCGCCGTCGACCGGCTCCGCGCCCGGCGCGGCCGAGATCGCCAGCGGCCCCTGCCCGGCGCCGCCCCGCGCGCCCTGGCCGGTGGTGGAGCGGGAGCCCGGGCCGGTGGTGGAGTGAGCGCCCGGGCCGGTGGTGGAGTGAGCGCCCGGGCCGGTGGTCGAGTGGGAGCCGGAGGCGGCGGTGGCGTGGGCCCGCCCGCCGGTGGTGTCGCGCGCGTCCTCGGCCGCCGGCCCGAGCTGCCCCGCCCGGTCGTGCTCGGCGGACGTCCCCCGCTCGGCCTGGGCGAGGGAGGAGGCCGTGCCGCCCTGGTGGGTCGGCAGGTCGGTGACGGACTTCGCCGACACCCGGCTGAACGGCGTGGTGTCGTCGGTGGCGACCTGCGCGCCGCGCGTGAGCACCGCGGTGGAGGCGCCCACGTTGGTGGACTGCCCGAGCAGCCGCAGCAGGATCTGGTCGGCCGAGGGCCGCTCGGCGGCCGCCTTGGACAGCGCGGCGGCCACCACCCCGCGCAGCGGCTCCGGCAGCATGCCGACGTCCACCTCGTGGTTGAGGATGCGGTTGAGCACCGTCGCGATGGACTTGCCCTCGAAGGCGGTCTTGCCGGTCGCCGCGAAGGCGATGGTCGCGCCCCACGAGAAGACGTCGGTGTAGGGGCCGATGTCGTCGCCGGCGATCTGCTCGGGGGCCATGTAGGCGGGCGTGCCGATGGCCCGGCTGGTGATCGTGCCGGTGGAGTCGATGATGCGGGCGATGCCGAAGTCGACCACGCGCGGGCCGTCGGCGGCGATGAGCACGTTGTCCGGTTTGAAGTCGCGGTGCACGATCTGGGCGTGGTGGATGGCGGTGAGCGCGGTGGCGGTGCCGATCGCCAGCCGGTCGAGCGGCGTGCCGGACAGCGGCCCGTCGGTCTCGACGACCTCGCGCAGTGACCGGCCGTCGATGTACTCGCTGGCGATGTACGGCGTGTCGCCGTCGAGATCGGCCTCCATCACCCGCGCCGTGCAGAACGACGCCACCCGCTGCGCCGCCTTCAGCTCGCGGGCGAAACGCGAGCGGGCGATCGTGTCGCCGGAGAACTTCACGTGCAGCAGCTTGATCGCGGCTCGCTCGCCCTCGTCGTTGACGCCCAGGTAGACGATGCCTTGGCCGCCTTCGCCGACGCGTCCGGACAGCCGGAACGACCCCAGCTGAGTGGGATCGCCGGCCATCAGCGGCGCGATCTGCGGCATTCGTCTGTCCCCACGTTGACTCAAGCCCAACGAGGCAAACTTTACGACGCCCGGCAACTTCACAGGGAAGCGTTAACCGTTCGTGACGTCACGGTTTGCCGCAGCTTGTCACAAAAACGGGCATTCTACCGAGTAAGCAAACCCTTGCATCGAGGCCACTTCCCGGCCAGGCTCGGGATCATGGAGCGTCCCTACGACATCGTGCTCTTCGGCGCCACCGGCTTCACCGGGGCGCTGACCGCCGCGTACCTGGCCTCGGCCGCGCCGCCCGGCACGCGCTGGGCGGTGGCCGGGCGCGACCGGGCCAAGCTGGAGCGACTGGGGCTCGGCGTGCCCGTCCTGCTCGCCGACGCGGCCGACCGCGCCGCGCTCGCCGACCTCGCGGCGCGCACCCGTGTCCTCGCCACCACGGTCGGCCCGTACATCACGCACGGCGGGCCCCTGGTGGCCGCCTGCGCCGAGGCCGGCACCCACTACGTGGACCTGACCGGCGAGCCCGAGTTCGTCGACCGCACGTACCTGCTGCACCACGACCTGGCGGCCCGCACCGGGGCCAAGCTCGTGCACGCCTGCGGCTTCGACTCCGTCCCGTGGGACCTCGGCGTGCTGCACACGGTCGGCAAGCTGCCCGAGGGCGTCCCGCTGACCGTCAGCGGCTTCCTGCGGGTGAACGGCCGGCCGTCCGGCGGCACGCTGTCCACCGTCCTCACCGTCGCGGGCCGGGCCAGGCAGGCGGCCGAGGCCGCGGCACGCCGCCGGGCCGTCGAGCCGCGCCCCAAGGGCCGCCGGATCAGCTCCCGTCCCGGCGGGCCGCGGTACGTGGGCGGCTGGGCGCTACCGATGCCCACGCTCGACCCGCTCATCGTCGGCCGCTCGGCCCGCCTGCTCGACCGCTACGGCCCGGACTTCACCTACCGCCAGCACTTCGCGGTCCGCACCCTGCCGCGGGCCCTGGCGGTGGCGGGCGGCGCGGGGGCCCTCGCGGCCGCGGCGACGCTCCCGCCGGTCCGCGGCCTCCTCCGCGGCCGGCTGCGTCCCGGCGCGGGCCCGTCGCCGGAGCAGCGGGCCAGGAGCTGGTTCCGGGTGACGTTCCTCGGCGAGGGCGGGGGCGAGCGCGTGGTCACGGAGGTCGCGGGCGGCGACCCCGGCTACGACGAGACCGCCAAGATGCTCGGCGAGTCGGCCCTCTGCCTGGCCTTCGACGACCTGCCGGACCGCGCGGGCCAGCTCACCACGGCTGCCGCGATGGGCCAGGCCCTCATCGACCGCCTGGTGCGCGCGGGCATCACCTTCAGCACCCGGTCCTGACGAGGGCCTGGCGTCACCCGCACGGCAGCCGCTGCCGCTCCTCCGGGGCGGCCGGCAGCTCCGCCTCCGTGGGCCCGAGCCAGGTCTCCGCCTCGACCACCAGCGTCACTCCGCGCTCCGCGACCGCCGGGCAGTCCACGACCGACAGCGTGACCTCCAGCGTCAGCGAGGAGCCGGGGCCGACGGTCTCCGGGAGCCGGCCCGGCGCGCCGGCGCTCTCCAGCTCGTAGGCGTCGTCGCGCGGCACGGCGACGCCGGTGACCGTGAGGGGGAGCCAGCCGTCGTTGACGACGACGCGGGTGACGGTGAGCCGCAGCGCCTCGGGCCGGCCGAACGCGTCCCTGATCACGTCCGTGCCGGGGATGCCGTCGCGGTCCACCCGCAGGCGGGGCGTGACCGCGCCGCTCACCCAGACCGCGGCCACCAGCGCCAGCGCGAGCCCGGCCAGGAACCAGCGACCATAGGCGAATCCACGCGTCATTCCCGCGCCGTGATCCAGCCGCAACCACACATCGTCGGAAATCACACCAGCCCCTCCGCTCAGCGAAGCGGCATTCTGCTACTTTTCCGGGCGTGGCGAAAGACATTTATCGGTGTTAGTCGGATTAGTCATTCTTTGCGGGGTCGTGATCCCGATAGCGGGCGCGTCGGCGAACTCCCCGCTGCACCGCAAGGACGCCGAGCGGTACGCCCGCCGCCAATCGGCGCTCATCACCCCCGCCAACGGCACCGCCATTCTGCGCTACCTCCAGGTCACCCGGCGATGGCGGTGGATGGGCGCCGCCGGGGGCCTGGCGCTGCTGCCGCTCGCCGGCGCCCCCGGGTCGTCGTCCCTGGGCCCCTACCTCCCGCTCACGGGCTGGCTGCTCGGCGCCCTGGCCGGCGAGCTCGCGCTCGGCCGGCACCGCTCGGGGCGGCGGAGGCCGCTGGGCCTGCGGATCCTCCCTCCGGTGCTCACCGTGACCTGGACGAGCTGCGCCCTCTTCGCCTGCGGCACCGCCGTGAGCGCCCTTGTGGCGGCGCCGGGGTCCTGGCCGGCGGCGGTGGCGGCGCTCGTCGTCGTGGCCGCCGTGCAGGCGACCGTGCGCGGCCTTCACAGGTGGCCGGTGCCGCAGGGGCCGGCGGACCTGGTCGGGGCCGAGCTGGGCACGCGGTCCAGGTCCGCGCGCTCGATGGTCGCGGCGGGGTCGGCCGTGGCCGTGTGGACCTCGGCGTACGCGAGCCCTGACCGGACGCCCCCGGAGCTCTGGCTGCTGGCCGGCGGCCTGCTGCCGGTCCTCGGCTGGATCATGAGCGCGGTCCCTCACCAGGTACGGACGTCGGCCAGGAGGTCGGCGTGGCGGCCCGTCGCCACGGGCCTGGCGCTGGGCGGCGCCGCGCTGGCCACCACCCTGGCCTTCGGCCCGCTGGACGCCCTCCCCCGCGTCGCCGGGCCGCGCCCCGCCGCGCACCTCGCGCAGGCCGTCCCCTTCGCCCGCGTGCTGAACGGCAGATGGACCCTGATCACCGGCGGCCAGGCGTTCCGGATGAACCGGGCGGCCAACGCCGTGCCCGGCGCGCACCATCGCGCGCCCTTCGCCTTCAGCGGCGACGGGCGCACCGTCGTCTACCTGGACGACGCCACCCACAGCCTGGTCGTGCACGGCCTGGCGACGCCCGAACCGCCGCGCGCGCTCACCGGCCCGCTGACCGGCCTCGCCCCGCCCGAGGTGATGCTGTCACGCGACGGCCGGCAAGCGGTCGTCGGCACGAAGCCGACCGGCGCGAAGCTGATCGGCACGAAGCTGATCGACACGGCGCCGACCGGCATGGAGCTGATCGACACCGCCACCGGCGCCCGCGTGCCCCTGCCCGGCGCGCGGCGGGTGCTCGGCGTCGGCCCCGGCGGCGTGGTGGCCGCCACCGCTCCGCGCGCGCTCCCCGGCAGCCGCCCGGCCCGTGCCGAGCTGCTCACGTTCGACCTGCGGGGATCGGTGCGGGCGCGGGCGCCGTTCGACCCCGCGCTGGAGGCGCTGCTCACCCCCGACGGACGCGACCTGGTCGCGCTCAGCGAGGACGAGGTGCTGACGCTGGACCCGCGCGACGGCAAGGTGCGCCGGCGGGCCGGGCTGCGCCTGCCGGAGCACGACGGCGCCGCCGAGGCCCTGGGCTGGCACGCCGATGGCCGGCTGCTGGTGCGGATCTCCGGCTCCGACGACTCCTACCACCTGGTCGACCCGCGGACGGGCCGGGCCCGCCCGCTGGGCGACGTGCTGCCAGGGGAGCCGCTCGGCCTGGCGTTCGGCGTGTCCCGCTGACTCCGGCGGGGCCGTCAGTAGGGCAGGGCCCAGGTGGCGAAGGTCTTGCGCAGGTACGGGTTCTTGAACTTCGGGTACGCCACCGTGCCGGCGTCGCCGTCGGAGGTGTAGCGCATGTCCGGGTTCTTGTTGAGCCAGTCCAGCCAGGCGTCCGAGCAGAACTGGGCGCAGTCGCCCTTCTTCTCCATCACCTTGATGCGCGGGATGCCGCTCGCGTTGAAGGCCTTGCTGAACGGCGCCGGCGCGGGCGTGTAGCCGGCGAGGAACGCGCCCGTGTGGTTGTAGCCCTTGCCGCGCAGCGCCCACTCCGGCTTCTTCGGCTGGTTGCCGTACGGCAGCGCGATGGTGGTGGGCTTCACCGACGACAGCGAGGTGATCTCCCTGCCGATCGAGCCGATCTGCTCCTCGACCTCCTTCTGCGAACGGCCCCGCAGGTTGATGTGGTCGCGGGTGTGGTTGCCGAGGTCGAAGCCGTTGTCCTTCAGCCACTGCAGCGTCTGCGCCTGCTCCTCGCGGCCGATCTTGCCGAACATGTCGCGCGTGACGTACATCGTGGCGACCGGGCGGAAGCCCGGGTGCCGCGCGGCGACCTCCTTGAGTATGGCCACCGCCGTGTCCTTCTGCGGCACGCCGACCTCGTTGAGCGTGAGCTGCGAGGGCGAGGAGTCGTCGAAGGTCAGGACCACGGGATGCTTGCCCGCCGGAATGTCGATCTTGCCGGCCACCATCTCGGCGGCGGTGATCGGCACGTAGTTCTCCTTGACCAGCCGCTCCAGGTCGGCGCGGAACTGCGCCGGCGAGCGGTCGTCGGTCGTGGCCGGCTTGACCACGATGCGGTGGAACATCAGCACCGGGATCTGGCCGAGCTCGTTGGCCTTGGCCCTGGCGGCGCGCTGGATCTTGGCGGCCTTGCTCGCCTTGGCCTTGGCGGCCGCGTCGCTCTTGCTGTCCGCCATCTTGACGGTGTTGGCGGGCTGCGAGTCGCACCCCGTCGTCAGGATCGTCGCGGCGGCAAGCACCCCCAATCCCCCTAGAACACGCAGTCGCATTCGAACCCCCCGAGACGCGTACGACTGTTACGAGGGGGCTCTTACCCAACTGATCAACTGCGCCACGCCGCGTGACCGTCAAGACATGGGAAAGGGGCCGCCCGCGGGCGGCCCCTCGCCGGATGAGGGATGAGGTCTTCAGCCCATCTTCTTCTTGAGGTTCTCGTCCAGCGCGCCCAGGAAGTCCTGGGTGGTCAGCCACTCGGCGTCGCCGCCGACCAGCAGCGCCAGGTCCTTGGTCATCTGGCCGCCCTCGACGGTCTCGACGCAGACCCGCTCCAGGGTGTTGGCGAACTCGGTGACCGCGGGCGTGTTGTCCAGCTTGCCGCGGTGGGCCAGGCCGCGGGTCCACGCGAAGATCGAGGCGATCGGGTTGGTGGAGGTCGGCTTGCCCTGCTGGTGCTGGCGGTAGTGGCGGGTGACCGTGCCGTGCGCGGCCTCGGCCTCGACGGTGCGGCCGTCGGGGGTCATGAGCACCGAGGTCATCAGGCCGAGCGAGCCGAAGCCCTGCGCGACCGTGTCGGACTGCACGTCGCCGTCGTAGTTCTTGGCGGCCCAGACGTAGCCGCCCTCCCACTTGAGCGCCGCGGCGACCATGTCGTCGATGAGACGGTGCTCGTAGGTGAGGCCGGCCTGCTCGAAGTCGGCCTTGAACTCGCTCTCGAAGACCTCGGCGAAGATGTCCTTGAAGCGGCCGTCGTAGGCCTTGAGGATGGTGTTCTTCGTCGAGAGGTAGACGGGGAAGTTGCGCGAGAGGCCGTAGCGGAAGGACGCGCGGGCGAAGTCGCGGATCGACTCGTCCAGGTTGTACATCGCCAGGGCGACGCCGGCGCCGGGGAAGTCGTAGACGTCCAGCTCGATCGGCTCGGAGCCGTCCTTCGGCGTGTACGTCAGCGTCAGCGTGCCCTCGCCAGGGATCTTCAGGTCGGTGGCGCGGTACTGGTCGCCGAAGGCGTGCCGGCCGACCACGATCGGCTTGGTCCAGCCCGGGACGAGCCGCGGCACGTTCGACATGATGATGGGCTCGCGGAAGATCACGCCGCCGAGGATGTTGCGGATGGTCCCGTTGGGGGACTTCCACATCTTCTTGAGACCGAACTCCTCGACCCGCGCCTCGTCCGGGGTGATGGTGGCGCACTTCACACCGACGCCGTACTGCTTGATCGCGTTGGCGGCGTCGATGGTGACCTGGTCGTCCGTCGCGTCTCGGTGCTCGATGCCGAGGTCGTAGTACTTCAGGTCGACGTCGAGGTAGGGAAGGATCAGCTGGTCCTTGATGAACTGCCAGATGATCCGGGTCATCTCGTCGCCGTCAAGCTCGACGACCGGACCCTCCACCTTGATCTTGGGCATGCGAATGGTTCCCCTTCGATGAATGGATGCGTTGAGGCTATCGGACGGCCAGGTCATCGGGCGAAAAGGGACAGGATCGTTGCCTTGAGCTGGTCGTTGTCCAGCAGCAGCGAGGTCAGGACCAGCACGAAGCCGAAGACGGCCAGCGTGGTGACGTCGGTCCTCTTGCTCCTGATCGCGAGCTGGCCGGCGTAGCCGGCGAAACGCAGCGCGGCGGCGATCATGATGACCGCCCCCAGCGCGAATCCGCCCCAGCGCGGATCCACCACGAAGATCACGGACACGCCGACGGCCGCACCCGCCAGGATCAGCGGGTACGGCCCCCAGCTCTCGGTTCCTTTGTCACTCAACGCTCGTGCTCACTGTCGCATTCGCTACGGGCCTGCGTTGGCATCGTTCCTCGCGCTCTCCGGCCCAGGCTCATCGCTCGTCGATCGGCTTCCACTTTTGGTCGGTCTCGCCGATGTACTCGCTGTCCGGGCGGATGAGGCGGTTGTCGGCGTGCTGCTCGATGACATGCGCCGTCCAGCCGGACATGCGGCTGATCGAGAAGACCGGCGTGAACAGGTCGGTCGGGATGCCGAGGTAGTGGTAGACCGAAGCGGCGTAGAAGTCGACGTTCGGGTAGAGGCCCTTGGTGTCGAGGACGACCTCTTCCATCTCCTTGGACATCCGGTAGTACGTGTCGTCGCCGGTGGCCTCGGCCAGCTCGGCGGACATCCTGCGCAGGTGGGTGGCGCGCGGGTCCTCGGTCTTGTAGACGCGGTGGCCGAAGCCCATGATCTTCTCGCCCTTGGCGAGCTTGTCGCGGACGGCCTGCGCCACGCCGTCCGGCGGGATCGACTCCAGCGTCTTCATGACCTGCTCGTTCGCGCCGCCGTGCAGCGGGCCCTTGAGGGTGCCGATGGCGGCGACGATGGCGGAGTGCATGTCCGACAGCGTCGCGGCGCACACCCGGGCGGCGAACGTGGAGGCGTTCATGGTGTGGTCGGCGTGCAGCACCAGGCACTCGTCGAAGATCTCGACCTCGCGCGGGCCGGGCCGGCGGCCGGTGACCTGGAGCAGGAAGTTGGCCGCGATGCTCAGCTCGGGGTCGGCGTCGGGGACGCTGCCGCCGGTGCGGGCGGCGTGGTAGCGGGCGACGAGCACGGGCTGCTGCGCGGTGAGCCGGGCGGCCTTGCGCAGGTTGGCGTCGGGGGCGATGGAGTCCTTGTCGGGGTCGTCGGCGGCCGACAGCGAGACGAGGGAGCGCAGCGCCTCCATGGGTTTCTGCTTCTCGGCGATCTCGGCGATGTTCGCCGCGACCAGCGGCCCGAGCTCACGCCCTGCCGCCAGCTCCTCGCCGTAGGCGGCGAGCTCGGCGCGGGTGGGCAGCTTGCCGCGTTGGAGCAGGTGCGCGGTCTCTTCGAACGTGGCGCGGCCGGCCAGATCGTGGATGTCGTATCCGCGATAGAAGAGGCGACCGGCCTTTCCGTCAATGTCGCTCAGCGCTGTGGACGCGGCTACGACATCGGCCAGACCTTTCGTGGGCTTGTCCGCCATGAGTGCTTCCTCCGCTTATCTTCCTCCGAAGTCTACCCGTGAGCAGGTAAAACCGTCCGCGAAGGTCCAGACCAATTTCACCGGCGATTCTCCTTTCGGCAAAGGAGATTCCGCATCCCCTCGTTTGGGTAAGCCGGAGCTGTAGTAATAGTTACGGCGGGCTACCTGGGGAGGAACTGCCGTGGAGGGGCCGTTCATACGCATCGAGGACACCGGTGAGGTGATCCCGTTGCGCCCCGAGATCACGACGGTCGGAAGAGGGCGGGGTGTCGACATCCGGCTCACCGATCCCAGCGTGTCTCGACTCCATGCCGAGTTCGTCAGACGAGGACCCTACCTGTACGTCGTGGACCTGGGCTTGTCCAGGAACGGCACGCGGGTGAACGGCAGGCCGATCGCCCGGAGGGTCCTTGACGACGGTGACGTCGTCTCGTTCGGCGCGGCGCGGGGTCGCATCGGTGGAGTCCCCCGTGAGGACTTCACCCCCGAGGTCGAGCTGCGCAGGGCGGCGGCGCCCGAGCTGACCAGGCGCGAGGTCGACGTGCTGACCTCGCTCTGCCGGCCGGCGCTGTCCGACGAGGCGTTCGTCGCCCCGGCGACCGCACGCGAGATCGCCGACGACCTGGTCGTGACCGAAGCCGCGGTCAAGCAGCATCTGCTGCGGCTGTACCAGAAGTTCCGCATCCCGGAGGGCACCAACCGGCGCACCCGCCTCGCCAACGAGGTCGTGGCGCTCGGGCTGGTCCGCCCGACCCCCGTGGTTCCCCCACAGCGGTCCTCGGGAGCTCCCGCCGAGCAGCCTTCGGCGGCGGGGCGCAGGGCTTCGTAACCGGCCGGATCGCGACCGGGGCTACGGCGAGGGGTTCCGGCAGCGTCGGAGCCTGGACAACACCGTGCGGAACAGCGCGGATCAGAGCAGCGGCGAGCGCCGCGCACCGGATCTCGGTGAGATCCGGTGACGGCCGCCCACCGCGCTCGTCGCAGGTCAGGAAACGGGCCGGCGACGCGCGTGAGCGCAGCACGCTCGCGGACGCGTCGCCCGTACGTTCTCAGATGACCCGGAATCCGTTGCTGGGCCGGCTGGTCCTGTTGGCCCGGTCCACCGCGACCGCGTAGTAGTGGTCGCCGCGCTTGCCGTCCGGGTCGGTCCACCGGATCTGCCGGTCTCCCGGCACGACCGCGACCAGGTTGCTGGCGTCGGCGAAGTCGTCCGCGGAAGCGTGCCCGGCGAAGCGGAACAGCGCGAACAGGAACGGCTCGTCGCGGCCCGTGGCCACGGCCCGCACCTCGACGCCGCCGCCCGGGCGGCGCAGCGCGTAGGCGACCACCGGGCGGCGCGGCGGCTCGCCGCCGGCCAGCCGGGGCAGCACGGGCGCGAGCGCGGGCCGCTGGTAGTGGTCGTTGACCGCGGTCGAGATCGAGCCGATGCGGTCGACCTTGACGTCGTTGGCGTTGTACCAGATGTCGCCGCTGATCTCGGGGTGCTCGCGGTTGAGCGTCAGGTGCCTGGACAGCTCGTTCGGCACCTGCCACTCGGCGGCCTGCGCGGGGTCGCCCGCCTTGTACGCGGCCTGCCCGATCCACAGCAGCGTCCTGGTGCCGCTCGCCACGTCCGACCACCAGGGGACGAGCTTGGAGTAGTCGGCGGGCGGCTGGCCGATGTACCAGTAGAGCTGCGGCGCGATGTAGTCGAGCCAGCCCTTCTTGACCCAGCCGCGGGTGTCGGCGTGCAGGTTGTCGTAGGACTGGCCGCCGTTGGTCTCCGAGCCGAGCGGGTCGGTGGCCTTGTTGCGCCAGATGCCGGACGGGCTGATGCCCCAGGCGATCTCCGGCTTGGCCGCCAGCACGCGCTGCTGCATCTCCTGCACCATCAGGTCGACGTTGTTGCGCCGCCAGGAGGCGAGGTCGGGGAAGCCGGCGCCGTACTGGGCGAAGGCGGCGCTGTCGTCGAAGGCCGTGGTGTTGGTCGGGTAGAAGTAGTCGTCGAAGTGCAGGCCGTCGATGTCGTAGCGGGTGACCGCGTCCATCATGGCGTCCTGGCAGAACTTGCGGACCTCGGGCAGGCCGGGGTTGTAGTAGAGCTTGCCGCCGAACGGCAGGATCCACTCGGGGTGCTTGCGGCCGGGGTGGTCGGGGTGCAGCTTGGCGGGGTCGGCCTGCATGGAGACCCGGTAGGGGTTGAACCAGGCGTGGAAGGCCAGGCCGCGCTTGTGCGTCTCCTCGACGGCGAAGCCGAGCGGGTCGTAGCCGGGGTCCTGGCCCTGGGTGCCGGTGAGGTACTGCGACCACGGCTCGAACGGGGACGGCCAGAAGGCGTCGGCCGTGGGCCTGATCTGCACGAACACCGAGTTCAGCTTGCGCTGCTGCGCCACGTCCAGCCAGGCCAGGTACTCGGCCTTCTGCTGCTCGGCGGTCAGGCCGGGCTTGGAGGGCCAGTTGATGTTGACGACGGACGCGATCCACATGCCGCGCATCTCGTGCAGCGGGGGGACGTACGCGGCTGCGGTCTCGGGCCCGGTCTCGGGCTCGGTCTCGGTCTCGGCGAACGCGGGCATCGGCACCGCCGTGGCGGCGGCCGCGAGAGCGAGACCCTTCAGGAGAGTCCTTCTGCTCGGCATGGGGGGTGGCCTCTCGGAAGTGGTTGTATCAGAGGCGACGATGACAGAAAATTACCTTCAGATCAACAAGTGTGAAGGAAAATGCCGATGAGCCGTGACCTGTACAGACTGGCGCTTGCGGTGCTGCATCCGGGGTTCGAGGGGACCTCCGCCCCCGACTGGCTGCGCCGCGCGCTGGGCGAGGGTCTCGGCGGCGTCGTGCTGTTCGCCCGCAACGCCATCGGGGCGGAGCTCGTCCGGGAGCTCCGCGCGGAGAACCCCGGCGTCGTCGTCGCCATCGACGAGGAGGGCGGCACGGTCACCCGGCTGGAAGTCCGCTCCGGCAGCTCCTTTCCCGGCAACAGGGCGCTGGGCGTGGTGGACGACGCCGATCTTACCGAGCGGGTGGGCCGGCAGATCGGCAGGATGCTCGCGGAGCTGGACATCACCCTCGACTACGCGCCCTCCGTCGATGTCAACGCGAACCCCGCCAACCCGGTCATCGGGGTCCGCTCGTTCGGCCCGGAACCGGACCTGGTCGCCCGGCACGGGGCCGCGTTCGTCCGCGGGGTGCAGGGCGCGGGCGTGGCCGCCTGCGCCAAGCACTTCCCCGGCCACGGCGACACCGTCACCGACTCCCACCTGGCGCTGCCGACCGTGGCCGCCTCCCGTGAGGAGCTGCTGGCCCGCGACCTCCCGCCGTTCCGGGCCGTGATCGACGCCGGGGTGCGGGCCGTCATGACCGGCCACCTGCTCGTGCCCGCGCTCGACCCGGACGCGCCGGCGACGCTCAGCCGCGCCGCGCTGACCGATCTCCTCAGGGACGAGCTCGGCTTCGGCGGCATGGTCGTCACCGACGCCATCGAGATGCGGGCGGTGGCCGCGATGGCCTCCCCCGGCGAGATCGCGGTGCGGGCGCTCGCCGCCGGCGCGGACGCGATCTGCGTCGGCGTCGTCACCGAGGACGGCCTGCGCGAGCTCACCGGCGCCGTGGTGGCGGCCGTGCGCGACGGCGTCCTGCCCGAGGACCGGCTGGCCGAGGCCGCCGGACGGGTGCGAGCACTGTCCGACTGGTACGCCGCCCGCGCCGGCCTGCGCGAGCGGGCACGCGCCGACCTCGACCCCGGCGCCGGCCTGGAGGCCGCCCGCGCCGCGCTCACCACGACCGGCACCGCCGCGCTCGACCGGGCGCCGCTGGTCGTCGAGGTCAACACCCGCCTCAGCCAGGCCGTCGACCCCGGCACGCCGACCGGCATCACCGCCGCCCTGGCCGCCCTGCTGCCCAACACCGACCTGGTCCGCATGGAGCCCGGCGGCGAGCTGCCCGACCTCGGCGGGCCGCGCGCCGACCGGCCGCTCGTGCTGGTCGTCCACGACGCCGCCCGGCACGCCTGGGTACGGGACACCGTCGAGAAGGCGGTCGCCGCCCGGCCGGACACGATCGTCGTCGACACCGGCATCCCCGGGCCGCCGGCCGGGGCCGCGCACGTCGCCACGCACGGCATCTCCCGCGTCTCCGCGCAGGCGGCGGCGGAATGGCTGACCCGGTGAACGGCGCCGAGCAGGCCAACCCCGTCGCCGCCGTCCGGGCCGTGCTGCCCTCGCTCACCCCGGCGGCGCAGGCCATCGCGCGCATCATCCTCGACGACCCCGGGCTCGTCGTGCGCAGCACGATCACCGAGTTCAGCGCGGTGTCGGGCACCAGCGAGGCCACGATCGTGCGGACCGCGCGGGCGCTGGGGTTCGGCGGGTACTCCCAGATGCGCTTCGCCCTCGCCGCCGCCGTCGCCAAGGAGCCGGAACGCCTCGTCCCCGGCGACCTCGCGCCCGACGACCCGCTGACCGACGTGATCGCCAAGGTCGCGCGGGCCGAGTCCGAAGCGCTCGCCGACACCGCCGCCCAGCTCGACCCCGACCGGCTCGGCGAGGTCGTCTCGGCGATCGCGGCGGCCCGGCGGGTGGACGTGTACGGGGTGGCGGCCTCCGGGCTGGTCGCCGCGGACATGTCGCAGAAGCTGCTGCGCATCGGGCTGTCCAGCCACCCCTTCAGCGACGCCCACCTGGCGCTGACCAGCGCCGCCCTGCTCAAGGACGGGGACGTGGCGGTCGCGATCAGCTGCAGCGGGGAGACGCCGGACGTGCTCGTGCCCGCCCGCACCGCCTCCGAGGCGGGGGCGATGGTCGTCGGGATCACCAACAACCCGCGGTCGTCGCTGGCCGAGCTGGCCGATCACACGCTGGTGTCGGCGGGACGCGAGACCGCCTTCCGGCCGGGGGCGCTGGCTAGCCGGATCAGCCAGCTGCTGATCGTGGACTGCATCTTCGTGGGGCTGGCGCAGCGGACGTACGACACGGCGGACGCCGCCATCCGCGCCACCCGCGACGCCACCGACCGCTACCGCGCCCGCTGACCCTCCCACCAGGGCTTCCCGTCCACCCGGAAGAGCCGTCCCCCTCGCACGCCACCCAGCCCCCACCCGAAGACTGACCCCCCGTTCGGCCACCTGAGGACGGGCAGCCGACGGGACGGCCGCTCCCGCCCTCGCCCGAAGACGGACACCCCTTCCGCCACCTGAGGACGGGCAGCCAGCCGAACGGCCGCTCCCACCTCCGCCCGAAGACGGACACCCCTTCTCCGCCACCTGAGGACGAGCAGCCAGCGGAACGGCCGCTCCCACCCCCGCCTGAAGACAGGCAGCCGGAGGGGACGGCCCCCTCCCCCGACCTGAGGACGGGCAGCCGAAGGGACGACCACCCCTGCCGTCTGAAGAGCGGCAGCCGGCCCTCTTCCTGCCTGAGGGCGGGCAGCGGGATGCGGCGGCCACTCCCTCGCGCGCCCGCCCTGGCGCGGTCCGGGGTGGGGACAAGGAGGCGAGGTGGCCCCGATCCGGGCGGCCGTCGCCAACAGCGCCGGCCGCAGTTCCCGCCCCGCCCGCGCGAGGCTCGTCCAGTACGTCTACCGGCAGACCCAGCGGGCCCGGGGGCACGGGGGGACGGGGTCCCGGGGCACGGGGTCCCGGGGGACGGGGTCCCGAAGTCCCGGGGGACGGGGTCCCGGGGGGCGGGGGGACGGGGGCGCGGGGAGCGGCCGACGGCCCGTCCTGGCCGGCGGATCCGCGCGCCCGTGCTGAGCGGCGCCCCGTTGCGGACCGGTTTACCGCGCGGCGTCCAGGACGGCCTTCTCGGCGGCCTCGACGACGTTGGACAGCAGCAGCGCGCGGGTCATCGGCCCGACTCCGCCCGGGTTGGGCGTGAGGAACCCGGCGACCTCCTCGACGTCCGGCGCCACGTCACCGGCGATCTTGCCGTCGACCCGGGAGACCCCGACGTCGAGCACGGCCGCGCCCGGCTTGACCATGTCGGCCTTGATCAGCTCGGGCACCCCGGCCGCCGCCACGACGATGTCGGCCCGGCGGGTGTGCGCGGCGAGGTCGTGGGTGCCGGTGTGGCAGAGGGTGACGGTGGCGTTCTCGCTGCGGCGGGTCAGCAGGAGGCCCAGCGAGCGGCCCACGGTGATGCCGCGGCCCACCACGACGACCTCCGCGCCCTTGATCGGGACGCCGTACTCCTGCAGCAGCAGCACGATGCCGTGCGGGGTGCACGGGAGCGGGGCCTCGACCATGTGGACGAGACGGCCGAGGTTGACCGGGTGGAGGCCGTCGGCGTCCTTGGCCGGGTCCATGCGCTCCAGCAGGGCCATCGTGTCGAGCTGCTTCGGGAGGGGGAGCTGGACGATGTAGCCGGTGCACTCGGGGGAGGCGTTCAGCTCGTCGATGGCCGACTCGACCTCGGCCTGGGTGGCGGTGGCCGGCAGGTCGACGCGGATGGAGGCGATGCCCACCTCGGCACAGTCGCGGTGCTTGCCCGCCACATAGATCTGGCTGCCGGGGTCGTCGCCGACCAGGATGGTGCCGAGGCCCGGCGTGACGCCGCGTTCCTTGAGCGCGGCCACCCGTGCCGTGAGGTCTGCCTTGATCTTGGCGGCGGTCGCCTTGCCGTCGAGTTTCACTGCGCTCATGCGGCAATCCTTCCATGCCGGCTCCCGCCCCGGGCACATCCGCTCCCCTCGACGCCCGCGCCCTGATCCTTCCGCGGCCCTTGCGCGGCCTTGCGCGGCCCTTGCGCGGCCTTGCGCGGCCCTTCCGCCGGGCCGGGAACCGCTTCTCCTCCTTCTCGAAGCGCTCCCGGCCGGTTATCCACAGATCGCAGGCAGTCGCATCGCGTTGTCCACAGGCGGGGGATGACATCGTTGTCATGCCTTCGCCGAGGGCCTAGTGTTACGGGCGCCGCCACCCGGAGGTCCACGCTCCACCCGGAGGTCCCCCTTGCCTTCCCGCCGCCTGCTGTCCGCCGAGTCGACCGACCTGTTCGTGGGCTCACCGGAGACTCCTCGCCAGGTCCTGCGCGTCACCCTCGCCGCCCAGGCCGGCCGCGAGGCCCGCCTTGAGCTGCGCGGCGACGGCGTCCGCCTGGCCGCCGAGCCGGTCGCCGTCCCCGCCGACGCCGCCGGCGTCCTGGAGGTGCCGCTGGAGGTCGCCGTCCCGCCCGGCACGGCCGTTCCCTGCCTGCTCACACTGAGCGGCGACGACGGCGACGGCGACGGCGGCGCGGAGCCCGAGTCCCTGGAGGTCACGGTCACGGCCGAGGAGCCGGGCTGGACCATGCACCTGATCTCCCACTTCCACTACGACCCCGTGTGGTGGAACACCCAGGCCGCCTACACCGGCCCGTGGGAGCTGCTGTCCGCCGACGCCACCACCCGCCCGCTCTGGGAGCACAACGCGTTCGCGCTGGTGGAGGCGCACATCGAGCTGGCCCTGCGCGACCCCGACTACCGCTTCGTGCTGGCCGAGGTCGACTATCTCAAGCCGTTCTTCGACACCCGTCCCGAGCGCCGCGCCGACCTTCGCGCCCTGCTGGCCGAGGGCCGCGCCGAGCTGGTCGGCGGCACCTACAACGAGCCCAACACCAACCTCACCGGCGCCGAGACCACGATCCGCAACCTCGTCCTCGGCATCGGCTACCAGCGCGACATCCTGGGCGGCGACCCGCGCACCGCCTGGCAGCTCGACGTGTTCGGGCACGACCCGCAGTTCCCCGGCCAGCTCGCGGCGGCCGGGCTGACCGGCAGCGCGTGGGCGCGCGGCCCGTTCCACCAATGGGGGCCGATCAGCAAGAACTTCCGGGAGGCGAAGAAGGACGCCGCCCTCATGCAGTTCCCGAGCGAGTTCGAGTGGATCTCGCCGTCCGGCCGGGGCGTGCTCACCCACTACATGCCCGCCCACTACTCGGCGGGCTGGTGGATGGACTCCGCGCCCACCCTCGAGGACGCCTGCCAGGCGGTCTACGACCTCTACCGCGCGCTGCGGCCGGTGGCCGCGACCAAGCACGTCCTGCTGCCGGTCGGCACCGACTACACCCCGCCCAACAAGTGGGTGACCGACGTGCACCGCGCCTGGGCCGCCCGCTATGTCTGGCCCAGGTTCGTCTGCGCCACGCCCCGCGACTTCCTGGACGCCGTGCGCGCCGAGCTGACCCACCTCAGCCCGCAGACCCGCGACATGAACCCGGTCTACACCGGCAAGGACGTCTCCTACATCGACACCAAGCAGGCCCAGCGGGCGGCCGAGGTGGCCGCGCTCGACGCCGAGCGGCTGTCGGCGCTCGCGGCGGCGCTCGGCCTCGGCCGCTACCCGCACACCGCCCTCGACAAGGTGTGGCGGCAGCTCGCCTACGGGGCGCACCACGACGCGATCACCGGGTCCGAGTCCGACCAGGTCTACATCGACCTGCTGACGGGGTGGCGGGAGGCGTACGACCTGGCCGCGGCGGCCCGCGACGCCGCCCTCGACGCCCTCACCGGCCGGATCGGGCTGCGGGAGCCGAGCGTCGTGGTGACCAACACCTTGTCGTTCGCCCGTGACGGCCTGGTGCGGGTGTCCCTGCCGCCGGGGCACACGGTGGCCGATCCGGTGACGGGGGCCGAGCCGCCCGCCGTCGCCGAGCACGGCACGCTGACCTTCCTGGCGCGGGACGTCCCGTCGCTGGGCTGGCGGGCGTACGCGGTGGTCGAGGGCTCGCCCGCCGGCTGGCGTCCCGCGCGGTCCTCGGGCGACACCGTCGTCCGCAACGAACGCTGGAGCGTGACGGCCGACCCGGCCCGCGGCGGCGCCCTGACCTCGATCCTCGACCGGGTCACCGGCCGCGAGCTGCTCACCGGCCTGGGCAACGAGCTGCGCCTCTACCACGAATATCCGACACATCCCGACATGGGGGAGGGCCCTTGGCACCTCATCCCCACCGGCGAGGTCACCGGCTCCGGCGACGGGGCCGCGGTGGCCGTACGCGCCGAGGAGAGCCCGCTCGGCAGCCGCCTCGTCGTCACCGGCCAGGTCGGCGAGGTCGCCTACGAGCAGGTCGTCACCCTGCTCGCCGGCTCCGACCGCATCGAGTTCACCACCCGCGTCCTCGACCACACGGGCGCCGACCGGCTGCTGCGGGTGCGGTTCCCGGCCCGGGTGGAGGGCGCGCTGCCGGTGTCGGACGTGTCGGGCGCGGTGGTGGGCCGCGGCTTCGCGCTGCCCGACGTCGACGCGGCCGAGCACCCGTGGACGCTCGACAACCCGGCCAACACCTGGTTCGGCCTGTCCGCCACGGCCAAGGTCGACCTGGGTGAGGCAGGGGCGCGGGCGCTCGGCGTGGCCGAGGTCGTGGTGCCCGCACCCGCCGACGCGCCGGGGGCCCGCGACCTGGTGGTGGCCCTGGCGCGGGCGGGCGTGACGGCGACGACGTCCGCTGCCGCCGGCACCCGGTACGGCTGGCTGGACGTCGACTCCAACCTGCCCGACGTGCGCATCGTCCTGGGCGGCCCCGACACCAACCCGCTGGCCGCCGAACTCCTCGCCGCGGCCGACCCGGTCTACCTCGACGCGCTCAAGTCCGGGGCGTCCCGCGTCTGGGTCCCGGCCGAGCGGCCGCTCACCGAGGTCTGGCGGCCCAGCGCCGACCTGCGCGACCTGCGTGCCCTGCCCGCCCTGATCGTCGCCGGCCCGGTCGAGGACCTGGTGGCCGACCTCGCCGACGCCACGATCGAGGCCGTGTGCCCGCTGGGCGCCGAACACCTCGACCCGCGCACGGTGGCCCTCCTCGCCTACGGCCTGCCCGGCTTCGCCGTGGACCCGTCGGGGGCGCTGCACCTGTCGCTGATGCGGTCCTGCACCGGCTGGCCCTCGGGCATCTGGCTCGACCCGCCGCGCCGCACCGCGCCCGACGGCTCCGGCTTCCAGCTCCAGCACTGGACGCACGAGTTCTCGTACGCGCTGGTGGCGGGCGACGGCGACTGGCGCGCCCTGCACCTGCCCGCCCAGGCTCAGGAGCACATCACCCCCCTGCTCCCCCGTCTCCTCCCGCCGCAGCCCGGCCCCTTCCCCGCCACCCACTCCCTCCTGACGATCGCTCCAGCGCGCGACGTCCTCCTGAACACCCTCAAGGCCACCGGCAACCCGCACGCCCACGGCCGCACCGCCCCCACGGCCCCGCCCTCCGGCCTCACCCTCCGCCTGACCGAGTCCACGGGCCTCGGCACCCGCGTCGAGCTCGACTCCCCCGTCCTCCCCCTCACTTCTCTCACCCACGCCGACCTGCTCGAACACCCCCGATCCCCCGCGGACGACCTGACCCTGACCGGCTTCGAGATCGCCACCTACCTGACCCCCGCCCCACCCCCCGACCCGACCGCCCTCGACCTGCTGCCGGAACTCGGCACCACGGTCGAGCAGGCCCAGCCCGTCTACAGCCGCTACTGGCTGCACAACAAGGGCCCGGCCCCTCTCGGCTACCTGCCGATCTCCGTCACGCTCACCCCTGGCCTCGTCCCCGACCCCGCCGAGCCGTTCGAGGTGGAGGTGGTCGTCTCCTCCCACCTGACCGCCGACGCCCACGAGGGCGTGGTGGACGTCCGCGTCCCGGACGGCTGGACCGCCGTCCCGTCCCAGCGCCCGTTCCGCCTCGCCCCCTGCGGCCATGTCCGCTTCCCGGTCACCGTCACGCCGCCGCCGTCCCCCGCCACCGGTCTGCACTTCGTCGCCGCCCGGACCACCGCCGGCGGCCAGACCATCGAGGACGTCACCACCGTCGCGATCGGCGCGAACCTCCCCGAACTCCCCGTTCCGGGGCCGCCGCCCGCCACGGGCATCGCCGTCCGCGGCACCACCGCCGGCGAGGCACGCCCCACGGGCCTGTCCGTCACCCTTCCCGCGGACAGCCTGCGCCTGCGACCCGGCGATCGCACCGCCCTCACCCTCCGGCTGCGCAACTCCACCGCCGACGAGATCCGCGGCGAGGCCCAGCTCGCCTCGCCCTGGGGCACCTGGTCCCTCCTCCCACAGGTCGTGCAGGGCTTCACGGTGGCGTCCGGCGAGGCCGTCGAGGTGTCGTTCCCGGTCGAGGTCCCGGAGGACGCACCGGCCGGTCACGCCTGGGCCCTGGCCAAGGTCATGTGGTTCGGCCGCTGCCAGTACACCCCGGCGGTCCGTCTGGAGGTGACCCGATGACCTCCCACCGCACCACCACCGGCCCGCACCCTTCCGCGGCCGGCGACCGCACCCGCGCAGGCGCGGCCTTCGCGCCCGGTCTCGGCCCGGTGATCGGCTGGGTCGACGGCCGGCCCGTCCCGTACGCGCTTCTTGAGCAGCGCGTCGCCGGCCTCCGGAAGGGCCCGCTCAGCGCCGCCCTGCCCAGACCCGGCACCGCCGAGGCCCGCCAGCTGGCCAGGTGGCAGACCCAGGTCATCCTCACGGAAGTCCTCTGCGAGACGACCGCCAAGGCCCTGGGCCTGTCCCCCGTCGACGGTCCGCCGCTGGACCGCCTGGCGGCCGTCGAGCTGGGCTCGATCAACGCCGCCGCCTACAACGGCAGCCCGTGGGTGCGGGCCCTGTTCGAGCACCTCGCCGCGGAAGCCACCATCCCCGCGGAGTGGCGGCCCCGCCAGTCGTCCCGCCCCAGCACAGCCACCCACTTCGTCCGTCACCGCCTGTTCCCCGACCGGACGTCCGCCGCCCGCGCGACCCTCCACGACCTCGCTCCCCTCGGCGACGTGGACCTCGCCTCACTCCCGACCGCGCTGGCCGAGGCGATCGCCCACCACCCCGAAGGCGCCCTCATCGGCCCCGTCCAGGACGCCCTGGGCTGGCACGTGGCCGCCGCCACCCGAAGCCGCCAACCCCGTTCCCCACGCACCACCGAGTCGCCCCCGGCCACCCACCCCTCAGCTCAAGAAAAAGAAGGAGAAGCCGCCCAGCCGATGTCGAACCGACCACAGCGACCACATGCCGCTGCTCGACCCTCGCCCACCGACCTTCTGCAGGCCGCGCGCAGGCGGACGTTCGCCCGCCGGCTCGACGAGCTGCGTGCCGCGAAGCTCGACCTCGTGCCCGGACTGGAACACCCTGGCGACCCCCGTCAGCCCGACAACCACCACAAACACTGATGAACCACGTACTCGCCATCGACATCGGAGGGACCAAGCTCGCCGCCGCCCTGGTGGACGAGGAAGGGTCCGCGTCGCGCTCCGGCACCCGGCCCACGCCGCGTACGGACGTCATGGCCGCCCTGGCGTCGCTCATCGAGGAGGTGACCGACGGCGGGCCGCCCGCGCAGGCCGTCGGCATCGGCTGCGCCGGGCCGCTCGACCTGGCCACCGGCACCGTGAGCCCGGTCAACATGCCGAGCTGGCGCGGCTTCCCGGTGCGCGACGAGGTGCAGAAGCTGACCGAGCTGCCCACCGTGCTGGCGGGCGACGCGCAGTGCTTCGCGCTCGGCGAGCACTGGCTCGGAGCGGGACGCGGCAGCACGTCGTTGCTCGGGATCGTCGTCTCGACCGGGATCGGCGGCGGCCTGGTGATCGACGGCGCCCCGCTCCTCGGACCCACCGGAAACGCCGGTCATGTCGGGCACATGAGCATCGACGTGAACGGCGAACGCTGCACCTGCGGCGGACGCGGCTGCGTCGAGCACTACGCCAGCGGCCCCAACCTCACGCGCTGGGCACTGGAGAACGGCTGGTCCCCGGCCGCCGGAGCGGACAAGGCGGACGCCCGCCTGCTCGCCGAGGCCGCCGCCGCCGGCGAGCCGGTGGCGGTGGCGGCGTTCGAACGCGGTGGCCGGGCCCTGGCCGGGATGATCGCCTCCACGGTGGCGGCGGTCGAGGTCACCACGGTGGTCGTGGGGGGAGGTGTGTCGGCGGCGGGCAAGGTGTTGTTCGAGCCGCTGGCGAGGGCGCTCGACGACATCGCGGGGTTCGCCTTCGTCCGGGCGGTTGAGATCAAGCAGAGCACCCTCGGCGTCCGCGCCTCCCTGGCAGGAGCGGCCAACCTGGCCTGGCAAGCCACCACCGCCTGACGGCAGGCTCCCGCCCCGGCACAACGCCGGCCGCCCCGAACCCGGGCGCCAGGCACCGCCGTTCGACCACCGCCAGGTGGAGGGGTGACGCTGCACCGCTACCAGGCGAAGCGGTGCAGCCCGAGCGCTACCAGGTGAGCTGGTGAAGCCCGACCGCTACCAGGTGAGGCGGGGGCAGCGGCCGGCCGCTACGAGCTTGGGCGGGGCCGCCGGACCGTCGCCAAGTGGGGCGAGCGCCGCCCGACCCTCGCCGGATGGGGCGGGAGGGCCGGTGACCGGCGGCATCCGCGGAGGAGTCAGGGCCCTCCGTCCGACGGCCGTTCCCGAGCCGAGGGCCGACGCCGACCGCTCGACGAGCACTTCGAACCGTAGGGAGGGGCCGCCTTCCGCCCGACGGTCACATGCAGGCAGGCGTAAGGAGCGAGAGAGACACCTGCCGCTCAACGGCCCGCTACGCGCAGGCGGAGGCAGCGACGTCTCCCGGCCGCCCCACAGCCCCACGCGCGCACAGGCAGGGACGAGGGGATGGGACCCGCCGATCGCCGCTCCTCGTCTCATGAAGGGCGGGTGGTGCGGCGGTCACTCCCTAGCGCGGGAGCTGGTCGCCGTCGCATGCAGCGGGGCGGTCGTTCCGGTTGTTTGGTCGCGGCGACCGGTCGCCGCTCCCCTCGCGAGATCGCGGTCAGTCGCGCTCGGCGAAGCGGGCCTCGCGGCGCTCGATGATGCGGCGGGTGAACGGGACGACCTCCACCACGCGCATGCCCAGGTAAGCGCCGATGAAGGCGAGCACCAGCAGGACGAAGGGGCTGGTGGCCATGCCGTTCAAGGTGATGAAGGCCTGCAGCATCGTGTCGAGCAAGGGTTACTCCGGCGGCTCAGAGGGAAGGAGGAGGGGTTTCAGGCTAACCGGTCATGACCGATGCTTGACGCCAGAATTGCCAAAGGGCGGCACGATTTGCTCATGCCGCCCTTTGTGGATCATGCGCCCCGAACGGGGACGATCAGTGGAAGAAGTGGCGGGTGCCGGTGAAATAGAGGGTGATGCCGGCCTTCTGGGCGGCCTCGATCACCAGGTCGTCCCGGATGGAGCCGCCGGGCTCGACGATCGCCTTGACCCCGGCCTCCGCCAGCACCTCCAGCCCGTCCGGGAACGGGAAGAAGGCGTCGGAGGCGGCCACCGAGCCGGCCGCGCGCTCACCGGCGCGGGTGACGGCCAGCCGGCAGGAGTCGACGCGGTTGACCTGGCCCATGCCCACGCCGACCGTGGCCCCGTCGCCGGCCAGCAGGATGGCGTTGGACTTCACCGAGCGGCAGGCCCGCCAGGCGAACTCCAGGTCGGCCAGCACCTCGGGCGCCACGGCCGCGCCCGCCTTGAGCTCCCAGGTGGACGCGGCGTCGCCGAGCGCGTCCACGCGGTCCACGGTCTGCACGAGCAGCCCGCCGTCGATGCGGCGGAACTCCGTCGGCGCGGACGGGCCCTCCGGGCAGCGCAGCAGGCGCAGGTTCTTCTTCTCGCGCAGCACGTCGAGGGCCTCGGCGTCGTAGGCGGGCGCGATGACGACCTCGGTGAACACCTCGGCGATCTGGCGGGCCAGCTCGGCGGTGACCGGCCGGTTGACGGCGATCACGCCACCGTACGCCGACACCGGGTCGCAGGCGTGCGCCTTGCGGTGCGCCTCGGCCACGTCGGCCCCGATCGCGATGCCGCACGGGTTCTGGTGCTTGATGATGGCCACGCACGGGTCGGAGAAGTCCCAGGCGGCCCGCCAGGCGGCGTCGGAGTCGAGGTAGTTGTTGTAGGACATCTCCTTGCCGTGCAGCTGCTCGGCGCCCGCGAGGCCGCCGCCCGCGCCGTCGGCGTAGAGGGCGGCGCGCTGGTGCGGGTTCTCGCCGTAGCGGAGGGTGGCCTTGCGGTCGTAGGCGACGCCGGTGAACGCCGGGAACTCCTCGCCCGTCCCTTCGCCGCCCGTCTGCCCGAACCAGTTGGCGACGGCCACGTCGTACGAGGCCGTGTGCGCGTAGGCGATGCCCGCCAGCCGCCGCCGCTGCGTGAGGGAGAAACCGCCCTCGTCCAGCGCCTTCAGCACCTCGCCGTAGTAACCGGGGTCGACCACGACGGCGCAGGTGCTGTGGTTCTTGGCCGCGCCGCGGATCATGGCGGGCCCGCCGATGTCGATCTGCTCGACGCACTCCTCGTCGGAGGCGCCGGAGGCCACCGTCTGCTGGAACGGGTAGAGGTTGACCACGACGAGCTGGAACGGGTCGATCTCCAGCTCTTCGAGCTGGGCGACGTGGTGGGGCTTGGTCAGGTCGGCCAGCAGGCCGGCGTGCACGCGCGGGTGCAGCGTCTTAACCCGGCCGTCCAGGCACTCGGGGAACCCGGTCAGCTGCTCGACCTTGGTCACCGGGATCCCGAACGACGAGATCGCGGCGGCCGTGCCACCGGTCGAGACGATCTCCACTCCGGCGCCGTCGAGGGCCCTGGCCAGTTCCTCGAGCCCGGACTTGTCGTAGACGGCGATCAGCGCGCGCCGGATGGCGATGCGAGTCACGTGGTTTCCCCTTCTGATTGGTTGCCGATGCGGACGATGCGTCCGCTGACCGTCCAGCCCTCGCGGGCCATCCGGCCGACGATCTCGACGAGCAGGCGGCGCTCGACGACCTTGATGCGCTCGTGCAGGACCGCCTCGTCGTCGTCCGGGAGCACGGGCACCGCCTCCTGGGCGACGATGGGGCCGGTGTCGACGCCCTCGTCGGCCAGCATGACCGTACAGCCGGTGACCTTGACCCCGTGGGCCAGCGCGTCGCGCACGCCGTGGGCCCCGGGGAACGACGGCAGCAGCGCCGGATGCGTGTTGAGCACAGGGAACGCCTGGAGCGTGGGTGTGCCCAGAATCTTCATGAAGCCCGCCGACACCACCAGGTCGGGCTCGTACGCGGCGATCCTGGCCGCGATCGCCGCGTCCCAATCCGCCCTCGTCGCGTGATCGCCCACTTTTTCGACAAAAGTCGGCACTTGCGCCTTGGTAGCCCTGGCCAGCCCCTCGATCCCCTCCCTGTCGGCACCGACCGCTACCACGCGAGCACCGTACGCCGGGTCGGCGGAAGCGTCCAGAAGGGCCTGTAGGTTGGTTCCAGAGCCGGAGACGAGGACGACGAGCCGCCCAGCCTTAGACACACACACTCCAAAAGAGGAAACAGGGTGGGGGTGCCAGGGTATCTGTTACTGGTCCGGCGACGCAGAGGAGGTCAGGTGTCGACACCGGTGCAGGCACCGGCAGGCCAGCAGCCCGCCGAGTCGGCGGGACGCCGCGCGATCTGGTTGTCGATCGCGGCGCTCGCCATGACGTTCATGTTGCCGCTCGCCGGCCTGGTCATGGCGCTGTTCGCGCTCGTGGCGGGCATCCGGGCGCTGCCGCTGCTGAGGGGGGCGGGCAGGCCCACGGGCATGGCCGTGGGCGGCATCACCGTGTCCTCCATCGCCTTGGCGCTGTCGGCCCTGGCCACGGGCATGCAGCTCTACCTGATGGACGAGTACTCCGCCTACCAGGAGTGCATGAAGGGCGCGGGAACGGTCGCGTCGCAGGGCGAGTGCTTCACCCAGTTCAGGGACGCGGCGCAGCGCAAGCTGCCGTCCGACGTGCTGGAGCTCCTGGGAGCCATGCAGCCGTGACGTCGGGGCCCGTCAGTCGCGGTCCCAGGCGTACGGGTCGAGGTAGATGACCTTGCCGCCGCGGTCGTCGGACTCGTCCACGATGTCCTTGCGCGGCGGCCGGCCGGGGCCGGAGTGGGCCTCGGGCCCGCGCGGGCGGGCCTGGGCCAGCGTCTCGGCCTCGGCCGAGGCGTGCTCGTCCTGCCAGTCGTCCCTGATGACCGGGATCTCCTGGGTGTCGGCCTCGGTGGCGTCCAGCCAGTGGCCGGGCAGCGGGCGCGGGTCCGACTCGGCGAGGCCGACCCTGCTGGCCGCCTTGGCGATCGCCGCCCCGGCCTTGCGCACGGGGGCGGCGGCCTTGTCGAGCGGCGTGCGGGCGCGCTTGTTGAGCAGCAGCAGGTTCGTCACGCCGGCGGAGATGCCGGCCGCGACGCCGACCTCCAGCGCGACCGACAGCGCCACCTCCCACGGCGAGGGGCCCATGGTGGCGAGCCGCCCGCCGCCGATCGGGCCGCCGGACAGCGCCGCCAGCACCCCGGCCACGACGCCCGCGCTGACGCCGGTGAGGAATCCCCAGAGCGGCGCGGCCTCGTA
Organism: Actinomadura luzonensis; assembly: GCF_022664455.2. Classification (NCBI taxonomy): domain Bacteria; kingdom Bacillati; phylum Actinomycetota; class Actinomycetes; order Streptosporangiales; family Thermomonosporaceae; genus Actinomadura; species Actinomadura luzonensis. The sequence goes on from NZ_JAKRKC020000003.1 coordinate 538,656, forward strand.
CGACGGCGACGGCGAGATGCGCGCCACGAACACCCCGGCCACCGCCCCCGCCGCGAACGGCAGCGCGATCACCGTCATCATCACCGCGGGCACCGGCCCGCTCTCCGGCAGCGCGCCCAGCAGCGGCAGGCTGGGCACGGTGCCGAGCTGCACGCCGGTGGGCGCGACCAGGGTGTCGGCGCCGATCGCGAAGCCGGGGCCGGAGATGTAGGACGAGGCCCAGATGACGGCGTTCAGCAGGTAGAGAAGCTGGAGCAGCGCGAGCAGCACGCCGCCCACGAAGCCGGGCGACAGGACGTCCGAGAGCTGCTTGACCTGGTCGAGGTTGAGCACGACGGCGACCAGCACCAGCACCAGCCCGCCCACCAGCAGCAGCGCCGTGGCGACCGCGGTGCCGACGGTGAGCGCGCGGACCCGTTCGGGCAGCAGGCGCAGCATGACCCGCCACGGCCCGATCATGCGCGCGGTGGCCAGCGCCCCCGCCAGGAACGCCAGCACGAAGTGGCTGAGCAGCGCCTCGCCGATGAACGGCTGGGTGATCTCGTTGCTCGCCACGAGCGCGATCAGCCCGGCCAGCAGCGCGTACGGCGCCGCGAGCGACACCCCGGCCTGCGCCACCAGCACGAGCTGCGCCCGGCGGCGGGCGCGGGACAGCTCGCGCGGGCTGTTCTTGGGCAGCCGGGCGGGCAGGCGCAGCCGCAGGTCGGCGTCGCGGGCCATCCACCGCCCGGCCCGGTACAGCAGCACCGCGGGCAGGATGGTCAGCCCGAGCGGCAGCAGCCCGACCCGGCCGCCGGGGATGGCGAACCCGGCGTGGTGCGCGGCCAGCCAGAGCTGCGCGGCCGTGCGGAAGACGCCGGGCAGGCCCGCGCCGAGCGTGCCGCGCGGCGCGGCGATCCAGCCGACCAGGGTGAGAGTGGTGAGGGCGGCCAGGCCGACACCGAGGGTGCAGGCCGCGGCCAGCATTCCCGACACGGGCAGCGGGCGCCGGCTCTCGTCGTCGTCGCCCGTGACTCCGGGGAGCTTGCCGAGCACCGAGCGGGGGGCAGTCCGCAACTGCTCGAGAATCGCCGTCACAGTAGGCGATTTTCTCAATCTTTCCCGACCAACGCTTGGTTGACGCGCCGCCTTGCCCCATTTCCTCTGCCGAACACCCCGTGCACACGCAAGCCCCGCACGGGCGTCAACCGGGCGGGGCTTTGTCAGGAGACGGCGAAGCACCCTCGCAAGCCCCGCGCGGGCGTGGAGCGGGCGGGGCTTTCTCAGGGGACGGCGGAGCATCCGCGCAAGCCCCGCACGGGCGTGGACCGGGCGGGGCTTGTCGGGAAGCGGCGGGAGCCGCGATCAGCGGGACTGCATGACCTCGCGCATGAGGCGGGCGGTCTCCGAAGGGGTCTTGCCGACGCGGACGCCGACCTTCTCCAGGGCTTCCTTCTTGGCCTGGGCGGTGCCGGCCGAGCCGGACACGATGGCCCCGGCGTGGCCCATGGTCTTGCCCTCGGGCGCGGTGAAGCCGGCCACGTAGGCGACGACGGGCTTGGTGACGTGCTGCTCGATGTAGGCCGCGGCCCGCTCCTCGGCGTCGCCGCCGATCTCGCCGATCATGACGATGGCGTCGGTGTCGGGGTCGTCCTGGAACGCCTGGAGCGCGTCGATGTGCGTGGTGCCGATGACCGGATCGCCGCCGATGCCGACGCAGGTGGAGAAGCCGATGTCGCGCAGCTCGTACATGAGCTGGTAGGTCAGCGTGCCGGACTTCGAGACCAGGCCGATGCGGCCGGCGGTGGTGATGTCGGCGGGGATGATGCCGGCGTTGGAGGCGCCGGGCGAGGCGATGCCGGGGCAGTTGGGGCCGATGATGCGGGTCTTGCCGCCCTTGGCGACGGCGTAGGCCCAGAACTCGGTGGAGTCGTGCACCGGGATGCCCTCGGTGATGACCACGCAGAGCGGGATCTCGGCGTCCACGGCCTCCTTGACGGCGGCCTTGGCGTGGGCCGGGGGCACGAAGACGACCGACACGTCGGCGCCGGTCTGCTCCATGGCCTCCTTGACCGTGCCGAACACCGGCAGGCCCTCGTGGGTGATGCCGGCCTTGCGGGCGTTGACGCCGCCGACGACCTTGGCGCCCGAGGCGAGCATGCGGCGGGTGTGCTTGGTGCCCTCGCCGCCGGTCATGCCCTGGACGATGATCTTGCTGTTCTCCGTCAGCCAGATGGCCATAAGTCACGCACCTACCGCAGCGAGCTCGGCGGCGCGCTTGGCCGCCTCGTCCATCGTGTCGACCAGCTCGACCCGCGGGAGCGCGGCGTCGGCCAGGATCTGCCGCCCGAGCTGGGCGTTGTTGCCGTCGAGGCGGACCACCAGCGGGTGGGTCACGGCCTCGCCGCGGCTCTCGAGCAGCTTGAACGCCGCGACGATGCCGTTGGCGACGGCGTCGCAGGCGGTGATGCCGCCGAAGACGTTCACGAAGATCGACTTGACGTCGGGGTCGGAGAGGATGATCTCCAGGCCGGCCGCCATGACCTCGGCGGACGCGCCGCCGCCGATGTCGAGGAAGTTGGCCGGGGACGGCTTGCCGGGGAACTCCTGACCGGCGTAGGCGACGACGTCGAGGGTGGACATGACCAGGCCCGCGCCGTTGCCGATGATGCCGACGTCGCCGTCGAGCTTGACGTAGTTGAGGTCCTTCTCCTTGGCCCGCGCCTCCAGCGGGTCCTCGGCGGCCTTGTCGGCCAGGGCCTCGTGGTCGGGCTGGCGGAAGGCGGCGTTGTCGTCGAGCGTGACCTTGCCGTCGAGCGCCTTCACCTGGCCGTCGGCGGCGAGGATCATGGGGTTGACCTCGACGAGGGTGGCGTCCTCGTCGACGAAGCAGTGCCAGAGCTTCTCGATGAGCTCGGCGGCCCCGTCGAGCGCCTTCTCCGGCAGGCCGCCGGCCTGCGCGATCTCGCGGGCCTTGTCGCGGCCGACGCCGTCGAGTGCCGAGACCGGCACCTTGGCGACCTTCTCCGGGGTGGTGTGGGCGACCTCTTCGATGTCCATGCCGCCGGCGGCGGAGCAGATCGCGAGGAAGGTACGGTTCGCCCGGTCGAGCAGGAAGGAGAAGTAGTACTCCTCCGCGATCGCGCTGGCCTCCTCCACGAGCACCTTGTGGACCGTGTGGCCCTTGATGTCCATGCCGAGGATGGCGGTGGCCTTCTCGACGGCGTCGGCGGCGTCGTCGGCCACCTTCACGCCGCCGGCCTTGCCGCGGCCACCGGTCTTGACCTGGGCCTTGACGACGACGCGGCCGGTCAGCTCCTCGGCGGCCGCCCGCACCTCCTCCACGGTGTTGGCGACGATGCCGCGCGGCACCGGGATGCCGTAGTCAGCGAAGAGTTCCTTCGCCTGATGTTCGAACAGGTCCACGAGGGTCCGTCCTTGCTTATCCGACTGTTGTTCGACGGCCCGGGCAACCCCGTGCGTGCCGGGCGTTTCCGCCAGTGAAGCCTAGCCCGAAGCTCGACCTCCCCAGGTCATCGGGTCGCGGTTCTCCCGCTATGTGACGGTCATCTCACTTCCGGCGGGAGGGCCCCGATGGGCGGGCTGCGCGAAATGTGCACGGAAAAGACAACGTCACCACGGACCTCCGATATATGGTCGTGATCTTCTATTGGCAGGATTCCTGCTCCCCTCATTCGACTATTCAAGGGAATCTAGTGAAGAGAATTCTCGCGGGCCTGGCCACGGCCTGCGCCGCGACGCTCGTGGCCGTCACGCCCACCGCCGCCCAGGCCGCGCCGGTGGACCCGGTCAAGGCGCTGAAGCAGCAGTACGCGCCCGGTCACGGAGTGCGTTTCGTGGAAAGCGCCCACACCTCCGTCGGCGGCAAGACCATGTCCGCGGAGAAGGCGACCGGCCGGCTCGCGTTCGGAAAGAACGGCGTCGTCGCCAGCGACATTTCCACGCACGGCCGGCGCGGCACGTCCCTCAGCCCGGACCGGATGATCAGCGTGGGCGGGCACGCCTACTTCCAGGGCGGCGTTTACGAAGAAGGGCTGCCCGAGGGCAAGAAGTGGGTGCGTTACGAGCAGCCGGCCGGCGGCACGACGCTGAACCAGCCGCTCGACATCTTCGAGCCGAAGATCCTGAAGGCGCTCGTGTCCAAGGCCAGGAGCGTCAAGGGCGGCACGTACAAGGGTGAGATCACCTACAAGGAGATCGCCAAGCTGTACGGCGAGACGCTGAAGGGCGCGGTCAGCAAGATCAAGGTGACGTACGCCCTCGGCCTGAACAGCAAGGGGCTGGTCAACCGGCTCCGGACGAGCTGGACGCTGGACTTCGGCGTGCTCGGCAAGACCACCGGCACCACCGACACCCGGTACATCGGCTGGGGCTCCCGCGTCACCATCAAGGCCCCGGCGCAGGACACGTGGGTGGACGCCAAGAGCCTCGGCGAGGACAGCGACGTGCCGGAGCAGGTCCCGCAGGACAACCTGCACGTCTTCGCGCACTGAGCCGCCCGGCCCGGTCGCTGCCGTCCTCTCCCTCGCCCCATGGGGGAGGGCGGTGCGCGGTCCCGCGAATCGGCGCGTATGGCCTGGCCTTACGGGCACCGGCGTGCGACATTGCATGATATGGGCAGGGACGTACCCGTCGTTGTGTTCAGCCGCGAGGACCGCCGGAAGTACCGCGAGAAGGTGCGGCGGTGTCTCGACGTCTTCGCCCAGATGTTGCGCGAGTCCCGCTTCGAGGTCGAGCGGCCCCTCGCCGGCCTGGAGATCGAGCTCAACCTCGTCAACGAGCGCGGCGAGGCCGCCATGTGCAACGCCGAGGTGCTGGCCGCCATCGAGCGGCCCGACTGGGCGACCGAGCTGGGCCAGTTCAACATCGAGATCAACATCGAGCCCCAGGAGCTGGGCGGCGACGGGCCGCTGCGGCTGGAGGACGACGTACGCGCCCGGCTGAACCACGCCGAGGAGCGCGCGAGCTCCCAGGGCGGGCACCTGATGCTGGTCGGCATCCTCCCCACCCTGCGCGAGCGCGACGTCGAGGAAGGCTCGCTGTCGGCCAACCCCCGCTACCGGCTGCTCAACGAGCAGATCTTCGCCGCCCGCGGCGAGGACCTGCACCTGTGCATCGAGGGCGTCGAACGCCTCGACACCCACGCCGACAGCATCACGCCGGAGGCCGCCTGCACCAGCGTCCAGCTCCACCTGCAGGTCAGCCCCGAGGCGTTCGCCGCGCACTGGAACGCCGCGCAGGCGATCGCGGGCGCGCAGGTCGCCGTCGCGGCCAACTCCCCCTACCTGTTCGGCAAGGAGCTGCACGAGGAGACCAGGATCGCGCTGTTCGAGCAGGCCACGGACACGCGGCCGGCCGAGCTGAAGGCGCAGGGCGTACGGCCCCGCGTGTGGTTCGGGGAGCGGTGGATCACCAGCGTCTTCGACCTGTTCGAGGAGAACGTCACCTACTATCCCGCGCTGCTCCCCCTCTGCGAGGACGAGGACCCGCGCGCCGAGCTGGAACGGGGCCGCATCCCGCAGCTCCACGAGCTGACCCTGCACAACGGCACGATCTACCGCTGGAACCGGCCCGTGTACGCGGTCGTGGACGGCATGCCGCACCTGCGCGTGGAGAACCGCGTCCTGCCCGCCGGGCCCACCGTCGCCGACATCGCCGCGAACGCCGCCTTCTACTACGGCCTGATGCGCATGCTGCCGTACGACGAGCGGCCGGTCTGGAGCCGCATGTCCTTCCGCGCCGCCGAGGACAACCTGGCCGCCGCCGCCCGGCTCGGCCTTGACGCGCGCCTTTACTGGCCGGGGCTCGGCGAGGTGCCCGCCTCCGAGCTGATCCTGCGCCGGCTGCTGCCGCTGGCGTACGAGGGGCTGGACCGGTGGGGCGTGCACCGTCCCGTCGCCGACCGGCTGCTCGGCATCATCGAGCAACGCTGCCTCACCGGGATGACGGGGGCCGGCTGGCAGGTGCGGCGGGTGCGCGCGGAGGGCGGTGACCGGCACGAGGCGCTGCGGGCGATGACGCTCGACTACCTCGGGCGGATGCATACGAATGAGCCCGTGCACACCTGGGAAGTCTGAAGCGCGTGACCCGCCCTTCCCTCCGCCCCGCTCCTGCCCGCCCCGCTCGTGCCCGCCTCGCTCGTGCCCGCCTCGCTCGGGCCCGCCTCGCTCGGGCCCGCCTCGCTCGGGCCCGCCGCCTCCCGCTCGTCCTGCTCGCCGTGCTCGCGCTGGCGTCGTCCCTGCTGTCCTGCGGCGTGTCCCGGGCGCCGTCCATGGATCCGCAGGGGGACGACTCCTTCGACGACGACCTCCGCGCCGCGCGGACGCTGACCGAGCAGTTCTGGAAGCAGCAGTTCGACCAGCTCGGCCGGACATATCAGCCGATCAACGACTTCATCCCCTACTCCGGCTCCTCGGGGCCGAGCTGCGACGGCCAGCCCGCCGTCCCGAACAACGCCTTCTACTGCCCCGCCGGCCACTTCATCGCCTTCGACCGCGACTGGCTGGAAGGGCTGTGGAGCGAGATGGGCGACGGGTCGGTGTACGTGGTCATCCCGCACGAGTTCGGGCACTCGATCCAGGCCCAGCTCCGCTCCGGCTTCGAGCTGAACGTCCAGGCCGAGCTGCAGGCCGACTGCTACGCGGGCGGCACCCTGTCCGCCCTGGTCGGCTCGGGCGCGCTGCGCGCCCAGGAAGGCGACGAGGACGAGCTGCTGCTCAGCCTGGCGGCGGCCGGCGACCCCTCTGACGACTGGCTCAACCCGGCCGCGCACGGGACCGGCGAGCAGCGGCAGTCGTCGTTCGCGCGGGGGTACCGGAGCGGGGTGGACGCCTGCTGATGACCGCGGGGCCGCTGTCGTCGCCCCAGGGTGTACAGGGCCGTCAACCCAGAGGATGATGTGGTCGATCATGCTTGGGCCGTACCGTTGACCCATGCCACTGGAGGAGATCGGCTGGCTGCGCCGGGGGGCGTGCAGGTCCAGCGACCCTGACCTCTTCTTCCCCCTCGCCCCCTCGCCGTTGCAGGAAGCGCGCGCCAAAGCGGTCTGCGCGGGCTGCCAGGTGCTGGAGGAGTGCCGCTCGTACGCGTTACGGGCCGGCGAGTCGGAGGGCATCTGGGGCGGGCTCACGCCACAGGAGCGGCGCCGGTCCCGCTTCCCGGCCGGCTGGCGCGACTCCGCCGCCGCCTCCTGACCCTTCCCCTGCCCACACGTCCGGCAGAGCGGGCGTCCGGCACGGCGGCGTCCGGCACGGCGGGCGACGTAGCCTGCAGGGGTGATCCTCCCTTCGGTAGCCGTGCTCGCCGCCGCCAACATCCTGAACAACAAGGTCGCCCCCCGCCTGGGCCCCCTGACGTCCACGCTCGCCACGGCCGCGCTCGTCGCGATGGCGCGCAGGTCCGGCCTGTCGTGGCAGGAGATGGGGTTCGAGCACGGCCGCCGCGGCGCGATCGCGGGCGGCGCGCTGGCGGCGGCGGTGGCCGCCGTCTACGCGGCCGGGGTCGCGCTGCCCCGGACGCGGCCGCTGTTCCACGACGAGCGCGCCCTGTCGTTGTCGCGGGCCCGCGTGCTGGAGGAGGCGCTGGTCCAGGTGCCGCTCGGCACGGTGCTGCTGGAGGAGGTCGGCTTCCGGGGCGCCCTGTACGCCATGCTGCGCCGCCGGCACGGCACGGTGGCGGCCACGGCCACGTCCTCGGCGCTGTTCGGGCTGTGGCACATCCTGCCGGCCGTTGACATGGCCCGGGCCAACCCCGCGCTCGGCGCCCTGACCGCGGGCGAGGCGCCCGGGCGCCTGGACACGGCGCGGGTGGTGGCGGGCAGCGTGGTGTCGACGGCGGCGGCGGGCGTGCTGTTCTGCGAGCTGCGGCGGCGCCGCGGCCTGCTGACGCCCGTGATGCTGCATCTGTCGACGAACTCCCTGGGTTACCTGTTCGCCAGGATTGCCGGGAAGAAGAAGAAGGAGGTCACAGGAGCGGCGTGAGCGCAGTCCGGCGCGGTCACGCCGTGGAGACCACCTGGAAGGCCTCGGCGTAGCGGCCGGGGCCGAGGCCGGCCTGCTCGGCCCAGGCGGCGAAGCGGCTCTTGACGTTCTCGGCGAACCCCTCCACGTGCGCCACCTGGCTCACGTGCGCCTGAAGGGCGGCGAGCTTGCGGTCGATGACGTCCGTGATGTCCACCCAGTGGTCGGGGGACGAGCCGCCGGTCAGCCAGACCTCGCGGACGGTCCACGCCTCCAGGCCCTCCTCCAGCAGCAGCTCGGGGTAGGCGTACGGGTTGCGGGCGTCGGGGTAGACGGCGTCCAGGGTGGCGCCGCCGACGGCGCGGTGGTCGGGGTGGCTCGGGGCGATGAAGCGGTAGTTGCGGTCGGGGTGGTGGGTGAGCACGAGGTCGGGACGCACCTGGCGGATCACGCGGGCGATGGAGCGCCGCAGCTCCAGCGACTGCACCACCTGACCGTCGGGGTAGCCGAGGAAGCGCACGTCCGTCACGCCCACCGCCTTGGCGGCGGCGCGCTGCTCGGCGCGGCGCAGCTCGGCCATGCCCGTGTTGTCCAGGGTGCGCTCGTTGCCGCCCGCGTCGCCGTCCGTGACCAGCAGGTACGTGACCTCCACGCCCCGGTCCGCGAAGAGCGCCACGCTCCCCGCCGAGCCGAAGTCGACGTCGTCGGGATGCGCGGTGACGACGAGCACCCGGTTGATCTCGGCCTCCGGCAGCATGGCTCTCCTTCCGAGCTCGACAATCGTTCTCCTGAGGAGGAGAACCGGCACCCGGCGGACGGCATTCCGGGCGCCGTTTGTCGGTGGAGCGTCTTAACCTAGGTGGGTGCCGACCCAAGTCTCTGTTGACCACCCCTTGCTCGACGGCCTCAACCCGCAGCAGCGCGAGGCCGTGATCCATCATGGCAGCCCGCTGCTCATCGTGGCGGGAGCGGGGTCGGGCAAGACTAGGGTGCTCACCCACCGCATCGCCTACCTGCTGGCCGAGCGCGACGTGCACCCGGGCGAGATCCTGGCGATCACGTTCACCAACAAGGCCGCCAAGGAGATGAAGGAGCGCATCGACAAGCTCATCGGGCCGCGCTCGCGGGCCATGTGGGTGATGACGTTCCACAGCGCGTGCATGCGCATCCTGCGGCGCGAGGCCAAGCGGCTCGGGTTCCCCTCCAGCTTCTCGATCTACGACCAGGCCGACTCGCAGCGGCTGATGGCGATGGTCTGCCGCGAGATGGACCTCGACCCCAAGCGCTACCCGCCGCGCTCGTTCTCGGCGCAGGTCAGCAACTTCAAGAACGAGCTGATCGACTACGAGACGGCGCTCGACAAGGCGGGCTCGCACCTGGAGAAGACGCTCGCGCAGGCCTACAAGTCGTACCAGCTGAAGCTGACCGAGGCCGGCGCGATGGACTTCGACGACATCATCATGAACACGGTGACGTTGTTCCAGCTCTTCCCGGAGGTCGCCGAGCACTACCGGATGCGCTTCCGGCACGTGCTGGTCGACGAGTACCAGGACACCAACCACGCCCAGTACGTCCTGATCAGGGAGCTGGTGGGGCATCCCGAGCTGCGCACGGCCGACGGCGAGCAGGTGCGCTCCGGGGCCGACCAGTCCGAGCTGTGCGTGGTGGGCGACGCCGACCAGTCCATCTACGCCTTCCGCGGCGCGACGATCCGCAACATCCTGGAGTTCGAGCGCGACTACCCCGACGCCCGCACGATCCTGCTGGAGCAGAACTACCGCTCCACCCAGAACATCCTGGCCGCGGCCAACGCCGTCATCGCCCGCAACGAGTCGCGCAAGCCGAAGAACCTCTGGTCCGACCAGGGCGACGGCCCCAAGATCGTCGGCTACGTCGCCGACAACGAGCACGACGAGGCCATGTTCGTGGCCCAGGAGGTCGACCGGCTGAGCGACGAGGAGGACGTCAAGCCGGGCGAGGTGGCGGTCTTCTACCGCACCAACGCGGCCTCCCGGGTGTTCGAGGAGATCTTCATCCGCACCGGGCTGCCGTACAAGGTGGTCGGGGGCGTGCGCTTCTACGAGCGCAAGGAGGTCAAGGACCTGCTGGCCTACCTGCGGGTGCTGGCCAACCCGGGCGACGTGGTCTCGCTGCGGCGCATCCTCAACGTGCCCAAGCGGGGCATCGGCGAGCGGGCCGAGGCGATGGTGGAGGCGCTGGCCTCGCGCGAGCGCATCACGTACTGGGAGGCGCTGCGCCGGGCCGACGAGGCGTACGGCATGGCCACGCGCTCGCTCAACGCGGTGCGCGAGTTCGTCGCGATGCTGGAGGAGCTGATGGCCAAGGCGGCGGGCGTGCCGCCGTCGGCGCTGGCCGAGGAGGTGCTGGTGGCCACCGGCTACCGCGCCGAGCTGGAGGCGTCGGAGGACCCGCAGGACGAGTCCCGCCTGGAGAACCTCAACGAGCTGATCTCGGTGGCCTCGGAATTCGAGGAGGCCAACCCGGAGGGCACGCTGGTGGAGTTCCTGGAGCAGGTGTCGCTGGTGGCCGACGCCGACCAGATCCCCGACTCCGACGGCGGCCAGGGCGTCGTCACGCTGATGACGCTGCACACCGCCAAGGGGCTGGAGTTCCCGGTGGTGTTCCTGACGGCGATGGAGGACGGCGTGTTCCCGCACGTCCGCTCGCTCGGCGAGCCGAAGGAGCTGGAGGAGGAGCGGCGGCTGGCCTACGTCGGCATCACGCGGGCGCAGAAGCGGCTCTACCTGACGCGGGCGGCGGTGCGCAGCTCGTGGGGGTCGCCGTCGTTCAATCCCGCCTCGCGCTTCGTCAACGAGGTGCCGGGCGCGCTCATCGACTGGCGTACGGACCCGGAGAAGTCGGCGTGGAGCGCCGCCACCCGCAGGGAGCCCGCGCGACCGGCGCCGGCCAGGAGCGGCGGGGCCGGCGGGGCCGGCGGGCGCAAGGTGCCGTCGTTGTCGCCGGGCGACCGGGTGACGCACGACCAGTTCGGGCTGGGCACGGTGGTGTCGGTGGACGGCGTGGCCGAGCGGACCAAGGTCAAGGTCGACTTCGGCAGCGGCGGGGAGAAGACGTTGCTGCTGGCGTACGCGCCGCTGGAGAAGCTGTGACGAAAGGGGCGCGCCGCCGGCGTCCAGGAGCTGCCGACGGCGCGCCCCTCACCGCTCACCGGGTCAGGAGAGGGCGCTGCCCTTCTTCCACTGGCTGTAGCTGAGCTGCCAGTAGCTCCAGCCGTTGTTCCACTGCAGCTTGCGCTTGGTGCCGGTGATCTTGACGACGTCGCCGCGCTGGGCGAGGTTGTAGAACCACTTGGCGCCGGCGGGGGTGGCGCGGACGCAGCCGTGGCTCTGGTTGGAGCGCCCGAGGTACTGGTAGTAGCCGGCGCTCTGGTGGACGTACTCGCCGCTGTCGGAGATCCGCACGGCCCACGGGATCTCCTCCTTGTAGTAGCGGGGGTCCTTCGGGTCCGTCACGCCCATCCAGGACGAGGTCATGGTCTCCACGGACTTCTTGCCCATGGTGAGGTGGGTGCCGCTGGTGGTGAGGTAGACGTCCACGCCGCCGCGCATGAGCCCGCCGCGACCGGCGCTGATCGGGATCTTCTTGGCCAGCTTGCCGTTGCGGTAGACCTTCATCACGTGCTTCTTGGTGTCGACGAGCGAGATGTTCTGCGCGCCGACGGCGAAGCGACGGGAGACGTCCTTGCCGCCGGTGTTGCCGGGCAGCTCCGACAGCCGCGCCGTGAACAGCACCTTCTGGTACGGCTTCCAGTACGCCTTCGTCCGGTAGATGACCTTGCGCGCCGAGACCCACCGCCAGGCGCCCTCGTTGGGCTTGTCGGACTCCACCTGCAGCAGGGCCTCGACCGTCGCGCGGTCCTTGGTCTTCACGTCACGGTCGAACGTGACGATGATCGGGAAACCGACGCCCACCTTCTCGGTCTTCTCCCCCATGGGGGTGATGTCCGCGATCTCCAGCTTGACCTTCCGCGGGGCCTTGGCCGCGGCGGCCGGGGTGGCGGCCGGGGTGGTGGTGGCCGCGACGGGGACGGCGGCCTGGGTCTGAGGGGCGGCCATGGCCTGGCCTTGCGGGATGGGGGCGATTTCCGCCGCACAGGCCGTCGCCACGACCAGTGCGAGCAACGCCGGAATCATCCGGGTGACGCGCTTCAAGGGGGTTACTCCTGGACTAAGTGCTCATCTACTACCTCTCTGTGTGACAACTGAGAAGGGTGATTCGTAGGCAGCCTGACGATAACTATCCTGTAACGGTCCAAATGGGGCCGAATCGGCCTCAGACCAGGCGGCGCGCGGTGGCCCAGCGGGACAGCTCGTGGCGGTTGGAGAGCTGCAGCTTGCGCAGGACGGACGACACGTGCGTCTCCACCGTCTTCACCGAGATGAACAGCTCCTTGGCGATCTCCTTGTACGCGTACCCGCGCGCGATCAGCCGCAGCACCTCCCGCTCGCGCTGCGTCAGCGAGTCGAGCTCGGGGTCGATCGAGGGCGCCTCGGAGGAGGCGAACGCGTCCAGCACGAACCCCGCCAGCCGCGGCGAGAACACCGCGTCGCCGTCGGCCACCCGCCGGATGGCGTCGGTCAGCTCCTTGCCGCTGATGTTCTTGGTGACGTAGCCGCGCGCGCCGCCGCGGATGACGCCGATGACGTCCTCGGCGGCGTCGGAGACCGACAGCGCGAGGAAGCGCACCTGCGACCCGGCGCCGAGCACCCGGCGCAGGACCTCCTGGCCGCCGCCGCCCGGCATGTGCACGTCCAGCAGGACGACGTCCGGCTGGAGCTCGGAGATGGCCTTGACGGCCGACTCGACGTCCTCGGCCTCGCCCACGACCTCGATCGAGTCGCCCAGCTCGGCCCGCACGCCGGAGCGGAAGAGCCGGTGATCGTCGACGATCAGCACGCGCGTCATTCTTTCTCCACCTTCATCGTCAACATCACTTCGGTGCCCTCGCCCGGCTCCGTACGGATCCGGGCCGAGCCCCCGTGCCGTTCCATTCTGCCGATGATGGACTCCCTGATGCCCATCCGGTCGAGTGGCACCGCGTCGAGGTCGAAGCCCTTGCCACGATCCTTCACGAAAACCGTGACTTCTTCACCCTCCACTTCTGCATATACGGATATCGACGCGCTCTCGGAGTACTTCGCCGCGTTGACCATCGCCTGGCGGGCCGCCTTCATCATGGCACCGAGACGGCCGCCCGAGTCGAAGGGCACGTCGCCGACGCACACCACCTCGATCGGCACGCCGTGCGCGTCCTCCTCCTCGGCCGCGATCCGGCGCACGGCCGCCGCCACCGTCGCGTCGGCGTCCTGGGCCGGCTGGTAGAGCCAGTTGCGCAGCTCGCGCTCCTGCGAGCGGGCCAGGCGGGTCACCTCGCGCGAATCGTGCGCGACCCGCTGGATCAGCGTCAGGGTGTGCAGCACCGAGTCGTGCACCATGGCCGCGACCTCGGCGCGCTCCTCCTGCCTGATGCGCTCCCGCCGTTCGAGCTGGAGCTCCTTCCACAGGCCGGCCAGCCACGGCGCGGCGATGACCGCCAGGCCGCCGACCACCACCACGGTGAACAGCAGCCCCGGCCGCGCCTGCGCCAGCTCGCCCTGCGAATACAGGAACCCGGCCGCGCCGATCACCACCAGCCCGACGCCGAGCAGCGTGCGCACGCGGTTCTTCCTGATGCTGAGCGCCGCCCCGCTCATCCAGCTCCTGCGGCGCTCCGGGTCGGCCTGCTGCCACAGGATCAGCGCGCCGATGCCGCCCACCGCGAACGGCAACATGCCGATGCCGCCCGCCGAGGCCCCCGTCAGCCAGCCGAACGCGGCCAGCGCCACCCCGATCGCGGTGAACGCGGCGAGCTGGCTCCAGTCGCGCTGCGGCGGCTGCCCCTCGTACGGCTGCCGCGGCGTGATCATCCACAGCACGGCGTAGGCGACCATGCCGACCCCGTCCACCACGCTGAGCAGCACGAACATCAGCCTGATCACCACGGGATCGAGCTTGAGCTGCGCGGCCAGCCCCTGGGCCACCCCGCCGAGCAGGCGGCCCTCCATCGGGCGCATCATCCGCCGGTACGGCGCGTCCCCGCCGGTGCCCGGCTCGGCGAGTGTCTTCTGGTCAGCCATAACACCGTCATCGTCACACGCCGGGGGCGAACCGGGCATCAGGGAACGACCCCCGGGTCGGGTCAGGGGTGTCCCGGATGCGGGCGGCGGGCCGGTGGGGCCACGATGGTGACATGACAGAAGCTCCGCCCAGGGAACCGGCCGCTCCCCCCACCGTACTGCGACGCAGCGGCGAGGGGCGCATTCTCATGGGAGTGTGCGCGGGCCTCGGGCGGCACACGGGCATCGACCCGGTGGTGTTCCGGGTGGCGTTCGCCGTGCTGCTCCTCGGGTCCGGGGTGGGGCTCTTCCTGTATATCGCGGCCTTCCTGCTGATGAAGGAGCCCGACGGGAGCCCGGGCCTCATCGAGCAGTGGACCCGGCGCGACTTCGACGCCGAGACCGTGATGGCGCTGCTGACGGCGGTGCTCGGGTTCGGGCTGGGCCTCAACCTGGCCACGGTCTGGATCGACGCCGGGACGCTGGTGGTGGGCGTGTTCCTGGCGGTGTCGCTGCTGGCGGCGCACGCCAACGGGATCGACCTGCTGGGGCTGGCCCGGTCGATGCCCGAGCGGCTGAGCCGCCGGGCCACGGGCGAGCGGCCCGCCCCCTCCTACGCGAGCCACGAGCCGGCTCCCTCGGTGCACCCGGCCGCGTACGCGACGCCCCCGGTGTCGCCGGCCGGGACACGCGTGCAGCCGGTGCCGGAGGCGGCCGGCGCGCCGGAGCCGGCGGCGCGGACCCGCGTCAACGAGGCGCCGGCGGACGAGGCGGCCGCGGCGGCGGGCGCGACCGGGCCCGCGACCCAGGCCGCAGCCCAGGCGGGAGCGCCCGGTCAGGCAGGAGCGCCCGGTCAGGCAGGAGCCCCGCTCAGGGGGAGCGCCCGGCCAGGCCGGGGCAACGGGCCGCGGCGAGCCGGGCGGCGAGGGCGGCGAGGGCGAGCCGGGCGGCGAGGGCGAGGCGGGCGGCGGTGACGCCGTGACGGCCGAGCACCCCGTCCCGCCGCAGCGCCCCCGCGCGTACGAGCCCCGCCCCAGGACCGCCGTCGCCTACGGCGAGCCGTTCGCCCCCCAGGGCCCCTACCGCCCGCTCGACCCCGCCAGGCGCCCCGGCGGCCCTCCAGCCGGCCACCCTGTCAGCCACCCTGTCAGCCACCCTGTCGGCCACCCTGCCGGCGACCCCGGCCTGTCCGGTCCCGGCGGCTACTCGCCGTACGACCCGGCCCTGTACGGCCGCCCCGTCGTCACCCGGCGCCCGCAGCCCCGGCGCCGCCCCAAGTCGTTCATCGGCGCCATCACCCTGCTGCTGGCCATCATCATCGGAGGGATCGTCGTGGCGGTCCAGACCAGGTCCGCCGCCGGGGTGAGCCCCACCATCGTCGGCGGCGCGATGCTCATCACCATCGGCGCCGGCCTCCTCGTCGCGGCCTGGTGGGGGCGCGGCGCCGGGCTCGTGGCCGCGGGCGTCGTGGTGGCGCTCGCGGTGAGCGCCGGGTTCGTGCTGGGCGGCATGCCCCGCAACGTCGGCCCGTCCGAGTGGGCGCCGGGCACGCTGACCGAGCTGGCCGCGACCCCCGTGTACGACGTCGGCGTCGGCGACGGCCGCCTCGACCTGTCGGAGCTGAAACTGTCACCGGGGACGGTCGCGACGGTCGAGGCCCGGGTCTCGGTCGGCACGCTGGAGGTCCTGGTGCCGCCCACGGTGCGGCTGGAGGTGCACGCCAGCAACCGGATCGGCGACATCAAGGTCGACCAGTCGATCAGGGGCGGCGTGGACGTCCGGCTGGACAAGGTGCTGGAGCCGGAGACCGAGCCGGCCGGCAAGGTCTCGACGCTCGTGCTCAACCTGCGGGGCGGGCTCGGCGACATGGAGGTGCGGCGTGCCGCGTGAGATGAGCTCCCGCGAGGAGGGGCGGCCGCGCCGGGTCCACCGCACCGACTGGATGGCGCTGCTCAGCGGCGTGCTCTTCGTCGTCCTCGGGATCCTGGTGGTGACCCGGGCGATCGCGGACGCGCTGGTCCTGCTCGGTGTGCTGGTGCTCGGCCTGGCCTTCGCGGGCCTGATCGCGATCATCGCGCGGGCGGTCCGCGGTAAGTAACCCTTGACCGGGCGAAACACGAGCGTAATTTCGGGTGTGTCCGCCTTTCCCCTGCTCCTTTCAGAGAGGGAGGACGTATGCCCCGAATCTCCGTCACCGTGGACGGGATCGCCTACGAGGAGGACGTCGAGCCGCGGCTCCTCCTCGTCCACCTACTACGAGACCGCCTCGGCAGGACCGGCACCCCGGTCGGCTGCGACACCAGCAACTGCGGCGCCTGCACGGTCATGCTGGACGGCAGGAGCGTGAAGAGCTGCTCGGTGCTGGCCGTCCAGGCCGACGGCTGCGAGGTCGTCACCATCGAGGGCCTCGGCGTCAACGGCTCGATGCACCCGATGCAGCGGGCCTTCCACGAGGAGCACGCGCTGCAGTGCGGCTACTGCACGCCCGGCATGGTCATGGCCGCGATCGACCTGCTGCGGGACGATCCCGACCCGTCGGAGGAGACGATCAGGCAGGGCCTTGAGGGCAACCTGTGCCGGTGCACCGGCTACTGCAACATCGTCCGGGCCGTGCGCCGCGGCGCCCAGGAGATGGGACGGACGGTGAGCACCCCGTGAGCGAGCTGGACGCCGAGGCGCTGGGCGAGCAGATAGCGCACCACAGCGAGCAGATCAGCGGCCCGTCGGCGACGCCCGAGGTGGGCCGGCCGAGGCGGCGCAAAGAGGACGCGCGGCTCCTGACGGGCCGCACCCGGTGGACGGACAACCTGACGCGTCCTGGGATGTTGCACGTGGCGTTCCTGCGCAGCCCGATGGCGCACGCCAGGATCACCCGGGTGGACGTGTCGGGGGCGCGCGGCCTGCCCGGGGTCGTGGCGGCCTTCGGCGGCCAGGACTTCGCCGAGGAGCAGGGCAGCCTGCCGTGCGCGTGGGCGGTCAGCGAGGACATCGTCATCCCCGACCACCCGCCGATGGCCGTGTCGGAGGTGCGCTACGTCGGCGAGGCCGTGGCCTGCGTGGTCGCGACCGACCGGTACCGGGCGGCCGACGCCCTGGAGGCGATCGAGGTCGACTACGAGCCCCTTCCCGCGGTGCTGGACATGGAGGAGGCGCTGGCCGGCGGCGGCCCGAAGGTGCACGAGGCGGGCAACAAGGCGTACAGCATGAAGATGACCTCGGGCGACGTCGAGGCGGCCTTTCGCGACGCCCCGGTCGTCATCGAGCGCACCTTCCGCCAGCAGCGGCTCATCCCGAGCGCGATGGAGCCGCGGGCGGTGCTGGCCGACACCGACGGCGACTCGTACACGGTGTGGTCCAGCACGCAGATCCCGCACGTCCTGCGGGTGATGCTGGCGGTGGTGACCGGCATCCCCGAGCACAAGCTGCGCGTGATCGCCCCCGACGTGGGCGGCGGCTTCGGCTCGAAGCTGCAGGTCACCGCCGAGGAGGTGCTGTGCCTGCTGATGGCCCGCAGGCTGGGCCGGCCGGTCAAGTGGACCGAGTCGCGCTCGGAGGGCAACCTGACCGTGCACCACGGCCGCGACCAGCTCCAGCGCATCCGGCTGGCCGCCGACGCCGACGGGCGGCTGCGCGGGCTGACGGTCGACCTGCTGGCCGACATGGGGGCGTACCTGATGCTGGTCACGCCCGGCATCCCGCTGCTCGGCGCGTCGATGTTCAACGCGATCTACAAGATGGACGCCTACGAGTTCGGCTGCACGGGCGTGTTCACCACGAAGATGCCCACCGACGCCTACCGGGGCGCGGGCCGCCCGGAGGCGACGTTCGGCATCGAGCGCATGATGGACGAGCTCGCCGCCGAGCTGCGCATGGACCCGCTGGAGGTGCGCCGGCGCAACTGGATCAGGCACGAGGAGTTCCCGTACACCACGATCTCGGGGCTCACCTACGACTCGGGCAACTACGAGGCGGCGACCGACAAGGCGCTGTCCATGTTCGGCTACGACAAGCTGCGCGCCGAACAGGCCGACCGGCGGGACCGGGGCGACCCGGTGCAGCTCGGCATCGGGGTCAGCACGTACACCGAGATGTGCGGCCTCGCGCCGTCGCGGCTGCTCGGCGAGTCCAACTACGGCGCGGGCGGCTGGGAGCACGGCTCGATCCGCATGCTGCCGACGGGCAAGGTCGAGGTGATCACCGGCACCAGCCCGCACGGGCAGGGCCACGTGACGTCGTGGAGCCAGATCGTGGCCGACTCGCTCGGCGTGCCGTTCGAGGACGTCACCGTGCTGCACGGCGACACCGCGATCGCGCACAAGGGCATGGACACCTACGGCTCGCGCTCGCTCGTGGTGGGCGGGATGGCGGTGCTGAGGGCGTGCGAGAAGGTCAAGGACAAGGCCCGCACGCTGGCCGCGCACCTGCTGGAGTGCTCGCCCGAGGACCTGGAGTTCGAGGCGGGGGCGTTCAAGGTGCGGGGCACGGACGCGCAGCGCACCATCCAGGAGCTGGCCTACGCCGCGTTCACCGGTCATGACCTGCCCCACGGGGTGGAGGCGCGGCTCGACTCCGACGCCACGTTCGACCCGGAGAACTACTCCTTCCCGCACGGCACCCACCTGTGCGCGGTGGAGGTGGACACCGAGACGGGCATGACGCGGATCCGCTCGTACGTGGCGGTGGACGACGTCGGCACGGTGGTGAACCCGCTCATCGTCGAGGGCCAGGTGCACGGCGGCATCGCCCAGGGCATCGCCCAGGCCCTGTACGAGGAGGCCGCCTACGACGCCGACGGCAACCTGCTCACCACGACGATGGCCGACTACCTGCTGCCGTCGGCGGCCGACCTGCCGGCGTTCCAGCTCGACCGGACCGAGACCCCGGCCACCAGCAACCCGCTCGGCGTCAAGGGCGTCGGCGAGGCCGGCACGATCGCCTCCACCCCGGCCGTGGTGAACGCCGTCGTGGACGCGCTGCGCCCGTCCGGCGTGCGCGACGTCGAGATGCCCTGCACGCCTGAGCGCGTGTGGCGGGCCCTGGAAGGAGCACGCCGATGATCCCCGCGCAGTTCGACTACGTGCGGCCCGGCTCGCTCGCCGAGGCCTCGCAGGCGCTCGCCGCGGACGAGGACGCCAAGGTCCTCGCCGGCGGGCAGTCGCTGCTGCCGCTGCTGCGGCTGCGGCTGGCGTACCCGTCGCGGCTGGTGGACATCGGGCGGCTGCCCGAGCTGCGCGGCGTGCGCGACGAGGGCGACCACGTCTGGATCGGCGCGATGACCACGCACGACGAGGTCGTCCGCTCGGAGGTGGTGAGGTCCGGCTGCCCGCTGGTGGCGATGGCGACCGCGCAGGTGGCCGACCCGGCGATCCGGCACCGCGGCACGTTCGGCGGCTCGCTGGCGCACGCCGACCCGGCGGGCGACCTGCCGGCGGTGGTGCTGGCGCTGGACGGCGTGTTCGTGGCGAGGTCGGCGCGGGGCGAGCGGGAGCTGCCGGCGGCCACGTTCTTCGTCGACTACCTGGAGACCGCGCTGGACGCCGGGGAGATCCTGACCGGCGTCCGCATCCCGAAGCTGGGCGCGGGCTGGGGCTTCCACTACGAGAAGTTCCACCGGACGGCGCAGGCGTGGGCCATCGTCGGCGTGGCGGCGGCGGTCAAGCGGTCGAACGGCTCGATCGCCGAGGCCAGGATCGGGCTGACGAACATGGGCCCGACGCCGCTCCGGGCGCACGCGGCCGAGGCGGCGCTGGCGGGCGTGGAGCTCGGCGACCAGACGCGGCAGGCGTGCGAGGAGGCGGCGGCCGACACCGAGCCGCCCGCGGACCTGCACGGGCAGCCGGACTACCGGCGGCATCTGGCGAGGGTGCTGACCCACCGGGCGGTGCGCGCCGCCACGGGCGCGCCCTGACGGCCGCGGCGGGGGCGCCTCTTCCGGGGCGCCCCCGCCCCGTCGTAGTGTCGGGAACCATCGGCAGAAGGAGCAGATTCGATGGCGATGCGGTTCGAGCACGAGTTCACTGTTCCGGTTCCGGTCGAGCAGGCGTGGGCCGTGCTGCTCGACGTCGAGCGGGTGGCGCCGTGCCTGCCGGGGGCGACGCTCGACGTCCACGAGGGCGACGAGTTCACCGGCAGGATGAAGGTCAAGGTCGGCCCGATCACCGTCACCTATCGCGGCTCGGCCAGGTTCGAGGACGTGGACAAGGACTCCTACTCGCTCACCATCGCGGCCTCCGGCAAGGAGGCCCGCGGCTCCGGCACGGCCTCGGCCACGGTCCGGGCCCGCATGTCGCCGCGCGAGGACGTCACGGCCGTGGCCGTGGAGACGACGTTCCACGTGACGGGGCGGCCCGCGCAGTTCGGGCGCGGGGTGATCTCCGAGGTGGGGGCGCGGCTGCTGGACAGGTTCGCCGGCAACCTGGCGGAGCTGCTGTCCGAGCCCAAGGAGCAGCCCAGGGAGCAGCCCAAGGAGCAACTGAAGGAGCAGCCCGAGCAGGTGGAGGCGGAGCAGGCCGTCGTGGAGGAGCAGGCGGAGAGCCGGGAGGAGGGCCGGGAGGAAGGCAGGGAGGAGCGGCATCTGACCGCCGTCCCCTCGCCCGAGCCCGAGCCGGCGGCGGCGCCGGCCCGCGCGCAGGGCACCGTCCGCACCTCGCGCTCGCCCGACGAGGAGGCGCTCGACCTGCTGGAGATCGCCGGGCAGCCGGTGCTCAAGCGGCTCGCGCCGGTCGCGGGCGCGGTCGTGGCGCTGCTGATCCTCGTCTGGGTGATTCGTCGCCTTAGGCGGTGATTTTCGGCAAATACTCCATCAAGTCCGGACACTTCCCTCGGCCCGGGGGAACCCTTCCCGCAGGTGGTTCGACCAGCGGGGGGACTTGGGATGCCGGACTGCAGCGTTGTCGTCATCACGTATAACGACGCCGCCCGCCTGCC
Organism: Actinomadura luzonensis; assembly: GCF_022664455.2. Taxonomy (NCBI): domain Bacteria; kingdom Bacillati; phylum Actinomycetota; class Actinomycetes; order Streptosporangiales; family Thermomonosporaceae; genus Actinomadura; species Actinomadura luzonensis. The sequence goes on from NZ_JAKRKC020000003.1 coordinate 559,678, forward strand.
CAGGGCCGTGAGATCCGTGCTCGGCCAGTCGTTGCGCGACCTCGAAGTGATCATCGCCGACGACGCGAGCACGGACGGCACCCCCGAGGTGGCCGCCCGCCTGATGGCCGAGGACCGGCGGGTGCGCTACCTGCGCAGACCGGCCAACAGCGGCCACTGCGGCGCGCCGCGCAACGACGGGATCGACGCGGCGGCGGCCCCGTACGTCATGTTCCTCGACAGCGACGACGAGCTGCCGAGGCACGCCTGCAAGAGCCTGCTCGACGAGATCGAGCGCACCGGCGCGGAGTTCGTCTCGGGGCAGATCTCCCGCCTGTACGAGCCCAGCGGCCGGCTCCAGCCGTACTACCCGTCGCTGTTCGCCCGCCGCCGCGTGGTCACCGGCATCCGCGAGGACCCCGAGCTGTTCCTCGACTCCTTCAGCACCAACAAGCTCTACGACGTGGCCTGGCTGCGCGCGCGGGGCCTGCGCTTCCCCGAGGACCTGCACTACGAGGACCACGTCTTCGCCGCCGACCTGTACGGCCTGGCCGGCCGCTTCGCGATCGTCCCGTGGACGGTCTACCACTGGCACCGGGCGCGGGGCGGCACCTCGATCTCGCTCAGCGTCGACGACCTGGACAACGTCCGCCAGCGGGTCCTCGCCGCCCGGCTCAGCGACGAGCGGCTGCGCGCCCACGGGGCCGGCGACCTGGTGCCGCACCGGCAGCGCCGCTTCGTCCGGCAGGACCTGCGGGTCTACCTCAACCCGTTGCCCGCCCGCGACCTGGTGTGGGTCAAGGAGTTCGCCTCGATCGTGCGTCCCTACCTGGAGGAGGTCGCGCCCGAGGTGCTGGCGGCGGCCGCGCCGATGGAGCGGGTGTGCTGCCGGCTCATCCTGGACGACCGCGTCGAGGACCTGCGCGTCGCGGCCGGCTCGCTGACCGGGGCGCGGGCCGCCCCCCGGGCGGCGGTGCGCCAGGACGGGCGCACGTACTGGGGCACGACGGTCTCCCCCGGCCTGGACATCACCGCGCTGCGCCTCGCCGAGCTGCCCTTCGCCGCCGCCCGGCTGCGGCACGAGGCCACCGAGCTGGCCCGCGACGGCGACCGGGTGCGGATGACGGTGCGGACCTACGACCCGTTCGGCGTGCTGCCCGCGGGCTGGACGGCGTTCCTGCAGCTCGGCAAGGAACGGGTGCCGATCAGCCCGCAGCCGTCCGGCGGGGGCGGCTACGTCACCGAGGTCGCCTTCACCCCCTCGGGCCGGTGCGAGCCCAGGATCGGCTTCACCCGCACCGCCGACGGCCACACCACCACCGACCGCGTCCTGGTGGACCCGCACCTGCCGCCGATCGAGCTGCCCGGCGGCCGGGTGCAGGCCGAGGGGTACGCGGCGTACCTGTGCGTGCGCGCGGTCCCGGCCGCGCGCTCGCGGTGGCGGCGGCTGCGGCGCCGGCTGTGGAAGCGGGTCAGCACGCCGCGGGCCAAGCTGCGGGCGTACAAGCTGCTCATCAAGGTGGTGCGGCCGCGTCCCGACCTCGCCCTGTTCGAGTCCGACGTCGGCAAGGGCTGCTGCGGCAGCCCGCGCGCCCTGTACGAGGAGCTGCGCCGCCGCGAGCTGCCGATCGAGGTGGTCTGGTCGCTGGCCAAGGGCCGCAAGGGCGCCCCGCGCGGGGCCCGCCGGGTGCGGCGCGGAAGCTGGCGGCACGTCTGGACGATGGCCCGCGCCGGCGTCTGGGTGGACAGCCACGGCTTCCCCCTCGACTACCCGAAGCCGCGCGGCACCCGCTACCTGCAGACCTGGCACGGCCAGGGCATCAAGTCGATCGGCTTCGACGCGCCCGACCTGCGCTCCGACTTCGACGCGCCGCGCGCCGAGTGGCGGGCCGCGGTGGCCCGGTGGGACGCGCTGGTGTCGCCGAGCGCCGAGTTCTCGCGCATCTTCGTGCCGTCCAACGGCTACACCGGCAAGGTCTACCGGCACGGCACGCCCCGCTGCGACGCCCTGGTGCGCGGCGAGCCCAGCGGCGACGTGCGCGGGCGGCTGGACATCCCGCCGGACCGGCGCATCCTGCTCTACGCCCCCACCTACCGCGACCGGGCCATGGGCAGCGGGCAGTCGGTGCGCGCCGACCTGGAGCTGCTGGCGGAGGAGCTGGCCGGCGAGTGGGTGCTGGTGCTGCGCACCCACCCGGTGGAACGGTACGAGCCGCCCGAGCACCTGCGGCACTTCGTCCGCGCGGCAGGGTCGTACCCCGACGTCAACGACCTGATGCTGGCCTCCGACGCGCTGCTCACGGACTACTCGTCGGTGATGTGCGACTACGCGATCACCGGCAAGCCGATGGTGTTCTACATCGACGACTGGGACGACTACCGGCTCTCCGAGCGCGGCGTCTACCACGACCTGCCCGCCATCGCCCCCGGCCCGTGCGTCACGACGACGGAGGAGCTGGTGGACGTGCTCAGGCGGCTGGAGGAGACGCACGCGGCCCACGCCGCCCGCTACGCGGCCTTCCGCGAGCTGTGGTGCGCCGACGAGCGCGGCGAGGCGGCGGCGCGGATCGTGGACGACTTCTTCGGGGTGGCGCCGTGACGGTCGTCTTCGCCTGCGTGGACGCCGACACGCTCGGCGGCGTCCAGCAGGTCACCCACACCCTGGCCCAGGGCCTCGCCGAGCGCGGCCACGAGGTGCACGTCGTCGGCCTGCGCCGGGCCCGCTCCCCGTTCCGCTACGTGGACCGCCCCCGCTACCACCACCACGTGATCAGCCGCGGCGAGCCCGCGAACCGCCTGGCCCGCGCCCGCGCCGACCGGCGGCTGCGCCGGCTGCTCGGCGAGCTCGGCCCCGGCTACGCGGTCATGACCTCGCCGTCGGCGGTGATCCGGGTGCGGGGGCTGCTGCCCGCCCGGCTGCGGCCGATCGGGCAGTACCACGGCTCCTACGACCACGCCCGCGGCTGCTGGCACCTCGCCTCGATCAGGAAGCACTATCCCGAGCTGGACCAGGCGGTCTTCCTCAGCGAGGACGACGCCTGGCGCTTCGCCGAGCACGCCCTCCTGCCGAACGCCCGCGCGCTGCCGAACCCGCTGGCCCGGTGGCCGGAGACGATGTCCGCGCTGGACGCGCCCCGGGTGCTGGGGGTGGGCCGGCTGGAGGGGGTCAAGCGGTTCGACCGGCTGATCAGCGCGTTCGCCCGCTCGGGCGCGCCGGAGCCGTGGGAGCTGCACCTGATCGGCGACGGGGCGGAGCGGGAGCGGCTGCGCGCGCACGCCGAGCGGGAGGGGGTGGCCGGCCGGGTGGTCCTCCGCGGCCCGGTCCCGGCCGCGGAGCTGCCCGCCGAGTACCTGGGGGCGTCGGTGCTGGGGCTGACCAGTGAGCATGAGGGGCTGCCCGTCGTGCTGCTGGAGTCGGCGGCCCACGGGGTGCCGTCGGTGGCGTTCGACGTCTCGGGGGGCGTGCGCGCGGCGGGGCAGGTGCTGGTGCCGCCCGGCGACGTGGACGCCTTCGCCGCCGAGCTGCGCCGCCTGGTGGACGCGGTGGAGGAACGGCGCCGGCTGGGGGCCGACGCCCGCGCACGGGCCGAGGCCTTCCGCCTCGACCACGTGCTGGACGGCTGGGAGCGGCTGTTCGCCCACGTGTCCCGGTGAGCCGGACGGGACGGGCTGCTCAGACGGCGGGCTCGGCGACCTCGGCGCGCTGGCGCGGGACGCCGGCCAGCGAGCGCTGGCGGCTGGTGAGCAGGGCGCCCACCGGGCTGGGCTCGCGCAGCCGGTTGAAGCGGTCGCGCATGTGCTTGCGCATGCGGCTGGCCTTGCGCTTCTGCATGGTCTTCTGGGCGGCCACGACGTGCTCCTTGGCCGGCTTGGGGGCGCCGGTCAGCTCGTAGCCCATGGACTCCAGGCGGTCGCCGAGCATGTGCTCGCACAGGGCGATCTCCCAGTCGTCCAGGCGGCCGGCCCAGCTCCCGACGCGGCTGCGGATGACCTCGCCGTGCGTGTTGCTGTGCCAGACCTTGTGCTGCGGCACGGCGACGCTGGCCGCCTCGCGCGGGGAGATCATGGAGGGGGAGAAGTCCTCTTCCAGGAAGTGGCAGAGCTTCTTCAGCTCGGTCGCCGGGTCGTCGGTGAGGTCCTCGTAGCGCAGCTCGAAGTAGGTGTCGGCGGGCAGGGTGCGCTTGAGCCTGGAGCCGGCGTCGATGGCCTCGGCCCAGGTGGAGACGGCGTGGAAGGAGTCCAGCGTGTACCAGGGCATCTCCTTCAGCGAGGCCACGCAGTCGCGGCCGTCCCTGATGAGGTGGATGAACTGGGCGTCGGGGAAGAGCCGCAGCAGCAGGTCGACCTGCTTGACGTAGCTCGGCCGCTTGTCGCCCCAGCGGGCCTTGTCGAAGCGGTCGGCGTACATGCGGAAGGCCGTGCCGATCACCGAGCCGAGCGAGCCGGGGCCCTCGACGGCCTGCTGGACGAACGCGTCCTTGTCGATCTTCAGCTCGCGGAACTTGGTGCTGCGGTCGGTCGCGATCCACTGCGCGAGGGCCTTGCGGCGCGACTCGATGCGCAGGTCGCCCCAGGTGCGGCGGCGGTAATAAGCGGGAACGAGGAAGCGCGTCTCCGGCGGCACCGCCATGCGCGGGTGCGAGTGCAGCATGAGCTGGAGCATCGTGGTGCCGGAGCGCGGGCATCCGATAACGAAGACTGGCCTGTCGGACATTTCGTACTAACCCCCGAAAACTTAGACGAGAACGTGCTCTCGGCTCTCCCGAGAGGAGGCGACGGCGTGCCTGCGCGTGAAGCGCCACATCCGGTAGACAAGAAAGACCTCGTTGGCCAGCAGCAGCGCCCCCGCGGCCGTGGCGAGCGGGATCAGCGCCCATGCCCCCGCGAGGGGCGCGATCACGAACACCGCCGCATGGAACTCGATGCCGCTGATCAGATGCGAGCGGACCCGGTGCCGGGCCAGGAACCTGTTGAGACGGCGGAAGAAGCCGGGCGCGCGCGGCACCCGCTCCAGCGGCTGGGTGTCCTCCTCCAGCTCGGGCGGGCCGCACGGCTCCAGAGCCGGCCCCAGCGGCCCGTCGTCCGGGGCCGCGGCGGGCCCGGCCGCCCCCTGGCGCTCCTCCCGCACCGCCTCGCGCACCCGCTTCATCTGCGGCGCGTTGACGTACCTGAACAGGTCCAGCACCGCCACCGCCGCGCCCAGGACCACGTAGGCGACCTCGCCGGTCAGCGCGTACTGGCCGTAGGCCAGCCCTCCGGCGCACAGGACGACCCGGATCCGGTCCCCCACGTAGTCGAGCCAGAGGCCGAAGGGCGTCCCCGTGCCCTTGAGCCGGGCGACTTTGCCGTCCACGCAGTCGATCATGAAGCTGAGGTAGAAGACCACCGCGCCCGCCACGAGCTGGTTCATCGCGAGACAGGCGGCCGAGACCGCGCCGAGGACCAGCGAGAGCACGGTGAGCGCGTTGGGCGTGATCCGGGTGCGGTTGGCGACGGGCAGGGCGACCCGGCAGGCGACCGGGTCCACGAAATAAACGGTCCACCAGGAGTCTCTCCGCTTGCGTGTCTCGTGGACGTCATCCAGCGAATAGGTCCTCATGCAAACCAGCATGAACACGGGCCGCGCCATCGTGATTACTGTCTGGAACTACTGGGGGATGTCCATGCCGGTTCTTGACCAAGGCGGCACCGTGAAACGCCACGTGCCGCCGGCCTCGCCGTCCCTGAACCAGCCCTTGAGCACCAGGCCGCGGGTCTCCGTACGGGCCTGCAGCCGCCACACCGGCCCGCCGCCCGCCAGCCGGGCCGGGTCGATGACGGCCGAGACGCCGTGGCGGCCGGAGCGGCGCACCTCCAGCGGCACCTTGCGGCGGCCGTCGCTCAGCCACAGGTCCACCCGGCCGACGCGGCGGTCCACGCGGTGGATGGCGACCTGGCCGCGCAGGCGGTACTCCGTGCCCGCCCACTCGCCCGCGTCCACCCGGGCGACCAGCTTGAGCTCCTCGCGGGCGTCGAAGACCTCGTCGGGGACGCGCAGCCGGCGGTCGCGGAAGAACGGGTAGTCGCCGTACCAGCCGGGGTTGCGCCAGCCGCGCGGCACCACGCGGGTGCCGGTCGCGGCGCGGGAGCGGCGGAAGTCGCGCACCTCCCGCAGCTCCGCGACCAGCCCGCGGGCCATCAGGTGCAGCTCCAGGCGGCGCAGCGACGGCGCGCCGGCCAGCGCCCGCGGCCCCAGCTCGGCCAGCCAGGCGCGGGCCAGGTCGAGCAGCGGCTCCGGCTCCTCGCTCGCCTCCAAAGCCTGGAACAGGAAGAGGACGTCCTTCTCCAGCACCAGCGCGTCGAAGCCGTCCAGCAGCTCAGGGGCCCGCTCGTCGAGGAAGGCGCGCACGGCGCGGATGGCCGTCAGCCGCTCGTTGAGGTTGGGCAGCTCGTTGCGGCGCTGGGTGATCGAGTTCTCGCCCTCCTCGCGCCGCCGCCAGTGGTAGACCACCTCGCCCAGCATGTCGACGCTGGTGGCGAGGACGTGCGCCTGCATGGCGACCGGCACGTCCTCGTAGATGCCGGCCGGGAACTGCAGCCCGGCGCGCTCCCAGAAGTCGCGCCGGTAGACCTTGTTCCACACCGTGCGGTCGCGCACCAGCACCGGCTTGTCGGTGATGTGCGTGCACAGCTCCGGCCGCCGGAACACCTTCTCGTGCAGCGTCGACTCCTCCAGCACGCCGTCCACGAGCCGGCCCACGGCGCCGCAGGCGAGGTCGGAGCCGGTCTCGGCCAGCTTGGCGACCAGCCGCTCGTACGCCTCGGGCGGCACCACGTCGTCGGCGTCGGCGAAGGCCAGGTACGTCCCCCTGGCCCGCCGGACGCCGGCGTTGCGGGCCGGGCCCGGCCCCTGGTTGCGCTGCCCGACCAGGACGAAGCGCGGGTCGGCGGCCGCGAAGTCCGCCGCGACCCGCCTGCTGCCGTCGGCGGAGCCGTCGTCGACCAGCACGATCTCCAGGTCGTCCAAAGTCTGGACGGCGAGCGACTTCAGGCACTCGGCGAGGTAGGGCTCCACGTTGTGGAACGGGACGATGACGCTGAGCAGGGGGATCATGCCGATACGGCTCCTTGGCTCGACGACCGGAAATGCGATCGAGGGCAGCATGCCGCGCGGTGCCCGCCGGAGGGCCGGGCCTGAAGAGCTCTTTACCGCCCGGCCACATCCGCTACGTTGTGCGTCAGGACGCACACGAATCGTAGGGGGCGCAATGCTTCGCGACGTCCACGACGACGACCTCCCCGCCATGCGGCGCTGGCGCAACCACCCCAAGGTGCGCGCCGCCAGCTTCACCACGCACGAGATCGGCGCCGCCGAGCACGCCCGCTGGTGGGCGGCGGTCCGCGCCGACGCCACCCGCCGCGTGCTGGTCTACGACCACGACGGCAGGCCGGCCGGCGTGGTCGCCTACTCCGACCTGTCGGCCGCGAGCGCCACCTGGGGCTTCTACCTCGACCTCGACGGCCTGGAGCGGTCGGGGGCGCTGCTGCGGGCCTGGGCCGGGCTGGAGCGGGCGGCCATCGGGCACGCCTTCGGCCCGCTCGGCCTGAGCGTCCTGCGGGGCGAGGTGCTGGCCGACAACGAGCCGGTCAGGACGCTGCACCGGCGCTTCGGCTTCGCCGAGGTCGCCGCCTACCGCCGCGACGTGGACGGCGTGCCGCGCGACGTCGTGGCCATCGAGCTGAGGAGGCAACAGTCATGATCTCCATCGCGGGGCGGGCCATCGGGCCCGGCCATCCGCCGTACGTCGTGGCGGAGCTGTCCGGCAACCACAACGGCAGCCTGGAGCGGGCTCTCGCCATCGTGGACGCGGTGGCCGAGGCCGGGGCGCACGCGCTGAAGCTGCAGACGTACACGCCCGACACGCTCACCGTCGACGCCGACGGGCCGGCGTTCCGGCTGGGCGGCGAGCACGCGCTGTGGGGCGGCGAACGCCTCTACCAGCTCTTCCAGCGGGCCCACACGCCGTGGGAGTGGCACGGGCCGCTGTTCGCGCGGGCGCGGGAGCGGGGGCTCGCCGCCTTCTCCTCGCCGTTCGACCCGACGGCGGTCGAGTTCCTGGAGAAGCTGGACGTGCCCGCGTACAAGATCGCCTCGTCGGAGCTGGTGGACCTGCCGCTGATCCGGCTCGCGGCGGCCACCGGCAAGCCGCTGATCATCTCCACCGGCATGGCGACGACCGGCGAGATCGAGGCCGCCGTGACCGCCGCCAGGGAGGGCGGCTGCACGCAGCTCGTGGTGCTGGCCTGCACGGCGTCCTATCCGGCCGCGCCCGCGGAGAGCAACCTGCGGGCGCTGCCGCTGCTGGCCGCGCTCACCGGCGAGGTCGTCGGCGTCTCCGACCACACGCCGGGCATCGGGGTGCCGCTCGCGGCGGTGGCGCTGGGGGCCTGCCTGATCGAGAAGCACGTCACCGCCGCGCGGGCCGACGGCGGGGTCGACTCGGCGTTCTCGCTGGAGCCCGCCGAGCTGGCGGCGCTCGTGACCGAGAGCGGGCGGGCCTGGGAGGCGCTGGGCGAGCCGGTGCTCGGGCCGCGGCCGTCCGAGCGCGAGGGGCTGCGTTTCCGCCGCTCGCTCCACGTCGTGCGCGACGTGCGGGCCGGCGAGGAGGTGGGGCCGGGCAACGTGCGCTCGATCCGGCCCGCCGGCGGGCTGCCGCCGGACGCGGTGCGCGAGGTGACGGGGCGGCGCTTCGTCCGCGACGTGCCGATGGGCACGCCGCTGACGTGGGACCTCATCTAGGGAGCAGCGCGAGGAGCGCGTCGGCGACGCGCTCCCTGCCCCTGCCGTCCACCAGGCCGCCGGCCCGGCGGCCGTGCTCCTCGCGGGCGGCCGGGTCGGACAGCAGCCGGGCCAGGACGGCGACCGCCTCCGGGCCGGGCTCGCCGCCGAGGCCCGCGGCCACGCCCCTGCCGACCAGCTCGTCGTAGCCGAGGAGCTGGTTGTCGGCCACCCAGGTCAGCGCCATGGGCACGCCGAGGTGCAGCAGCTCCCAGATCGCCGACCCGGCGGCGGTGACGACGAGGTCGGCCGCGGCCATGAGCTCCGGCAGCCGGTCGGTGGGCGGGACGACCTCGATCGGCCCGCCGGCCTCGAACGGTACGGGGCTGACCACGGTGGCGGTGAACGGCACCCCGGTCGCGCGCAGGGCCGCCGCCCAGGCGGGGACCACCCCGGCGGCGTCCGTGCCGCCGAAGAAGCACAGCACGCGCGGGACGCCCCCGCCGCCGCGCACCCTCGCGCGGCCCCGCACGCTGTCGCGCAGCAGCACGTACCGGGCGCCGGCCAGCACCGGGCCGGCCGGGAAGTGGCGGCGTTCCGCGCCGAGGTTCTGGTCGAGGTAGAGGTCGGCGTCCTGGCCGAGGGGGTCGCCGTCGACGATGGCGAGCACCGGCAGCCCGGCGCGGCGCAGCTCGGCGCCGGTGCCCGGCGGCAGGTGGTAGGAGTCGAGGACCACGGCGTCCAGCGCGAGCGTGCGGGCGAGGGCGGCCAGGGCGTCGGGGCGTTCGGGGGCGGGGGTCAGCGGGAGGTCGCGGTCGCGGAGCTGGGACAGGGCCCAGGGCGAGTCGCGCACCGACCCGAGGAAGACGGCGGCGGCCCCGCGCGAGCGCAGCTCCTCGGCCAGCGCGACGCAGCGGACGAGGTGCCCGACCCCGCTGCCGGCACCGGCGTCGCAGCGGAAGCCGATCCGCGGGCCCGCGCTCACGCGTCCTGGAGCGCCTTCTGCCGGACGTGGGCGTTGAGCCCGCACACCTCGGGGCGGGCGCGCAGCCAGCTCACCAGCGTGCGCACCGGCACGCAGCCGTCGCCCAGCTCGCCCACCACGCGCGAGATGAGCGCCCAGTCGTCCTCGGTGTCGAGCGTCACCCGCAGGTCGGCGGCGACCGGGTGGTAGGCGAGCCCGAGCAGCCGCGACTCGTCGGCGGCCTCGCTGTAGATGTGGGAGGTGACGTGGGTGCGGTGGTAGGCGACGGCCTCGCGGTCGCAGCGCTCCAGCGCGGCCCTGCCGATGATCTCGACGTCGAGGCCGCGCGGCAGCGTGCGGGCCAGGCTGGTGCTGAGGTAGTCGAGCCCGGGGACGGCCTGGAACACCAGCGCCGCCTCCTTGATCACGGTCGGGTCGAGCAGCGGGCAGTCGGCGGTGAAGCGCATCACGGCCTCCCCCGGCCGCCCGTCCATCGCCTGGGTGAACCGGGTGAGCACGTCGTCCACCGGCCCTCGGTGACAGGCGACGCCGAGCCGGGCGCACTCCTCGGCCACCACGTCGTCGTCCGGCAGCGTGGTGGTGGCCACGAGCAGGTCGTGGAGCGCTTCCGACTCCCGGGCGGCGCGCACCACCCACCCCAGCACCGACCGGCCGCCCTCGCCCAGCGGGCGCAGCACCTTGCCGGGAAGTCGGGTGGATCCCATCCTGGCCTGAATGATTCCGACAATACGCACGAAAGCCCCATTCCCCCGTGTGACAGTGCGTCATAGGCCGATCGCGTTATGCTACCGCCCGGCACACGATTTCAGGGGGCGACGTGAGCATTCTCCATGGATCGTCGATGTTGATCACCGGGGGAACGGGGTCTTTCGGGAAGGCCTTCATCCGCCACGCACTCGACACGCTCGGGGTGCGGCGCCTGGTGGTCTTCTCCCGCGACGAGCTCAAGCAGTACGAGGTGCGGCAGCTCTTCGGCGACGACGAGCGGCTGCGCTGGTTCATCGGCGACGTCCGCGACCGCGAGCGGCTGACCAGGGCCATGCACGGCATCGACCACGTCGTGCACGCCGCCGCGCTCAAACAGGTCGACACCGCCGAGTACAACCCGTTCGAGTACGTCCGCACCAACATCGCCGGATCGCAGAACGTGGTGGAGGCCGCCATCGACTGCGGCGTCCGCAAGGTGGTGGCGCTGTCCACCGACAAGGCGTCCAGCCCGATCAATCTCTACGGGGCCACGAAGCTCGTGGCCGACAAGCTCTTCGTCTCGGCCAACCACTACGCCGCCGCGCACGAGACCCGCTTCTCCGTGGTCCGCTACGGCAACGTCGTGGGCAGCCGGGGCTCGGTGGTGCCGCTGTTCCTGCGCCTGGCCGAGCAGGGCGAGAGCCTGCCGATCACCGACAAGCGCATGACCCGGTTCTGGATCACCCTCGATCAGGCCGTGCGCTTCGTCGTCGACTCCTTCGAGCTGATGCGGGGCGGCGAGCTGTACGTGCCGCGCATCCCCAGCATGCGCATCACCGACCTCGCCGAGGCGCTCGCGCCGCAGAGCCCGATCTACGAGATCGGCGTCCGGCCCGGCGAGAAGCTGCACGAGGAGATGATCGGCCCCGACGACGGCCGCCGCACGCTGCGGCTCGCCGACCGGTACGTGGTCCAGCCCACGATCGCGACCTGGGGCTACGCCCCGCCGCAGAGCGGCGAGCTGCTGCCCGAGGGCTTCGCCTACCGCTCCGACACCAACGACCAGTGGTTGTCGGTCGACGACCTGCGCGACATGGTGGCCGGCTGATGCTCCCCTACGGGCGGCAGTCGATCGACGACTCCGACGTCGAGGCGGTGACCGCCGTCCTGCGCGGCGACTGGCTGACCACCGGGCCGGCGGTCGCCGCGTTCGAGGCCGAGCTGGCCCGCTGGACCGGCGGCGTGCCGTGCGTGTCGGTCACCTCCGGCACGGCCGCGCTGCACGTCGCCTACGCGGCGGCGGGCGTGCGGCCGGGCGACGAGGTGGTCACCACGCCGCTCACGTTCGTCGCGACGGCGGCCACGGCGGCGCTGCTCGGCGCGCGGGTGGTCTTCGCCGACGTGCAGCCCGACACCGGCAACCTCGACTCCGACGCGGCGGCCGCGCTGACCACCGGCCGCACCCGGGTGATCACCGCCGTCGACTACGCCGGCCATCCGGCCGACTACGACGAGCTGCGCGAGGTCGCCGCCCGGGCCGGGGCGCGGCTGGTGGCCGACGCGGCGCACTCCATCGGGGCGGCCTACAAGGACCGTCCCGTGGGGGCGCTGGCCGACCTCACCACGTTCTCGTTCTTCCCCACCAAGACCGTGACCACCGCCGAGGGCGGCGCGGTCGCCGTCGCCGACCCCGGGCTGCGCCTGCGGGCCGCCCGCTTCATGAACCACGGCCTGGTCCGCGACCCCGCCGGGCAGCGCGACCCTTCGGTGGGCGGCTGGCACCAGGAGGTGCACGCGTTCGGGCTCAACTACCGCCTGCCCGACGTGTTGTGCGCGCTCGGCCTCAGCCAGCTCCGGCGGCTCGCCCGCTTCCGCGCCCGGCGCGCCGAGCTGGTGGCCCGCTACGGGCGGCTGCTGCGCGGCGTGGCCGGGCTGGAGCTGCCGGCCGAGCGCGCGTACGTGTCGCCGAGCTGGCACCTCTACCCCGTGCGGGTGCGCGACGGGCGGCGGCGCGAGGTCTACGACCGCATGCGCGCGGCCGGCATCGGCGTGCAGGTCAACTACCTGCCCGCGTACTGGCATCCGGTGTTCGAGGACCTCGGCTACCGGCGCGGCATGTGCCCGCGGGCCGAGGCGTACTACGCCGAGGAGCTGTCGCTGCCGCTCTTCCCCGACCTCACCGACGCCGAGCAGGACCACGTCATCGAGACCCTGACCACGATCCTCGGCCAGCGTTAGCGTTCGGCGAGGAGCAGGCAGCCGTCCTCGCCGCGGTCCACCAGGAAGCGCCGGTCGGCGACGGTCGCGACCGGCCGCTGACCGGTGCGCACCAGCGGGCGCAGCGCCTTGCCCTGGTCGATGACGACCTCCCACCACGACTCGTGGCCGACGCACTCGTCGATGTCGGCGAGCGGGACACGGGCGTGGAAGTCCTGGCCGGCCAGCGCCACCGGGAAGTACATCTCCTCGCCGTCGCTCCTGCGGCGCAGCCGCAGCACCGGCTCGCCGTCGCCGACGTCGGCCATCTCCCCCGAGAACACCAGGTCGCCGCCGTCCATCCGGCACTCACCGATGATCACCTCGGCCATGCGCAGCCGCAGCCCCCAAGCCCCCTTCGCGTTGCGGACCGGCACCACCCACACCCCCGACGTGCGGCGCGGGGCCGGGATCGCCGGCGGCAGCCAGCGCGGCCCCGCCACCCTGCCCTCCAGCCGCAGGCCCGGCCCCCTGAGCCGGAGGCGCAGGTCCCACTGGCCGCGCCGGGCGAGCTGGGCCGGCGAGAGCGCGGCCGGGTCGAAGGCGAACGCGAACGGGAACACGTGCTGCGGCAGCCGCGCCCCGTCCTCCTCCTCGACGCTCTCCCAGCCGGGCGCGGCCTCCTCCTCGGACAGGTGCACGCGCTCGCCGGTGCGGCGCTCCTCCAGCCACACCCGTACGCGGACCCGGCGCAGCGCCCCCACGTCGAAACTGCCGACGCCCACCCGGCCCACGCCGGCCAGCACGCCGTCCCGCCAGTCGAGCTCCAGCAGCCGGGCGGACAGGCCCAGCTCGCCCGAGACGTCCGACAGCCCGCCCGGCAGCCACGCGTGCCGGCCCTGCCAGCGCCTCCGCAGCAGGCCCGCCGGGCGCAGCGGCGGGCGCAGCCGGCCGTCGCGGGCCTGGGCGTGCACGTCGGCCAGCTCGGCCAGGCGGCGCTTGCGCAGCAGATGGACCTGCAGCCGGTGCGCGAACGGCACGCTCAGCCACGCCTCGCGCGACACGCCGTCCAGGTAGCGCACGATCAGGTCGATCAGCGCGGGGTCGGCCGCGGCGCCCATGGCCGCCACGGCCTCGGCGGCGACCCCCATGTCGATGTCCATGGTGTCGCGGTCGAAGGCGGGCTTGAGCCGGGGCGCGTGGCGGGCCAGCAGGTCGGCGGTCTCCAGCACCGACAGCAGGCGGTCGCGCAGGTTGCCCGCCTCCAGGCTGCGCTGCGTGATCGAGGTGCCCGGCTCGTCGCGCTGCCGCCAGTGGTAGACGACCTTGGCCAGGACGTCCACCGAGCGGGCGCCGACGTGGGCGGCCATCGCGACCGGCTGGTCCTCGTACATGCGCTCGGGGAAACTCAGGCCCAGCCGGTCCCAGAACGAGCGGCGGTAGACCTTGTTCCACAACATGCGGTCGCGGATCAGCAGCGGGTGGCGGGTGATGTGGGTGCGCTTCCTCGGCCTGGCGAACGCCTCGCGGTGCGCCCACGACGGCACCAGCAGGTTGCGGCACAACCGCATGACATTGCCGCAGGCCAGATCGGAGCCGGTGTCCTCCAGGCTGGAGACCAGGCGCTGGAAGGCGTCGCGCGGCACGGTGTCGTCGCCGTCCACGAAGGCGAGGTAGCGGCCGGTGGCGCGGGCCAGGCCGACGTTGCGGGCCCGGCCGACGCCCTGGTTGTGCTGGGTGACGAGGTCGATGCGGGGGTCCTCGGCCTGCCTGGCCCGCACGACGTCCGGCCCCTGGTCGTCGCTGCCGTCGTCGACGCAGATCACCTGCAGGTCGTCCAGGGTCTGGGCGGTGATGGAGTCCAGGCAGGGGCCGATGTACTTCTCGACGTTGTGGAACGGGACGATCACCGAGAGAGCCGGCACGAGTACTCCTCTTCGTCGCTCTGCGTCATGCGTCATGTGGTGGTGTGGTGCGTCGTGTCGGTGGGCCGGGCGTCGTGGCGCTGGGAGGCGCGGCTGTGGCGTGGCTGTGGCGTGGCTGTGGCGTGGCGCGGGTCATCCGGACAGCAGGCGGAACACCTTGCGGGCCACCCGGCGCGGCCTGGCCAGCCGGCGCGAGAGCCGGTAGCCGAGCGTGCGCCGGTAGGCCGTCGCCTTGCGCTGGGTCCTGCGCAGCTTGGCCTTCGCCCGGACCAGCTCCCGTTCCCGGTAGGACAGCTTCGTCTCCAGCCGCGCGATCCTGGCCAGGGCCGCGGTGAGCTGATCGGCCAGCCGGTCGCGGGCGCTCAGCAGGTCCCGGTACGTGGGCGCGTGCTCGGCCTGCTCGACCGGGTGGCCCAGCTCGGCGTCCAGCTTGCGGGCCCGGTCGAGGTCGCCGGGGTCGCAGGGCCGGCCCGCCATGCCGCACAGCGTCAGCGTGAGCTGGTCGGCCTCCAGCGGCCACGGCCACGGGTGGTGGTGCCCGGCCGCCTGCAGCCGCACCGCGAACCGCCACAGGATCCGGCACAGGACGATCCGCGGCTCGGGCGGGGTGGACGGGCCCTTGAGGTCGCCTATGGGGGTGAAACGGGTGCCGTCGTAGACCAGGCTGTCGGTCGCCGCACCCGCCGCGTCCGCCGTGCCGCCGTCCTCCAGCCAGCCGGCCAGAGCGGAGAGCAGCTCGCGGACGGTCCTGGTGTCCTCGCGGGCGCACGCCTCGACCAGCATCTCCTCCAGGACCCGGCCCGCGGGGATGGGGCGCTCGTCGCCGTCGGGGAGCTGTTTGAGCCCGGCCCTGGTCAGCTCGTACAGGAGCTCGCCCTCCTGCACGAGCCCGAGCGGCAGCCCCCCTCCCGCCACCGTCTCCGCCGGAAGCGCCGCGCTCGAGGCCTCGTCCGCGGCGGTCCCGGTCGCCGCCGCCGTGAGCAGCGGGGACCGGGTGGCGACGGCGAGCCACATCGGCGCCAGTTCCTCCCCCAGCCGGTGCCGGAAGACGAGGCGGGTCAGCCGCAGCGGATCGGCGACCAGCATGCGGTCCCCGTTCCTGGCGCTCAGCGGGAACGCCAGCGCGTCCGGCAGGTCGAAGGCCAGCGCCTCACGGGCGAGCAGCGCCCTGGGCGCCTGCCGTCCCGGATAGGCCGCGTAGCAGCGTTGCACGGTCAGCCCCGCGGACTCCAGGCCGGCGTCGAGCGCGCCCGGCCCGCTGGGGTAGCTGGGGTCGAAGCCGTGCGGAGCCCACTGATCGTCGCCGCCGTCGCGGTCGGCGGGCCGCGCCTCCAGGAACCGGTCGACGCCCAGGTCGTTGCGCACGCCGAGGACCAGCCGCCCGCCCGGCGCGACCAGCGCGGCCAGGGCGTCGAGCGACTCGATCCAGGCCGCGGCCGGCGCCTCGGCGGAGTGCGTCCGCAGCAGCCCGTCGAGGGCCAGCACCAGATCGTACGGCTCCTCCGCCCGGAACGCCTCCAGCCTCCCGCAGAAGACGGCCAGCCCCGGGTGACGTTCACCCAGAGCGCAGGCGTCGGGGTAGGACCGCACCAACACCCCCACGTCCGGCCCCCCGCCCACCCCCTGGTCACCCGACGCACCCTCGCCGTCCGGCGCACCCGTGCCCTCTCCGACAGGAAGAGGGCGGGCAGCGACAGCGCCCGGCCCGACGGCGTCCTCAGGCAGCACCTCCGCCGTCGACACATCGCCGTCCTCAGACAGCACCTCCACCGTCGACACATCGCCGTCCTCAGACGGCACCTCCACCGTCGACACATCGCCGTCCTCAGGCAGTGCCTTCGCTGGAGACGCGACGACGTCCTCCGGCAGTGCCTTCGCCAGCGCGCCCGTCAATCCGGCGAGAGCCGCCACCTCGTCCACCACCGCCTGCGGATGCGGGCCGACCAGCAGCACCTTGCCGTTCGCGGGAAGGATCCGCCTGATCAGCTCAAGTGCCGCCCCCCGCCAGTCGGTGATGCCGCCCATGTCGGCCATGTCCGACCAGAGCAGCATTTCTCCACCGATCAACCGGACGTTCCCGGGTGCCTCGTTCACGCGTACCGCACCCGCTTCCATCCGAACATGCGCCGTAGCTCCTCCGGTGTCGCCTGATACTCGAATCCCAGCTCGCGCCGCGCCACCTCGACCGCCAGCTCGGGATCGACGCGCTCGCCGTGCAGCTCGGGCCAGAGCCGCATGCGGCGCGCCGTGCCGCCGTACTCGGGGCGTTCGTCCTCGTACTGCATGGGGTCCCCGTACACGGCGACCTCGCAGCCCACCGACGCGCCGTAGAACAGCGCGCTGCCGAGCCGGTTGGAGGCCACCCTGCGGTGGCGTCGCAGCTGGGTCAGCTGCTTGCGCAGGAAGTCGCGCCCTTTCCCCTCCCAGCGGGAACCGCGCTCGCCGTGACAGATGACCCGAAAACCCCGCGATTCATACGCTCGCCGAATGTCCGGGTTTGCGAATTCCAGCCAGTAAAGGCAAACCGTGACCGGCTCTGTCTCGACATTTCGGATTTCGTCCGCCAGCCGGGCATGATCGCCGCTGACGGAGCTCTTCTCCCAGCCGTGAAAGGGATACCAGATCGTACCCTCACGTTTCGGGGTGACGCCCAGTTCGGGCTCCAGATGAAGGAGGTAAATCCAGGGCGCGCCGATGAGGTAGTGTCCTCTGCGCCCCATCGACCAGCCTCGTCGGCGCAGCACGTCAGACCACACGAAACGGGGATAACCCGGGCTGCACCAGTGATCGTTCGGCGGGAACCCGTGCAGATAGTTCCACCCATGTTGCAGAAAGCCCTGGATGCGCTTCGGCGCCTCGTCCGGCATCTCACAGTATCTGCCGAGTATGCGCGAGTGCCCGTACCAGTGATTGGATTCGTCCATCATTCCCCCCGTAGCGGTTGGCGCGCCCCATCCGACATTCCCAGCCCCGAACGTGCCTCACTCGCCGTTATACGGTTCCATTACTCGGGGTGGGGTCTTGGTTTCTCCGGACCCGGAATTGCCGCTACACTCGGTCGTGGCCTGAGGACAGAGAGTTAGTGAGTGATCATGAGCCATCTCGACCGGTTGCGGGCCGTCTTCCGCAGAGCTCTCAACCTTCCCGCCGACGCATCCGTCGACGACCTCGAATACCGCGCCATCCAGCAGTGGGACTCACTGGCCCACATGGCGTTGGTCGCCGCGATGGAGGACGAGTTCTCCATCATGATCGACACCGACGAGATGATCGACATGAGCTCGTTCGCCAAGGCGGCCGAGCTCCTCGAGAAGCACGGCGTCGGCACCGCCGCCGTCTGACCGCGCCCTCGCACCCGGCTCCGCGCTCCCGCAGCAGCAGGAGCCCGGGCCACCGGGGGCGTCGGGGGCAGACGCCGGTGCCGGCACCAGCAGGAGGCGTCGGGGGACGCCACGAGCCACACCAGTCCACCTCCGGTCTGCCGGGGGTGCCATGAGACCGGGCCAGCCATCGTCCGAGCCATTGGGGGCGGCATGACAACGGACCAGGCAGCGTCTACCGACCGCGGGAGGGCGCGATGACACCGGAACCGGAACCGGAAGCGACCGAGGCCCTCGACGCCTCTCCGGCACCGGCCATCAGCTCCGGCCCGAGCCCGGCACCGTCCACCGGTCCCGGCCCGGCACCGGCACTGGCACTGGCACGCCCCGACGATCCCGGACGGAATGCGGCGTCACCCACCCGTCTCGACCTGACACCGGCGCGCCCCGACGATCCCGGACCGAACGCGGCACCGTCCATCCGTCTCGGCCTGGCACCGGCACGGCCCGGCGACGGCCTCGGGCCCGATCCGGGATCTCCCGATGTCGCCGGCGCTGACGTCTCCGGCACGGGGCGAGCCCGGTCCGGCGGCTCCGGCACCAGGGTGGCCTCACGCGGCACCTCCCCCACGCCTCCAGTGCCCCGCGACAGCCACGACGAGACGCGCACGGACCTGACTCCGTCCGGCAGTCCAGGCGTCAGGACGTCATCCCCCAGCGCCTCCCACCTGAAGCCGGCACATGCCGGCAGCTCCAGCTCCGAGGCGGCACCCAGCAGCCCTGATGCCGACACCGCACCGTTCAGCGGCTTCGGCCTGGGCCTGCCGGCGTCCGACGACAGCGCCACGGCAGCAGCCGGACCGGAAACGCCCGAGCCGCCCGGCACGGCCGGACCTCAAACAACGTGTCCCACCCCTACGACCCCGCTACCTGCGGTCCTCGCGACGAATGCCACAACGACGAGCACTTTGCCCGATCAAGCGCCGGACGCACCAGATGCCCCAGACGCCACAGGCGGGCACCTGATGACCGAGCAGCGCGAGAGCCGCCCCGCGCCGGCACCTCCAAGCCCTCAGCAGGTCACCCACCCCGGGCAGGAGTTCGCCCTGGCGTGGAGCGGCCTCGGGCTCAGCCGCGCGGCGTCCGAACACGTCCCCGCGACGTCGCCGCAGCGACCCGCGACCCTGCCCTCTCCGCCTTCCTCTCCCCGCGTCGTCCTCGTCACGGGCTCGACGACGGGGATCGGCCGGGCGGTGGCGGTCCGGCTGGCCGCCCGCGGAGACCGCGTCGTGCTCCACGGCCGCGACGAGGAGCGGGCCGACAAGGCCGCCGCCGAGGTCGCCGCGCAGACCGGCGGCCTGACGGACGCGGTGCACGGCGACGTCGCCGACCCCGCCCTCGTCGCGGCCATGATGCGGCAGATCTACCAGCGCCACGGCCGTCTCGACGCGCTCGTCGTCAACGCCGGCATCCACGCGGCCGGCCTGCTCGGCATGGTGCGCCACGAGACGGTCGGCCGCCTCTTCCAGGTCAACGCCGTCGGCGCGACCCACACCCTGCAGGCCGCGCTCAGGCTGCTGCGACGCGGGACGTTCCCGGCGGTGGTCGTCATGTCCTCGGTCATGGGCCTCGCGGGCGGCCCCGGCCAGACGGTCTACTCGGCCTCCAAGGCCGCGCTCGTCGGCCTCACCCTGGCCGCCGCCAAAGAACTGGGCCGCTCCGGCATCAGGGTCAACGCGGTGGCCCCCGGCTACATCCAGACCGACATGTTGTCCACGCTCGACCCCGACGCCCGTACCGCCACGATCGCCGCCACCCCGCTCGGCCGGCTCGGTCGTCCCGACGACGTCGCGGGCGCGGTCGCGTTCCTGCTCTCCCCCGACGCCGACTTCATCACCGGCCAGATCCTCGGGGTGGACGGGGGTCTGGTGCCATGACGAACCACGAACAGCAGCCGACGCCCTCCTCGACCCCTGGAACTCCGACTACGCGGCCCGGCACGCAGCCGGCCCCGACGCTCAGTGCCAATCCGGCGCTCAGTGCCAATCCGGCGCTCAACGTCGAAACGGCGGTCGCCTCGCGGCGGGCAACCGTTTCACGGGGCGGCGACACGGCTCAGGGCGAGGCATCACCGCAATCCGCGGCAACTGCACTGGCATCCGCCTCCGCAGCAGCCGCACCGGAAGCCGCCTCCGCGCCGGCACCGGCCTCCGCCGCAACACCGGCACCGGCCTCCGCCCCCGCGTCCGCCTCCGCACCGACCTCCGCGTCCGCCTCCGCACCGGCCTCCGTGTCCGCCTCCGCACCGGCCTCCGCGGCCGCACCGTCACGGTCCTCCGTTTCCGCACCCGCATCAGCGCCCGGATCCGCAGCCGCGGTCGCGCCCGCGTCGGTGGCCGGAGGGTTCGCGGTCGCCGCGAGTGCCTTTCCTCATCCGCAGGCGCGGCTGATCATCGCCGGGGAGTCGGTGGTGCTGGGCGCGGGTGAGCTGGAGCGGCGGGTGGTCCGGACGGCGGAGGTGCTGGCCCGGCTGCGTCCCGGCCCGTTGTTCTGCGGCATGCGGAACAATCTCGCCTCCGTGCTCCGCTACCTGGCCGCCTTCCGCTCCGGCCGGCCCGTGGCGCTGCTGGACCCGGATTTGTCGCCGGGGGCGCTGGCGGAGCTGGCCGCGCGGTTCCGGCCGGCGGCGCTGCTCGGGTTCACGCACGCCGGGGACGGCTCGCCGCCCGCGCGGCGCGACGTGCCCGATCCGCATCCCGATCTCGCGGTGCTTCTCGCCACCTCGGGGTCCACCGGCAACCCCAAGCTCGTCCGGCTGTCCCGCCAGGCCGTCCTGGCCAACGCCGCCGGCATCGCCACAGCCCTGTCGATCACTCCGCGCGAGGTCGCGCCCACCAGCCTGCCGCTGCACTACAGCTACGGCCTCTCGGTGCTCAACAGTCACCTGATCGCGGGCGCGACGGTGATGCTGACCGAGGCGGGGCTGCTGGAGCGCTCGTTCTGGACGCATCTGGACGCGCACCACTGCACGTCGCTGGCCGCCGTCCCGTACCAGTACGAGATGTTGCGCCGGCTGCGCTACGACCGGGCCGAGCACCCGTCCGTCGCCACGCTCACGCAGGCCGGCGGGCGGCTCGCGCCGGAGCTCGTCACCGAGTTCGCGGCGAAGGCGGACCGGTTCTTCGTGATGTACGGGCAGACGGAGGCGACGGCCAGGATCGCCGTGTTGCCGCCGGACCGGCTGGCCGACAAGCTCGGCTCGGTGGGCACGGCCGTGCCCGGCGGGCGGCTGGAGATCGAGGACGGCGAGGTCGTCTACCACGGGCCCAACGTGATGATGGGCTACGCCGAGACGGCCGCCGACCTGGCCCGAGGGGACGACCTCGGTGGGGTGCTGCGCACCGGCGACCTCGGGCACCTCGACGCGGAGGGCTTCCTTCACATCACCGGACGGCTCAAGCGCATCGCCAAGATCTTCGGCGTGCGGGTGAACCTCGACGACGTCGAGCGCCTGCTGCGCGGTGCCGGGCCGGTCGCGGCCACGAGCGGGGACGACCGGGTGACCGTCTGGGCCGAAGGGCTCGACGCCGCCGGCTGCGCGGGGCTCGCGCGGCGGCTGGGCGCCGAGCTGCGGCTGCACTGGAGCGGTTTCGACGTCCGGCCGATCGAGCGGCTGCCGCTGCTCGCCACGGGCAAGGTCGACTACCGGGCCCTGGAGAGTCGTACATGAGCGGTCGCGGGGTGCGGGGCGCGGCGCGAATGCGGCTGATCGGACGCTTCATGGGAGGTGAGGGGCAGGGCGGCAGAGCCGCCTGTCGTCATGGTCTGCGAGGGGTGGTGTGGGGGGCGAGGGAGACGGGCGCTTGGTGGCTGTGCGCGGGCATGGGTGCTTGGCGGCGGCGTGCGGGCGCGAGGGCGTTGTGGGCGGCATCCGGACGTACGAGCACGAGCGGGGGTTCGGGGTGAGCGTTTTCAGTCTGCGTGAAGGGGAGCGGGAGGCGCGGCTCGTCAGGGAGCTGGCCGCGCTGACCGAGCGGCATCGGGAGGCGTGCCTGCCGTACCGGCGCATTCTCGAGGCGACGGGGGCGCGGCCGCCGTACGAGAGGCTGGTGGACCTGCCGTGGCTGCCGGTGCGGCTGTTCAAGACGCATGAGCTGCGGAGTGTGCCGCGCGAGCGGGTGTTCCGGGTCCTGACGTCCAGCGGCACCACCGGGCAGCGGCCGAGCCGGGTCTACCTCGACCGCGAGGCGGCGGCGGCGCAGACGCGGATGCTGGCCGCGACCCTCAAGGAGGTGCTGGGCGAGCGGCGGCTGCCCATGCTGGTGGTCGACAGCCGGGCCGTGGTCCGGGACGCGACGCTCAGCGCGCGCGGGGCCGGGGTGCTCGGGATGATGAACTTCGGGCGGGATCACACGTTCGTCCTGGACGAGCGGGGGCGGGTGGACGCCGAGGCGGTCAAGGGGTTCCTGGCCCGGCACGGCGGTCAGCGGTTCCTGGTGTTCGGGTTCACGTTCATGGTGTGGCTCTACCTGCTGGACCTGGGGGTGGACCTGTCGCAGGGGGTGCTCGTCCACTCGGGCGGCTGGAAGCGGCTGGCCGAGCAGGCGGTGGACAACGCCGAGTTCCGGCGGCGGCTGGGCGCGGAGTGCGGGCTCGTCCGGATCCACAACTTCTACGGGATGGTCGAGCAGATCGGGACCATCTTCCTGGAGGGGCCCGAAGGCGACGGGCTCTACTGCCCGGACTTCGCGGACGTGGTGATCCGGGATCCGGAGACGTGGGAGGAGGCGCCGGTCGGGACGCCGGGACTGGTCGAGGTGGTCAGCACGCTGCCCACCTCCTATCCCGGGCACGTGCTGCTCACCGAGGACATGGGGGTGGTGCGTGGGGTCGACGACGGGGCGTGGCCGGGGAAGCGGTTCGAGGTGCTGGGACGGTTGCCGCGGGCCGAGGTGCGCGGCTGCAGCGACACCTTCGGTGCGGGACAAGGGTGAGGGTCCCAGACTGCGGGTCCCAGGCTGAGGGCCGGGGCTGCGGGTCGGGGCTGCGGGGGCCAGGGTTTGAGCGCCCGCGTGGTGAGGGCTGGGCGTCGTGGTGGTGGCGGTGATGGGAGTGCGAGGAGAGGGGAGCGATGGAGGCAGCGGGAGCGGCGGCGGCCGTGGCGGGAGGCGTCGGTCGTGGCGGGAGCGAAGGCGGCGCGGACGATGAGGGACACCTGGTGCAGGTTCGGTTCCCTCTCGCGAAGGGCGGGCCTCATGTGGGTTCGCCGGATTCGGCGGGTTCGGCGGGTTCGGGGTGCTCTGACGGCAGGGGCGGGTCGGATGTCGTGGCGGTTGAGGAGCTGCTGCGGGGGGTGCGGGGTTCTGGGCTGAGTGTGGGGGATGAGCGGATCCGGGGGTTTCTGGGAGCGTTCGGGAGGCGGTTGTTGCGGCCTGCTCTGGCGCGGCGGCATCCGGAGCTCGGGTCCCTCGGATTCTTCCTGCGGCCGAGCGAGCTGGCGCGTACGGTGGACGCCCTGGCGGGCGAGCACGTACGGGTGCCGCGCGGTCTGGTCTTCCACATTCCGCCGGCCAACGTCGACACCGTCTTCGTGTACTCCTGGGCCCTGTCCGCGCTGATGGGCAACCGCAACGTCGTGCGGCTCTCGCCGCGGGCCGGGGCGGTCGCCGAGGTGATCGTCGAGACGTTGCACGAGGCGTTGGACGAGGCCGATCCCATCGTGAGCGAGACGCAGCGGATCGTCTCCTACGACCGGTCCCGCGAAGGCGTGACGGCGGCCCTGTCGGCGGCCTGCGACCTGCGGGTGGTGTGGGGCGGCGATCGTACGGTGCTGGAGGTGCGGCGGCATCCGCTCGCGCCGCACGCCCGTGACCTGGGCTTCCCGGATCGGTCGTCGTTCGCGGTGTTGCGGGCGGCGCAGTGGCTGTGCGCGGCGCGAGCGCTGCGGGCGAGCGTGGCGGAGGGGTTCGTCAACGACACGTACTGGTTCGACCAGGCCGCCTGCTCGTCGCCGCGGACCGTGTTCTGGGTGGGCGCGGAGGAGGACTGCCAGGCGGCCCGGGCCGACTTCACCGAGCACGTGACGCGGGTGCTCGACGGGCGTGGGTGGGGCGTGGACGCGGGGATGGCCGTGGAGAAGCGGGTGGCGACGTACGGGCTGGCGGCGGACGGCGTGGCCGGCAGCGTGGAGTTCCGGGGCAACGCGCTAGCGAACGTCACCCTCGTGGACGGGACGGCGGTGCCGCGGCGGTGGCTGGGGGCTGGGACGTTCGTGCACTGCAGGGTCGGGGCGTTGGCCGACGGCAGGTTGCTCACGTGTTACTCACCCGTTCGCCGCTCGAGTACCCCGAAGGGCCTTTCCGCTCGACTTGCATGTGTTAAGCACGCCGCCAGCGTTCGTCCTGAGCCAGGATCAAACTCTCCAAACAATGACTGTTCGGACAGTACTGTCCAAGCAAGAATCCGTCATGAATGACGGGGTGATACATGTGTGATGCACATGCACTGGCTTTTAACACACTGTTGAGTTCTCAAGAAACGGACGCGTACATCGTCAGCCAGGCTTTCAAGCCTTGCGTCGGAGGCGTTTCGTTTCGGTCTTTCGTTGTGTCCTAATTCTTTCAGTCGTTCAGGTGGCTGTCAAATTGACCGGCCCTGCTCGACCTGCTGGAATTAATCCGCGCCCCGTTTCCGGGGCAACCCCTCTAACTTACCAGCCGTTTCGCATGCTTGCGAACGCCACCGAAGTGGAGGTGTCAGGAGGTCGTCCCCGAAGTGAGGCCGGCGATCACTGCCGTTCTCGCGGGACTGGTGAACTCTATGTACGGTCCCGGGAACCGTCAAATCGACGGCTCCCCCCGCGTGCACGGGGTAGGAACCGGGGGTGCGAGATCAACCCCTTCCCCGGGCGCTCATCATCCTGGTCGGCATCGCCGGCGCGGTGGTCGCCCTGTTCGGCCTGCGTGAGGTCAGCTCGATCGTCGGCCCGGTGGTGCTGGCCCTGGTCCTGGTGATCGCCGTCGCGCCCGTGCGCGGCTGGCTCGCCGCCAAGGGGGCGCCGGGCTGGCTGCAGGTCGCGGTGCCCTTCCTCATCGTCGTTCTGGTACTGCTGGGCATGGTGGGCATCCTGACCATCTCGGTCACGCAGCTCGCCTCGTTGCTGCCCACGTACACCGACCAGTTCCAGCGGTTGCTCGTGGACGCGCAGAAGTGGGCGGCCTCGTACGGGCTCGGGAACGACGTGCTCAGCAGGACGCTGCAGACGTTCGACCCGACCCGGCTGCTGGGGGTGGCGCAGAGCCTGCTGGGGAGCCTGATCGGCGTGCTGTCCGCGTTGTTCCTCATCGTGGTGCTGCTGCTGGCGATGTGCCTGGACGCGCCGGTCACCGCCCGCATTCTCACCGCGGGGGAAGGCAACAGGCCGCAACTGGTGACGGCGCTGGCGACGTTCGCGCACAAGACGCGGCGCTACCTCATCGTCTCCACGGTCTTCGGACTGCTCAACGCGGTGCTCGACGTGGTGGCGCTGTCGATTCTGCAGGTGCCGCTGCCGTTGTTGTGGGGGGTGCTGGCGCTCATCACGAACTACATCCCGAACGTGGGGTTCGTGATCGGGCTGCTGCCGCCCGCGATGCTGGCGCTGCTGGACGGCGGGGTGCGGACGATGGTGCTCGTCATCGCCGCCTACATCGTGATCAACGTGGTCACGCAGTCGTTCATCCTGCCCAAGTTCCTGGGGGACGCGGTGGGGCTCTCCACGACCATGACGTTCATGTCGTTGCTGTTGTGGACGTTCGTGCTGGGGCCGCTGGGGGCGATTCTGGCCATTCCGCTGAGCCTGCTGGCGCGGGCGGTTCTGGTGGACAGCGATCCGAGTGCGAAATGGGCGCAGGCGTTGATCTCGGGGAAGATGCCGAACGGCGATTAGCCGCGAGGGGCGAGGGCGCTGAGGGTGACGCCGCTCAGGCGCTTGACGTCGTGGGACAGGTGGGCCTGGTCGGTGTAGCCGGCCTCAGCGGCGACGGTGGCGTGCGGGACTCCGGCGCGGGCCAGGCGCAGGGCGTGCTGGAAGCGGATGATCCGTTGCAGCGTCTTCGGGGCGTAGCCGAAGGCCGCCAGGCTGCGGCGGTGGAGCTGGCGTTCGCTGAGGCCGAGGTCCCAGGCCGTTTCGGCGATCGAGCGGCCGGAGCGCAGGGCGGCCGCGAGGCGGGCGGGGGCCGGGGCGGGCGCAGGGGCGGCGGAGCGGGCCGGGCGCGTCGCCTCGGCCGGGAGAGCGGCGGCGCGGACGGCACGGGTCAGGGCGTGGTGCAGGGCGGGGATCGCCGATCCACCGGGCACGGGCGGTGCCGTGGCGAGGAGGGCGAAGCCGGGCCAGGCCGCGGCCGGCAGGTCGGCGAGGGGGACGCGCTGGTCGCGCAGGGCGTGCAGGGGGACGCCGAACAGGCCGGCGGCCGCGCCCGGCCGGAAGCGCACCCCCACGAACACGTCGCCCGCCGCCGTCGCCACCGGGCCGGTGTCGGGGCCGGCGACGAACGGGCCGCCGGGGCCCCAGTACAGGTCCACGCAGGCGTCGGGCACCACGAGCAGATCGCCGGCGGACTCGCTGACCCGGTGCCAGTGGCAGGCCACGACGGCAGCCAGGCCGGGGTCGGGAGACCGTTCCGCGTACATGCCTCCAACGTACGCGGCGCTCAGCCGGACGGGAGCCGGCCGTACGCGCGCAGCGTCTTCAGCCGCTGGACCGTCATGTGTCCGCCCCACTCGTGCTTGACCAGCGGCGTCCACATCGTCCAGTTGCCGTTCCAGCCGCCCTCGGCGGACTGGGCCGCGAGGAGGGCGTCGAGGTGCAGGTCCAGGACGTCCTTGGTGAAGAGCGGCAGCCGGAGCGGGTAAGGGGCGAAGTCCAGGGGGAAGTGGACCTCGCCGGGCTCGGCGGGGTCGAGGGCGACCGTCGCGAGGATGGCCTCGCGCAGCCGCTCGAACTCGCTGTCCGCCCGGTCCCGCTCCGGCACCAGGTCCAGGAACGTCACGATGGCGCGGGCCTCGTAGGCGTTCGGCTCGTCCACGGCGGCGATCGTGGACCAGCAGAACTCGGTGGCGGCGGCCAGCCACGGGTGGGTGATGAGGTGCTTGTGGAGCAGCCCGGCGATGGACGCCGTGGGGACGAGGCTGCCGGGCGGGTCGTCGTCGCTCTGCCACCAGGGCGCGCGCGGGTCGTGCCGGACGGCGGGCGTGGCGAACGGCACCCCGCCGTCGCCGGTGGTCAGGTGGGCCAGGTAGTCGCAGGCGGCGGGCACCATCGGCGAGGGGAAGGCGTCCAGCTCGTCCATGATCCACAGGGCCACCTCGACGGGCTCCGGCTGGCTGCCGGGGCCGCGCAGGTCGGGTTCGAGGGCGTGGCCGAAGCCGCCGTCGGGGTTCTGGTAGCAGCGAAGCGCGTCCAGCACCCGCTCGCGGTCGCCGTCGCGGAAGAGCGCGGCGAAACGCAGCCGGTCGATGAGCCTGGCGTTCAGGTACAGGTAGCGTTCCGCGCGATCGAGCACATCCATGATGGAGATCCCTTTCGCAGGTCGGTGGCACCCCCTACCCCGCAGCGCGGAGGCACGGCGGCTGGTAGGGGGTTGTCACCGCGGGGCTACCCGGTCAGGGCGTGGCCAGGGCCTCCGTGGGCGGCATGCGGGCGGCCCGGACGGCCGGGTAGAACCCGGCGAGCCCTCCGATGACCAGCGTCGCGAGCACCCCGCCGAGCATCGCCCACAGGGGGACGACGGCGGGCCAGCCCTGGAGCCCCGCGTACGCGGCGGTGACCCCGATGCCGAGCAGCACCCCGCCGACGCCGCCGAGGGCGGACAGCAGCAGCGACTCGGCGAGGAACTGGAGCCGGACCTGTCCCCGGGTCGCGCCCAGCGAGCGGCGCAGGCCGATCTCCGCACGCCGCTCCAGCACCGAGATGACCATGGTGTTGGCCACGCCCACGCCGCCGACGAGCAGCGCGACGCCGCCGAGGCCGAGCAGCAGGGCGTTGAGGGTGGCGTCGGTGGCCTGCTTGGCGGCCAGGACGTCGGAGGGGCGGGAGACCTCGACCTCGTTCGGCTTCTCGGGGTTGGCGGTCGCGCCGAGCACGCCGCGGACGGCGGCGACCTGCGACTCCTCGGCGCGGGCGTAGATCGTGGTCGGGTAGCCGTCGAAGCCGAGGCGCCGCTCGGCGACCGGCCAGCCGACCAGGGCGGCGGTGTCCAGCTCGGGGGCGAGCGGGGCGGGGGCGAGCACGCCCACGACGGTGAACCACTCCCCGCCGAGCCACACCCGCTGCTCGGGCCCGGCATGGACGACGCCGAGCCGGTCGGCGGCCTCGGCGCCGAGCACGGTGGCCGGGTAGCGGTGGGTGGCGGCGTTCAGCCAGGCGCCGGAGACGACGCCGGCGCCGACGTCCTGGAGCAGGTCGAGGCGGGCGGCGGTGACGGAGATGCTGCCGGTCTCGGCGGGCGGGACGCGGTCGTTGCGGTAGACCCTGGCGCCGGTGGTGCCGGTGGCGGTGACGGAGGTGACGGGGGCGATCTGGGCGATCATGTCCTCGGCCTCGGCCGGCAGGTGGGACGCCTCCCCGAACAGGGTCTTGCCGGGCGCGACGGTGAGCAGGTTGGTGCCGAGGGCGGCGAGCCGGCGGTTGAGGTCCTCCTGGCTGGAGGCGGAGATGCCGACGACGCCGAGCATGGCGGCGATGCCGATGGCGATGCCGAGCGCCGACAGGAAGACCCGCAGCGGACGGGCGCGCAGCCCGGCCCCGCCGACCCGGACGACGTCCCTGGCCCGCATCCGGTGTGCGGTCAGCGCGTTCACGCGGGCACCCCCTGCACGATGCGGCCGTCCAGCATCTCCACCTGACGGGGCAGGGAGGCGGCGATGTCGCGGTCGTGGGTGATGACGACGACGGCGGTGCCGGCGGCGTTCAGCTCGCGCAGCAGCTCCATCACCCCGGCTCCCGACCGGGAGTCCAGGTTGCCGGTCGGCTCGTCGGCGAGCAGCAGCGCGGGCTCGCCGACGACGGCGCGGGCGATGGCGACGCGCTGCCGCTCGCCGCCCGACAGCTCGTGGGGGCGGTGGCCGAGCCGGTGGGCGAGGCCCACGCGCTCCAGCGCCTCGTACGCGCGGAGCCGCCGCTCGCGCTGCGACGGCCCGGCGTACAGCAGGCCGTCGGCGACGTTGTCCAGCGCGGGGACCCCGGGGGCCAGGTGGAACTGCTGGAAGACGAAGCCGATGACGTTCGCGCGGAGGGCGGACAGCTGCCGGTCGGTGAGGGTGCTGACGTCGTGCCCGGCGACGCGGACGACGCCGCCGGTGGGCCGGTCGAGGGTGCCGATCATGTTGAGCATCGTGGACTTGCCGGAGCCGGACGGGCCGACGATGCCGACCAGCTCCCCCGGGCCGATGTCCATGGACACCCCGCGCAGCGCGGCGACGTCGCCGTAGAGCTTGCTGACGTCGCGCAGCTCGGCGATCACGCCGGCACCGCCACGGTGGTGCCCTCGGCCACGCCGGTGACCTCGACCTGGCCGTCGGCGAACAGGCCGGTCGTGACCGCCGCGTAGCGGGTGGCGGCGCCCTCGACGACCTGCACGCCGTAGCCGCCCTCGGCGAGGGCGACGAGCGCGCCCACGGGCACGGCGAGGACGTCCGCGCGCCGCTCGGAGACGAGCGTGACGTCCACGGGGGCGGCGTCGTACGGCTTCTTCAGCCCGCTGACCGCGATGGTGACCTCGATCGTGGTGGCGGGGTCGTTGCCGGTGCCGGTCTGGGTGGCGACCTTGCCCACGCTCGTGACCTTGCCGTTCACGGTGGCGCCGTCGGGCAGCTCGACGCCGGCCTTCATGCCCCTGCGCACGAGGTGCTCGTCAGCGACGTCGAGGTCGACGCGGACCTGCCGGGTGGTGCCGGTGGCGGTGAGGACGGGGCCGGTCGCGCTGTCGCCGAGGGCCTTCTTGAGGCCGGCGACGCGGATCGGGCCGGCGGCCACGACGACGTCGCCGGGCCGGACGCGGCCGGTGACGTCGTGACCCAGGTCCTCCTGCCATCGCTCGACGGCGTCGGCGGTGGCCCAGGTGTAGGTGTCGTCCACGTCGAAGCCGGTGTAGCCGAGCTTGGCGAGGTTGCGTTCGAGGAGTTCGACGTCCTTGCCGTGGGCGCCGTCCTGGAGGGTGCGGTAGAGGGGCAGGTCGCCGTACAGGAGGGGGCGGCGGTCGGCGTCGACGCTGTAGACGCCGTGGCCGCGGGTGATGACGGCGCCCTCGGCGGGCAGCCAGGTGATCGTGCCCTGGGTCCGCCCGGTGACGGTGACCGGGTCGCCGTAGCCGAGGGTGCCGTTCACGGTCTCGGTGGCGGTCAGCGTGGTGCGGACGACCTGGGCGGTGGCGGGCGGCCGCCGCGCGGCGGCCGCGCCGCCGTCTCCGGAGCCGCCGAAGCCGGTCGGCGGCGGCGGCCACCGCGGCGGCCAGCAGCGCCGCGCCGCCCACCCAGGCCAGGGCGCGCAGCGGCCTGCGGCGGCGGGGCGGCAGGGGGCGCAGGGCGCGCCCGTCCAGCTCCCTGACCTGCGTCACTTGCCGCCCCCGATCCGCGGGAAGGTGTCCCGGCAGGCTTCGAACGCCTTCTTGAAGGCCGGGTCGTCGGGCTTGAAGGCGCGGGCGGTGCCGCTGGCGAAGCCGCCGTCGGGGTCGGGGTCGGGCATGTTCACGCCGTGCTCGCGCATGCACCGGGCGAACTGGCGCAGCTGCTCGACCTGCTGCGGGTCGAGGCTCTTGCGGTCGAGGGAGGGGGCGTACTGGCGGCAGGCGTCGGTGGCCTGCTTGATGGTGTTCTTGTCCAGGCCCTCGCCGATGATCTTGACGAGGCCGCCGTCCTTGGTGTCGGGGTCGTCCATGGGGACGCCGTGCTCGCGCATGCACCGGGCGAAGAGCCTGCCCTGCTCCTGCGGGTCGGCGGTGGCGCTGGGGGACGCGCTCGCCGGGGGCGGGGCCGAGGCGCCGGCCACGGAGGCGACGCCCGGGCCGCCGCTCTGGCCGCCGCACCCGGCGGCGAGGGCGGCGAGGCCCGCCAGCAGGGCGGTCGTGAGGAGTGTCCGTCTCATGCCCCCGACTGTGCTGAGCGTCGCTCAAAGCGGCCTGGGAGCCGCCTCGGAGTCAGGTAGGAGGCCGGGCAGGAGCACGCGGAAGCGGGCGCCGCGGCCGGGCGCGGTGTCGACCTCGACCCGGCCGCCGTGGGCCTCGACGATGGCGGCCACGATGGCGAGCCCGAGCCCCGCCCCGCCGTCGGCCCTGGAGCGGCCCTGCCCGACCCGGTAGAGGCGGTCGAACAGGCGCGGCACGTGCTCAGGCGGCACGCCCGGCCCGGTGTCGGCGACCTCCAGCACGGCGAGGCCGGCCGCGCGGCCCACGCCGACCGTGACGGCGGCGTCGGGAGGCGTGTGGGTCAGGGCGTTGCCGACGAGGTTGGCCGCGACCTGGCGCAGGCGGGCCTCGTCGCCGGTGACGGCGACCGGCGCGAGCGGGCCGCCGAGCCCCGTCAGCCTGACCGGCCGGCCGGGGACGCGGGCGCGGGCGTCCCTGATCGTGTCGGCGGCCACCTCCAGCAGGTCCACCGGGCCGCGGTCGAGGGGGCGCTCCTCGTCGAGCTGGGCCAGCGTGAGCAGGTCGTTGACGAGCACGCCCATCCGGGCGGCCTCCTCCTCGATGCGGCGCATGGCCTCGCCGGCGTCGCCGCCCCTGCGGTGCAGCTCGGCGAAGCCGCGCACGGAGGTGAGCGGGGTGCGCAGCTCGTGGGAGGCGTCGGCGAGGAAGCGGCGCATCCGGGCCTCGGAGGCGGTCCTGGCGGCGATCTCGGCCTCCAGGCGGTCGAGCATGACGTTCATGGCGCGGGCCAGGCGGCCGGGCTCGGTGTACGGGCCGCCCGACGAGCCGCCCGACGAGCCGTCCGGGCCGCCGGCGGGGCCGTGGACGGGGACGCGGCGGGAGAAGTCGCCGCGGGCGATGTGCCCGGCGGTGGTCTCCATCCTGGTGAGGGGGCGCAGGCCGAGGCGGACCACGGCGTCGGCGGCGAGGCCGAGCAGGAGCAGGATGAACGCGCTCACGGCGACGGCGATGGCGGCGGCCGAGGTCTCGGTCTGCTCCACCTCGTACAGGGACTGGGCGGCGACCAGGACGCCCCCGCCGGTCTGCGGGACGGCGCGGACCCGCCAGGACGGCCCGGTGGTGCCGGCGACGGTGTACGGCCCGCCTGTCCGGATCGGGCCCGGGCCGAGGTCGGGGGCGGGCTGGGCGGGGTCGATCGCGGTGGAGAACCGCAGTCGGCCCGCGTCGTCGTAGATCATGAACTGCTGGGTGGCGGCGGCGCGCTTGGCGAGCAGCGTGTACAGGTCGTTGAGCGCGACCGGCTTCGGCACGATGAGCTGGATGCTCTTGGTCGAGGCGATCTTGGCGATCTGGTTGAGCTGGGCGTCAACGCGGTCGAGCAGGTTGCCGCGCAGCAGCGTGACGCCGGCGACGTTCGACAGCGCGAGGGCGACCGTGGCGAGGCCGAGGATGGCGAGGACGAGCCGGACGCGCAGGCTCCACGTCGCGGGCCTCACCGCGGGGTCCGCAGGGTGTAGCCGACGCCGCGCACGGTGTGGATGAGCTGCGGCTCCCACTTGTCGATCTTCTTGCGCAGGTAGTAGACGTACGACTCGACGATGCTGGAGTCGCCGTCGAAGTCGTAGCGCCAGACGCTGTCCAGGATCTGCGCCTTGCTCACCACCCGGCCGGCGTTCGTGAGCAGGTATTCGAGGAGGTTGAACTCGGTCGGCGACAGCTCGACCGGCACCCCGGCCCGCCGCACCTCGTGCGCCTGCGGGTCGAGCTCCAGGTCGGCGTAGCGCAGCACCTCGTCCGCCGGGGCCGAGCGGCTGCGGCGCAGCACGGCGCGAATGCGCAGCACGACCTCCTCCAGGCTGAACGGCTTGACCACGTAGTCGTCCGCGCCCAGCGTCAGGCCCTGCACGCGGTCCTCCACCTGGTCGCGGGCGGTCAGGAAGAGCACCGGGACGCTCCCGCCGAGCCGCCTGGCGACCTCGAACCCGTCGAAGTCCTCCAGCATCACGTCCAGCACCACGAGGTCGGGCCGGAACTGGCGGGCCGCCGTGACGGCCTCGGCGCCGGTGGCGGCGGTGCGCACCTCGTACGAGACCAGGCGGAGCGTCTGGGAGAGCAGGGCTCGGATGTTCGGCTCGTCGTCCACCACGAGCACCCTGGCCGGTCGGTCCATGCTTCAAGGATTACCCGGGCCAGCTCAAAGCCGGCTCAAAGCGGTAATTGCGTTGCCCGGCGGCGCGGGCGCTGCCTAGGGTGACGGCCATGACCTCGATGTTCTGCTGCCCCGTCTTCATCCGCATCCGCCGCGGCCGGGCTCTGGCCCGCTAGCGGACGCGTCGAACCCGAGCTGAGGCAGCGCGTCCGCAACGCGTGCCCAGGGCCCTTCGAGACCCGATCGACTCTCGAGGACCCGGAAGGGCAGTGCTGTGGCGCAGAATTTCGCACACGGGAACTATTCACACACTCAGAAGAAGGCCAGGAACAGCGGCGGCGGCCGCACGCCCCGGGACCGGGCGCGGCGCACGCTCTCGCAGAACTTCCTGGTCGACCGCCATGCCGTCGAGCTGATGGTGAAGGCCGCCGCCCCGGAGGGGCTGGTGCTGGAGCCGGGGCCGGGGGAAGGGGCGCTCACGTTCGCCCTGGCCGAGGCGGGCGCCCGCGTCGTCGGCCACGAGATCGACCCGGTGCTGGCTGGCCGGCTGGCCGCGCGCACCCGCGACGATCCCCGCATCCAGGTGGTGCGGGGCGACTTCACGGCGGCGCGGGCGCCGCGCGAGCCGTTCGCCGTCGTCGGCAACATCCCGTACTCGGTGACGTCGAGGATCGTGGACTGGTGCCTGCGGGCGCCGGGCCTGACCTCGGCGACGCTGCTCACGCAGCGGGAGTACGCGCGCAAGCGGAGCGGCGACTACGGCCGGTGGAGCCTGGTCACGGTCGAGTCGTGGCCGTGGTTCCGCTGGCGGCTGGGCGACACGATCGGCAGGGAGAGCTTCCGTCCCGTGCCGTCGGTCGACTCGGCGATCCTGCGCGTCGAGCGCAGGCCCGAGCCGCTCGTGGCCGGGCGGCGCTCGTACCGGGAGCTGGTGGAGCTGGGCTTCGGCGGCGCCGGCGGCTCGGTGCGGGCCTCGCTGCGGGCCCGCTACGAAGGGGTGGACGCCGCGCTGCGGGCGGCCGGGGTGCCGAAGGACGCCGTCGTCGGCCACGTCCACCCCGACCAGTGGGTGACGCTGTGGGAACGGCTATGCCGCTGAGGTGACCCCGGCCTTCTCCGGGGAGCGGGCCAGGGCGGGGGCCGTCGCGTCGCGGCGGCCCCACGGCATGGCCAGCAGCAGGATCGGCAGCAGCGCGACCGAGGCCCGCGACCACAACGAGTGCAGGTGCCACCAGGTGTTGGTGTCGAACTGGGTCATGTAGAGGTAGCCGTAGCCGGCCCAGAACGAGACGGCGAGGATGGCCGGCCAGGCGAACCGGGTGGGCCGGGCCACCAGGAACGGCATGAACCACAGCAGGTATTGGGCGCCGAGGCGCGGCGTGACCACCATGAAGATCAGCAGGATGGCGGTGGTGAGGTCGATCGGGTCGGCGCGCCGCCAGAGGAGGATGACCGCGATGACGCAGACGTAGATGAGGTTGGTGCCGAACGAGGCCAGGTCGGGGCGCAGCGCCCAGTCGCCGCTGGTGAACCACGGCGTCCAGCCGTACTCGCCGACGATCGGCCGGATGTCGCGGATGGTGTCGATGACCTTCGGCAGGTCGCCGATCGCGGTGCCGGCGAAGATCGGCAGCGTGACGAAGAAGAACACCGGCACGACGCCGGTGGTGAACAGGGCGGCGATGCGCGAGCGCAGGTTGGGCAGGAGCAGCAGCATGCCGGGGACCAGCCAGATCGGCCAGCTCTTGGCGCACAGCGCCAGGCCCATGAGCAGGCCGGCCGCCGCCCCGCGCTTGAGCGTGGCCTTGTCGTCGGAGCCGGGCAGCAGGGCGCGGTGCAGCATGCCGCCGCGGCCGAGCACCCGCACGGCCGACGCCTTCACGCCGTAGGCCGCCACGCCGGCCCGCACCTTGCCGACGACGTCGGTGAGGACGCCGGCGCGGTCGGGGTCGCCGGGGCCGCGCGCCACCACGAACGCGGCCACGCCGAACACCAGCGCGACCGGCTCGACCTGGCCGTGCACGCAGGCGATGAGCACGGCGAGCGGGTTGAGCGCGTACTGCAGGGCGCGCAGGTTGGCCTTGGGGCCGCCGGCCAGCCTGGCGACCAGCGGGATGAGCGCGATGTCGGCGACGACGGTGACCAGGCGGCCGGCGTACTCCCAGGGGATGCCGAACCAGAGCAGGAGGCCGTAGACGTACGGGATGGTCGGTAGGAAGTGCCAGCCGCCCTCGCTGGCCAGCACCGGGTCCTCGCCGCGGAGGATGGCCTCGCCGGCGGGCTTGAAGCTCTCGACGAAGTCGACGGGC
Organism: Actinomadura luzonensis; assembly: GCF_022664455.2. Taxonomy (NCBI): domain Bacteria; kingdom Bacillati; phylum Actinomycetota; class Actinomycetes; order Streptosporangiales; family Thermomonosporaceae; genus Actinomadura; species Actinomadura luzonensis. Next base: position 595,107 of record NZ_JAKRKC020000003.1, read on the forward strand.
TGCCATGAGTCGATCGCCGAGGTGTACATGATGAGCAGGCGCACGACGACGCCGACCGCGATGGCGGCGGCGAGCGGCGGGCGCCAGTCGCGCCACTGCGCGACGAGGGCGAACAGGACACCGGCGACGAGGACGATCCCCGTGAGGACTGCGTAATCCATGGCGGCAACTAGCCTGCCGCATCATTCTGGGTGCCGCCACCTGGGCTTCCGATTCTTATCCCCGACATGCCGACACGTATGGCGATACGACCTCACGCTTTGTGTTCAACTTTTTGCATGGGGGGATCGCAGGTCAACCAGGCACTGGTCAGGCTCTACTTCGAGGTGAGGGATGGGCTGCGCGACCCGGTCGCGGCGTGGGCGAAACTCACAGGCAATTCTCAGCAATACACCAGGACGCGGGGCGAGCGGCGGGTGCCGCTCGACGACGCGACCGCGGCGGAGCTGGCCGCCGCGGCCATCGTGCACACCGCCACCGAGCACGGGCCGGAGCGGGTGGCGGCCCTCGCGACCTCGCCGCTGGCGGGGCTGGTGGGCGGGCTCGGCGGGGCGGTGCTGACCGAGCACCCCTGCGCGCCGGAGCAGGTGCTCGGGACGCGGTTCGGCGGCCCGCCGCGGGCCGAGGACTGGGCGCGGGCGGCGTACGTGCTGCTGTGGGGCGAGAAGGACCGGCTGACGCGGACCGCGGACACGCCGTGGGTGATCGCCGGCCGGTACAAGGGCCAGAAGGTGGTCGCGATCGGCACGCATCCCACGCGGCTGTCGGACGAGACGCTGGTGGTGCGGCCGGGCACGGACGGCGCGCTGGCGATGGCCATGGGGCACGTGCTGCTCAAGGAGTTCTTCCTGGACCGCACGCCGTTCGAGCGGCACGCGATGGCGGCGACGGACCTGCCGTTCCTGGTGCGGCTGCGGGAGCGGGCGGACGCGTACGTGCCGGGCGAGGTGGCGGAGGGGCGGATCAGCGACCGGCTCAGCGTGTACGGCGGCGAGGCGGGCGGCGAGGCGGTGGAGGTGCTGCTGCCGCGCTTCGACGACGGGCCCGGCGTGCTGCGGCGCGGCGTGCCGGTGCTGCGGGACGGGGGCGAGCTGCTGACCACGGTCTTCGACCTGCTGCTGGCCGGGTACGGCGTGGCGCGGCCGGGCCTGCCGGGCCGCTGGCCCGACGGGTACGGCGACCGGGCCGAGCCGTACACGCCGGGCTGGCAGGAGGCGTGCACGGGCGTGCCCGCCTCGCGCGCGCTGAAGATCGCCCGGGAGCTGGGCGTGACGGCGGAGAAGACCGGCGGCCGGTGCGTGATCGTGCCGGGCCGGCTCGACACCCCCCACGCCGACACCGCCTACCGGGCGATGCTGGCGCTGCTGGTGCTGACCGGGTGCGGCGGCGGCTGGGCGCAGGCGGGCGCGGCGGGCATCCCGCTGGTGCCGTACCTGTGCCTGCACGCCTGCGGCGAGGACCGCGCCGACGTGGGCGCGCTGAGCTGGGCGCTCGCCGAGGGGCTGTTCGCGCGGCGCACGTCGCGGTCGGTGCTGCTGGAGGCGGTGCGCGACGGCTGGCCGATGGCCCCGCCGCCGCGCGTGCTGGCCCTGCCGCGGCCGATCTACCCGCTGCCGCCCGAGGTGGACCTGCTGATCGGCCCCGACGAGCACTGCGACCTGGCGCCGCCGGACCCGGCGCTGGTGACGGCGGCGGTCGCCCGGCTGGCCGGCCGGACCGCCGCGGCCGAGCCGGGCGGCGGGGCCGCGGACGGGCGGATGCGGCTGCTGGTGGACCACGCCTGGATGCGCGAGTACGGCGAGGCCCTGCCGACGTACCGCCCGCCGGGCCTCGGCGTGCCGCTGAAGCCGACGCAGCTCGTCCGGTTCAGGTGAGGCCGTCCAGGTAGGCGCGGTGGCTCCTGGAGAACTCGAAGGCGTTGTACCTGTCCCAGTTGACGGACCAGGCCATGAGGCCGCGCAGGCCGGGGTAGACGCCGCGCGGCCGGTAGGAGCCGCAGTTCGTGCCCTTGGCCAGGCAGTCGAACGCCTTCTGCACCTCGGCGACGGAGGTGAACCCGTTGCCCGCGTTGACCGAGGCGGGCAGCCCGATGGCCACCTGGTCCTGGCGCAGCGGCGGGAACACGTTCGCCGGGTCGCCCATGATGGGGAAGCCGGCGAGCAGCATGTCGGTCATGGCCACGTGGAAGTCGGCGCCGCCCATGGTGTGGTATTGGCCGTCCAGGCCCTTGATCGGGCCGGAGTTGTAGTCCTGCACGTGGAGCAGGGTGAGGTCGTCGCGCAGGGCGTGGATGACCGGCAGGTAGGCGGCGCTCCTCGGGTCGGCCGCGCCGTTCGGGCCCGGGCCGTAGAACTGGTGGCCGAGCTGGACGAAGAACGTCTCGGGGGCCATGGTGAGCACGAACTTCGCCCCGTAGCGGGCCTTGAGCGCCTTGAGCGCGGCGATGAGGTTGACCACGACCGGGGTGGTGGGGGCGCTCAGGTTCGTGTCGCCGGGGTTCAGCGAGAGCGAGTGGCCCTCGAAGTCGACGTCGAGGCCGTCGAGGCCGTAGGTGTCGATGATGGCCGCGACGGACCGGACGAAGGCGTCGCGGGCGGCCGTGGTGGTGAGCTGGACCTGGCCGTTCTGGCCGCCGATGGAGATCAGCACCTTCTTGCCCTGTGCCTGCTTGGCCCGGATGGCGGCGATGAAGTCGGCCTCGGGCTCGACGTTCGGGCACTCGGCGGCGGGGCAGCGGCGGAAGCGGATGTCGCCGGAGGTGACCGAGGTGGGCTCGCCGAAGGCGAGGTTGATGACGTCCCACTCGGGCGGGACATCGCTCATCCTGATATATCCGGATCCGTTGGCGAACGACGCGTGCAGGTAGCCGACCAGCACCCGTTTCGGCAGCGTCCCTCCCCCGCCGCCCGCGGTCGTGGTGCCGGTGACCCCCGGGCTGTAGGCCGAGCAGTTGCCGGCGGCGTCGCAGGCGCGCACGCGGAAGCCGTAGGAGGTGTTCGCGGTGAGGCCGGTCGCGGTGTAGGTGGTGCCGGTGACGGTGGCCGGGGCGCCGTTGTCGCGGGAGACCTCGTAGCGGGCGACGCCGGTGTCGTCGGTCGAGGCGGTCCAGGTGACGGTGAGGGTGGAGGAGGTGGCGGCGCCGACGGTGACGTTCGCCGGGACGGTGGGAGCCTGGGTGTCCGGCGTGCCGCCGGGGCCGTCGAGGACGACGTCGTCGGCGAGGTAGGGGCCCTGGCCGTACCAGCCGTTCACATAGAGCGTCACGGACGTGGTGGACGGGCCCGTGGTGAAGGACGTGCGGAGCTGGGCCCAGGACGCGCCCGGCGAGCCCCATGTGCTGGCGTTGACGCCCGTGCCGGTCGCGCCGAGGAAGACGTAACCGCCCTGCACCCAGGCGGACAACTGGTAGGCGGTGTTCGGCTGGACGGACACCGTCTGCTGGCAACGGGCCAGATCGGTGCCCGCGGGAATGGCCTGGAGCGCCTTCGCGCCGCCGTGCACCGGGGCGGACACGGCCTGGCCGGCGGGGCACGTCCAGGCCGTGAGGCCGGACTCGAAGCCCGGGTTGGCGAGGAGGTTCGCGGCGTGGGCGGGGGCGGCGGTCAGGACCAGGGTGAGGGCGGCGGCGAGCGCCGCTGCGGCGGGTCTCATGGGGGGCTCCTCGGCGGGGTGGGCCCGCCCCGGGGCGAGCGGGGCGGGCCGGGTGGCGGGTCAGAATCCCGCGGTGATCCTGGTGAAGTCCCAGTCGGTCTGGGCGATGCCGCTGCAGTTGGACGTCACGCCGCCGCCGGGGCAGCCGCGGTCGCGGTTGACCGCCCAGTACGCGAGCCGGGTCAGGCCCTTGGACCTGGCCCAGTCGCGGATCTGCGTCCAGGTGGCGGTGCTGGTCAGCTCCTGCTGGTCGGACAGGCCGTTCATGCCCGAGATGCCCATGTGCGCGTACGCCTGGGCGTCGCTCCAGCCGAAGGCGTTCTTGAGCGCGTTCTTCAGGCCCTCGGAGGCGTTGACGGTGTCCTGGTAGATGTTGGAGCTGCCGAAGTCGAACGGCATGATCGTGTAGTTGTCGATCGGGACGCCGAGCGCCTTCGACTGGTTGATCAGGCGCACGCCGTGCGCGTTCGGGCCGGTCGTGGTGGTGCCGAAGGTGACGACGGCCTTGACGTTCGGGTTGTTGGCCTTGATGATCTTGATGCCGTTCAGGATGCGGTCCTGGACGGTGTAGTTCTCGAACTCGTCGGTGTTCTCGATGTCGAAGTCGACGACGGCCGGGCCGACCGCGTTGATGACCTGCTGCACCGCGCCGGCGAACGCCTCGGGGCTGGAGCAGTTGGGGCCGAGCTTGTTGCCCTGCCAGCCGCCGAAGGAGATCTGGACGCTGCCGCCCTTCGACTTGATCGTGTTGATCGCCTGCTGGTCGGCGCCGCCGGTGAGCGGCCGGTTGCCGTCCCAGGCCGGGGTGCAGCCGCCGCTGGACAGGATGAACGCCATCGTGAACGACTTCACGCCGGTCGCATCCATCACGGCGCCCGGGTCGGGCGGGTTGCCCCAGCCCATGTAGAGGTAGGGGGCGCCGGCCAGCTTGCCCGGATTGCCGGTGCAGCCGCTGGTGGTGGCGGTGGCGTCGCGGCCGGCCGACTCGCCCGCCGAGTTGTACGCCTTGACGGTGTAGGTGTGGGTCGTGCAGGCGCCGAGCCCCGAGATCGTCGCGCTCGTGCCGGTGACCTGCGCCTTCTGAGTGGCGCCCTCGTAGACGCGGTAGCCGGTCACCGTGCCCGAGGAGGCGCCCCAGCTCAGCGAGACGCTGGAGCTGGTCACGGACGTGCTGACCGTGCCGGGCTGGCCGGGCGCGCCGGTGCCGCCCGAGGTGGTGGCGGTCACGGAGTTGCTGGCGCCG